>NZ_JAMXXP010000033.1 GCF_024129355.1 Acinetobacter lwoffii | reverse complement strand
TCCTGGTCGTTAAAGTGTTTGTTTGCACTCATATTTTAACTGTTAGGACTCAGGTTTTTTTATTTAAAGCAAACTATGGGACAGCAGTGGGGAGTTCCCCTCTTTTTCAAAGAGGGGCTAGGGGTGATTAAAAAAAAGATTAAGCCACATTCCCTTCCAAGAAATCCTGTGCAAAGCGTTGTAATACCCCACCCGCTTCATACACATGTACTTCTTCTTCAGTATCCAGACGGCAAGTGACTGGTACTTCAATAATCTGGTTCTTACCATCATCGGTTGAACGCTCAATTACTAAAGTTAAAGTCGAACGTGGCGCAATATTACCAATCACGCTATACAGCTCAGTACCATCAAGACCTAAAGTCTTACGATCTGTACCCGGCTTAAACTCAAGCGGTAAAACGCCCATACCGACTAAATTAGTACGGTGAATACGCTCAAAACCTTCAGCGACAATTGCTTCTACACCTGCCAGACGCACACCTTTCGCCGCCCAGTCACGGCTAGAACCCTGACCATAATCCTTACCAGCAATAATAATCAACGGCTGTTTACGGTTCATGTAGATTTCAATCGCTTCCCACATCCGCATTACTTCGCCTTCCGGCTCCACACGCGCTTTCGAACCTTGCTTGATCGTGCCATCAGAACGCACCACCATTTCATTGAACAATTTCGGGTTGGCAAAAGTCGCACGTTGCGTCGTCAGGTGATCACCGCGATGCGTTGCATAGGAGTTAAAGTCTTCCTCAGGCACACCCATTTTTTTCAGGTATTCACCTGAAGCACTGTCGAGCACAATCGCATTCGATGGTGATAAATGATCAGTGGTGATGTTATCGCCCAAGATCGCCAGCGGACGCATATTTGACAAGGTACGCGGTGCAGCCAAAGCCCCTTCCCAATACGGCGGACGGCGAATATACGTACTTTGCGGACGCCAGTCATACAACGGACTTGTTGCTTTTTCATTCACACCCAAGTCGAACATCGGAATATAGATTTTTTTGAATTGTTCTGGTTTTACAGCAACTTTCACCAGCGCATCAATTTCTTCATCCGATGGCCAGATATCTTTTAGATAAATCGGATTGCCGTCTTTATCGTTTCCTAAAGCATCTTTTTCGATATCAAAACGAATCGTACCGGCAATCGCATACGCTACCACTAAAGGCGGTGAAGCCAAGAATGCCTGTTTCGCATAAGGATGAATACGCCCATCGAAGTTACGGTTGCCCGAAAGCACCGCTGTTGCATACAGGTCACGGTCGATAATTTCCTGCTGAATCTTTGGATCGAGTGCACCCGACATACCGTTACAGGTCGTGCATGCATAGGCCACGATACCAAAGCCCAGTTTTTCTAAATCTTTAAGTACGCCAGCTTCTTCAAGGTAAAGTGCCGCCGCTTTAGAACCCGGTGCAAAAGATGATTTCACCCATGGCTTACGCACCAAGCCCAATTCATTGGCCTTACGTGCCAATAAACCTGCTGCAACGGTATTACGTGGGTTGGAGGTATTGGTACAAGACGTAATCGCCGCGATAATCACCGCGCCATCTGGCATCAAGCCTTCCGCTTCTTGCGCACGAGCTGCTTCTAAATTACCGGCAATGCCTTTTTCTTTCAGGTCAGCCGTAGATACACGTGCATGCGGATTTGATGGGCCAGCGATATTACGTGTCACAGTCGATAAATCGAAACGCAGCACACGTGGATATTCCGCTTGGGTCATGTCTGATGCCCAAAGCCCGATCTCTTTGGCATAAGTTTCGACCAGTTTGACTTGCTCAGGTTCACGGCCGGTCAAAGTCAGATAATCAATGGTGTTCTGGTCGATATAGAACATCGCAGCCGTTGCGCCATATTCCGGGGTCATGTTGGAAATCGTGGCACGATCACCCACCGACATGCTGTCAGCACCTTCACCAAAGAATTCTAAATATGCGCCAACCACACGTTCTTTACGCAGGAATTCGGTTAATGCCAAGACGATATCCGTTGCGGTAATGCCTGGCTTGCGCCGACCCACCAATTCCACACCGATAATATCTGGCAGACGCATCCACGATGCACGGCCCAACATCACATTTTCCGCTTCCAAGCCGCCAACACCAATCGAGATCACGCCCAATGCATCTGTATGAGGCGTGTGCGAATCTGTACCGACACAGGTGTCCGGGAATGCCAGACCATCACGGTTTTGAATCACCGGAGACATTTTCTCCAGATTGATCTGGTGCATGATGCCATTACCGGCAGGAATCACATCAACATTTTCAAACGCGGTTTTGGTCCATTCAATAAAATGAAAACGGTCTTCGTTACGACGGTCTTCAATGGCACGGTTTTTCTCAAAGGCATCCGGATCAAAACCACCAAACTCAACTGCCAGTGAATGATCGACAATCAGTTGGGTTGGTACTACCGGATTGACTTTAGACGGGTCACCGCCCTGATCGGCAATCGCATCACGTAAACCGGCAAGGTCCACCAGTGCCGTTTGCCCCAAGATGTCATGACACACTACACGTGCCGGATACCAGGGAAAATCATGTTCCTGTTTACGCTCAATCAGCTGACGTAAAGACTGTTCCAGAATGGCAGGATCACAACGACGCACCAACTGCTCTGCCAGGACTTTAGAAGTATAAGGAAGTTTGGCATATGCGCCTGGCTGAATATCTTCTACGGCCTGTCGCACGTCATAATATTCCAGCTGGGTGGATTGCAGCGGTTTACGGTAGTTGTTGTTCATAAGCTTGCCTGCCCTCGTTTATCTCTATTTTTATTCATCAATAGATATCGATGAGTTACTTTTGTAATAGCAGCATTGTACGCTGCACAAATAGCATTTCCCAAATTTTATATTTTTCAAACACTTAATTATAAAAAATGGTATTTTCGCAAAAATTTGTTACATAGACTTTAGAATTTTTGCTTTAAAGCGGTCTTTTGCTAAAAAAATCTGAATAATTCGCCTTATTCTTTAGTCTTATGTTGCAAAATATTTCTCTATCTTTTTATTTGAATATTACTCTAAACCACTAATATCATTAATAAATAATTAATTTTATGTGCATTTTTTTAAAGATGAAAAAATATAGTCTGACTGGTTTTCATAGGCCTGTCCTGTCGCCGCATTTAGCAAAATTTCAATCCCCTAATTTGAGATAGCAGATTTTCCAAAACTATCAGAAGCTCAGTGTGACGAATGTCACATTATTCACAATCCTCACATTAAAACAATAACCATAACAGGCAGAACTGAAATGTTGAAAATCGCAATATTCGGAGCTATAGCCGCCATTTTGACGCTCTTAGCTCGCGGTTGGGATGGAACAAAAAATCCATCGCCGCCATCCAATCCCTCTAACCCGTCCCACCCCTCTCATCCCGTTCCGACCACATCAGACAGCTTGATTAGCAATCCACCCCTGTTACCAAAAAGTGCCAAAGGCAAATATGAGCTGATCGTGGCCTATAAAACCAGCAAACTCTATAACCCCAGAAATGGATTATGGGATCAGGTGCTGCTGAGAGGCTATCTAACCAAACCCAGTTTATTTGATAAGAAAAAAGCTGGTGAATATGTCGAGGATCAGCTGGTCGGACCACAGATTCGGGTCAAACAGGGTGAAACCATGGCGCTTAACCTGAATAACCAGCTGCCACCCGAGTCAGAAACAACGTGTCCAACTCATGGTGAGAATGTAAATGAACCACACTGCTTTAATACCACCAACCTGCATACCCATGGCTTCTGGGTAAGTCCTCAAGGCAATAGCGATAATGTTTTCCTGAAATTCAAACCTCAGGAAAAATTTGATTATCAGTTCAAAATGGAACCGAATCATCCCGCAGGGACTTACTGGTATCATGCCCATCTGCACGGTTCAACTGCTCTTCAGGTGTCGAATGGCATGGCAGGCCCATTGATTGTTGAAGGCTCAAGAACACCAAAAGTCAAAAATGGAAAAGTCACTTCAACTGGAGATATGGATATTCTATGGAAAGAAAAAAACAGTTACCCGAACGAAAACATCCTGTTGTTCCAGCAAATCCAATATCGCTGTAGCAACCCCGATCCTAATATCACATTCGCTGTTCCCAATAACTGTGAAGGTGTAGGTATAGGCATGCTGGAAAATTATAATGACCTGTCTATTAGTGGCTTCTGGACCAACCAGAATTACTACACGTCTATCAACGGTAAAATTGTGGGAGAGATGAAGGTTGAACAGAATGTATTTAACCGCTGGCGCATGATTCATGGCGGTGTACGCGATACCATTGGTTTAATCATAAAGGAAATTCCTGACTCCAGTAAGTTTAGCGCAGAGCAAACCATTAAAGCCTGTTCAGCCTATCAGGAGGCAGACAAGAAAGCTGAATTTGAGAAGCTGAATAGCCTGAATGTGCATACCATCGCGCAAGATGGCTTAACCATGAATCATATACAGACCAGAACCCTGTCCGTGTTCCATCCAGGCTATCGTCATGATGCAATGGTTGCCTTTCCGACCACCAATAGATACTGCATTTTTGACACCAAATTGAATATCGATGATGAAATTAACGCGCCATTACCGAATGTAGGCCCTCAAATTGCTCCAAATCATCGGTTCAATGCCCAACTGCTGGGATGGGTCAATGTAAAAGCAGCCAAGACCAAGGCTCAGACTGCTGCACAGTTCCTGAAAGATCGGGCACAAAAAATTGGTTTAAGCAAAGACCTCCAGAGCCAGTTATCTCAGCTTAATCTTTCTGCGTTTAGTGATCATCCATCATTGATGATGCCGGAAATTGATAAAGTAGTTGCTGCCCGACCAAAACAATATAGTGCTTTTTCGCTCGGTCCCGACCCTAGAACTGGCGTATTCAAATTTGGCTTCCGGCATAAAAAAGATGGAGATACACTGAGTTTCGGAGATTTCTTTGATGGAGATAGTTCAGTAGATGGCGAATATGTCCGTCAGTTACAAGTTGGACAGACTGATGAATGGGAACTGACCAGCGCTGGTTTTGGTGGCCATCCGTTCCATATTCATGTTAACCCGTTCCAGATTGTTAAAATTTTGAATCCTCAAGGTAAGGATGTCAGTGAGGCAGTGGCACCAGAAGATCCGGTGAATCCAGTTCTGGATGATGTGCAATACCGTGGCATGAAAGGACAGTTTAAGGACACGCTTTTTGTAAAACAAAACTATACCTATATTGTCCGCAGCCATTACAAGAAATTTGAAGGTGACTTCGTACAGCACTGCCATATCCTCGACCATGAAGATCAGGGCATGATGGAAACCGTACGGGTCTGTGGAGGAAAATTCCCTTGTGATTCGCCATTACCGGCTAGCCATCACCACTAAAGATCTGCTCGCTAAAAGCCAATGATTTCGATTGTTGGCTTTTTTGTTTGCCTCTATTTGATGCTTGCTGCACAATAACTGCATTGATTTATAGTATTCAAACCGGGGCTTATTATGGCAGCGTCTCCTGCTTTTACATTGTTTAGTCTGAATGGTGTAGATGCACAAAAATTCCTTCAAGGTCAGGTGACTTTGAATACTGAAACTTTGGCGGAAAACCAGACACGCTATACTGCAATCTGTAGTCTGAAAGGACGCATCCAATTTGGCTTATGGCTTAAAAAAATCAGTCCGGAAAGCTTTGAAATCGTGAGCATTGCAGATCAGGCTACGGAACTGGCCAATCATATTAAAAAATTTGGCGCCTTTTCAAAAATGAAACTGGAACTGGTCGGTCCGGTTTATCCAGTCATTAATGGCATTCATACTGACTTCGTTACGACTGAAACCGATGCCACCCTTTGGGAGCAGCAAGCCATTGAATCAGGTCAGGCCTGGATTCAGGCTGCCACCGCGACCCTGTTTCAACCACAAGAATTACGTTTGCATCAACGCGAAGGCATTCACTATGACAAGGGTTGCTACTTGGGTCAGGAAGTCATTGCACGCCTGTGGTTTAAAGCCAAGCCAAAACACTGGTTACATCTGGTTCAAGGCACAGGTACCGTGCCTGATGTTGCGACCAAACTGAATAATGATGTTGAAATTGTCAATAGCATCGCGATTGACGACGGTTATAAAGCGCTAGTCGTTGCAAAACCTGAAGCATTGACCGAATTGGGCCTAGAAGTACTGGAACTTCCGGAAGCTTTGAGCGGTGATGTAGCGCGTCCGCAATAATCACTGCATAACTCATAAAAAAGCCAAGATAAAATTCTTGGCTTTTTTATTTTAGAAGCCATGAAACAGCTTGTTCATGTCTTTTACCACATAATCTTTAAAATGATAGGCCCGCGCATGTTTGGCATCAAACTTTGCCGTGAGTTCACCTTTTTGAAAGACATATACTTGGTCTTCCTGACTCATCAAAAACTCTGCACCAAGTTTCATCAGCAGCGCATCAATCTTGTCTTCATCGGCAATCGATTCATCAGCATTGACTCTGTCATAGTGACGTTTAATGGTTTTGACAAACATGGTTAAATCCTGGGAGTCTGATTCAAACCGAGATTTAATCAGAGAAGTCGGCTGAAGCAAAGTAATCCTTTTGATATCTGCAGGATTGATCAGAAACCTGTGCAAATCATGCATCGATTTAATCGGTATATTGTGCTTCGATGATTTGTATTTAGTGACAAATTGTATATTTACAAAGCACAAAATCCTTTTATGATGTAAGTGAAAATGATTAAAATCGCACCAAGGAATAAGGTGCCAGCAATAATAAGGTTATAGGAACCATGAAAAAATTAGTACTCGCTACAGTTCTTGCCCTTTCTGCGCAATTCGCTCTGGCAAATACCGTAAAAGATCAAGTCGATCCCCAATTCCAAAAAGTTGAGGCCATGGTCAAAGCCAATAATTTTAAAGGTGCCTATGACGCTTTGAATCAATTGGCCAGTCAGGGAAATGCCCAAGCTTTATATAACTTAGGCTATTTGACCCAAACCGGCCAAGGTACAACCAAGGACGAGAAAAAAGCCATTCAGCTTTACGAGCAGGCAGCCAGCAAAGGCTATCCGGTGGCCAATTATGTACTGGGTAAAAACTATGCAGCCGGCACACTCGGCCTCAAACAGGATTTGGCCAAAGCCAAACAGCATCTGGAACGCGCTTCAGCAGCCAAATTTGATGATGCCAGCATTGATCTGGCCATACTGCTATTTTCTGAAAATACGACAGCGTCAAATAAAGCCGGACTACAAAAGCTGCAACCGCTGATCAGCAAAGGCAATATGCAGGCCATTCATGCCAAAGCCTTATATGACATCAGCAGCGGTTTCAAAAACAAAGATGAAAAACCGATTCAGCAAGGCCTAAGCAGCATTCAGGAACTCGCCAAAAAAGGTTATATTCCGGCGCTGATGGCAGTAGGTAATATGTTTGCCAATGGCAGTATTGTTCCGCAAAATCTGCCAGAAGCTAAGAAAATCTTTGCCGCACTGGCGCAGCAAAATGTTCCGCAGGCCAAAGAGTCTTTGGCAGCGGTAGACAAAATGCTGGCTGAGCAGAAAAAAGCGCCTGCGAAGAAAAGTTAAGTTAATTCCACAAAATTAAAATATAAAAAGCCCCATGCAATTTGGGGCTTTTTTTAGTAGCAGAGCATCCATCTGCTAAAAGATTATCCCCACCACAAGGCAATTAAGCCACTGGTCACGATAAAACCGACAATAGTACTCATCAACAATGGCGTTAAGGTTCGATCATTCAAACCATACGCCTGTCCCAGCATGCCAAAAATCGTCGGCATCGGCAAAGCTGCAATTAGCGTACCAGCATGGACCATTTCCTGACTTAAATCAGTTAACTGGCTCAGTCCCAGATACATCAATAACGGCATCATGATATTGCTGGAAAATACCAGATAGAAACTTTGCAGGTTGACATATTTCAGACTCATTCCCACGATCCCACCTCCAATGGCAAACAAGGCCAATGGTGAGGCCGTCTGACCAATCAAGGCAAAGACCTGATCGAGATAGACTGGAATTTTAATCTGGAAAACTGCACAGGCCATGCCCAGCATCACTCCCATAAATAAGGGATTCTTTAGCAAGGTCAGTAGCACACTTTTCAAAATGGCGCCAAGGTTCGCCTGATGTTGTGTGCCCAGCGCAGCCATGACCAGCACCAGCGGAATCAGCAACACGCTTTCAATGATGACCACCAGAGAGGTATAGGTCATCGCCTGTTGTCCGATCAATAAGCTAAGCACAGCTGTACCAATCAGCCCGGTATTTGACATTGCAGCACCCAGCGACAAGACTGCACTTTGCGAATGCGTATTCTGAAAATGACGGCGCATGATCCAGAAACCGCTACCATAGAGCAGTAAGGTCACGCTGCTATACACGGCAAAGTATTCAAAATACCAGATTTCATGCAGGTCTTTGGAGGCAAGGGACTGAAAGAACAGCAAGGGCAAGGCTACTTTAATCACAAAAGCACCCACCGTCCCCACCTGTTCTTTGTTTAACACTTGACTCTTTACAGTCAGATAACCCAGCGCCAACAATAAAAATATGGGCACAATGACCGCAAAAATCATAATGCAGTATCCTCTTGTCAGTGATATTCCATTATAAGAATTTCTGAGACTAAAGCAGTGTTAAAAAGGCTCAAACAGGTGATTCAAACCATGCGGTGCAGAGCGCAGATATTGCGGTGAAATCTTGATTTTTTCATCAAGTGCTGCCGCTGCATGCCAAGGCCAATGTGGATCATAAAGAATGGCACGAGCCAGTGCGATAGCGTCGGCTTGGCCCTTTTGTAAAATATCTTCTGCCTGCTTAGCTTCAGTAATCAATCCCACGGCAATCACGGGAATATTCACGACTTTCTTGATCGCATCTGCAAAAGGTACCTGATAATTCGGCTTCACATCAATGTTCTGTTTGACATGCAGCCCGGCACTGGAGATATGAATATAGGCAGCACCCGCAGCTTCTAGTGCTTTAGACAATTCAACTGAAGAATCAATGGTCCAGCTGTCTGGCTGATCCATCCAGTCGCTGGCTGAAATACGCACTCCAATTGGATAACCTTCTGGAACCGCCGCTTTCATGGCTTGTAATACTTCCAGAGTCAGGCGAATCCGGTTTTCCAGTGAACCGCCATACTGATCATCACGTTTATTTGAAAGTGGTGACATGAACTGATGCAGTAAATAACCATGCGCTGCATGCAGCTCAATCAGGTCAAAACCGGCATCAACTGCACGTTTGGCACTTTCTGCAAAGTCAGCAATGACCTGCTCAATTTCCGACTGGCTTAAGGCTTTGGGTGGATGTTCATCGGCCTGAAAAGGAATATCACTGGCAGAAACAGTTTGCCAGCCATGTGCTTCATCCGGCTTAAACTGACCTTTACCTGCCCATGGTTTATCTGTTGAAGCTTTACGTCCGGCATGTGCGAGCTGAATGGCAAAAGGCATCGGGGAGATGGATTTGACTTTTTCCAGTAGGGTCTTGATCTGCTTAGCCTGTTCATCATTCCACAAACCTAGGTCAGCATAACTGATCCGGCCTTCTGGCTGTACTGCAGTCGCTTCGACAATACATAAACCTGCACCCGATAAGGCATAGTTAGCCCATTGCTGCTCATGCCAATAGGTAATTTCCCCCTGCTCTGTTGCAGAGTACTGACACATCGGCGCAATCACGATTTTATTTTGAAGTTGCAGTGATCCAAATTGAATAGGTTGAAATAGTAATGCCACGCTGTATTTCCTCTTTTTATTGCCTAGTTTCACTCTAAAAATAAAAACAGGCTCCTAAGAGCCTGTTTAGTTATAACGTGAACGATCAAACTTTAGAAGATGATTCGTGTAGTCAAACCGAGTACCAGTGCATCATCCACATTGTTGCTTGAACCTGGATTAATGACATATTGCAGGTTTGGACGCAGCATTAGCCACTTTGTTGCGTTATAGCTATAGTTCAGTTCAATATTGTATTCTGCACTCGCATCAAAATTCAGATTCTTGATCCGGTCATTAATATGCACACGGTTGACCGCCAGACCTAAAATGTCGTTCGGTTGGCTGTCCGCAAGACCGATATATTTCACACCAATTTGTTGTGAATTATCTACTTTGTTAGTATCGCGGTCATGCCAGGTAAAGTTGGCAAATGAATGCAAACCCTGACGGCCCTGACCTGTAGACGTTAACTGTTGTTCTACAGCTAACCAGCCTGCAAAGGTACGGTTTTTGGCATCAGTAGGATTGGCAATATCTTTTTGGTTGGCAACATCATCGGCCGTATTGTACATCCCGCCAACCCGGTAGCTGCCTGGCAGGCCATTCACTAATGATTTCGGTGTCCAGATTACTTCTGCTGGAATTGTCACGCCATCTGCATGGTCGGTATCCAGACTCCAGCCTTGACCTTCTTTAGCGCCATTACCATTATCCGGATTAAACTCATACACACCGACTTGTACGGCAAGTTCAGGATTGAGTTGCTGCTTCACGCGCGCACCCCATTGTGCTACAGGCGTATTCATCCAGATATTGCCCTGCCATTTACCCATCTGTGCAGCACAAAATGCCGTACTGGCAAAATCACAAGCCATGACATTAAAGTCCATGCCCAGACCAAGACGACCCGCCTTAATACTGAGCCCTTGGTCTTTATAATTCTTTTCAATAGACAGCTCGCTCAGACGGCTATCCTGATTACCACGCCCAAAAGTGCCTTGTACATTGGCTAGCTGAGGTGCACTAAGATCCTGCAAGTCACGAACAGAGGTACTTTGACCCTGACGTGCACTCATCACGGCACGTACAGTGACACCATTCCATCCTGTCAGCTTTTCCATATCCAGCTGAGTACCCAGCCATAACTGGGCAGAAGTTAATGGATCTGCGCCCTCATTACGACCACCATCAGCAAGATAGGCAGTATCGGTTAATAGATTGGCTTCAAATTTAATTCCCTGTTGGGCCAGTTCTGTACGTTGACCATTCCAGTCCCCCAGTAAATACTGACCTTGTGGATCAAATGCAGATTCCGCCTGAGCGGTTGTCATGACAGCCATTAAAGGCAATAGAGCTAGACCTAAATATTTCATGTAAAACCTAAACATTCGGAGAGAAAAACAAGCAAGGTTTTTAAATTGCTATTAGGTGCATGAATTTACATAACTTTTCATATAAATTCCCAGCATTTTTTTTATTACTCATTAAACTTTTAGTTATGCCTTAAACATAAAAATATAATTTTTATTTTAACAATCTTAAATTATTTATATATTTTTCATCAACTTATAATGTATTGATAATTTCCATTCGATTTCCTCCTAAGAAAATTCGCTATAAAAACATAGAAACCTAGTTTATTCTTTAAACAATTCCAGTTTAAATAAAGATGAAATACCCAGTCATTTTCCAGCGATTTCACCCAGATTAACGCTTGCAATCCCAGCTAATTCACCCAATATTAGCTGCATCTCCCTCGCCACTGATGCGTTATGCCTGAATTACCAGAAGTTGAAACCACCAAAACCAGTTTATTACCCTTATTGGAACAACGCGTCCAACGTGTTGAAGTGCGTCAGTCAAGTTTGCGCTGGCCTATTCCGGAGAATATAGAAAAGCTGGTGGGGCAAAAATTACTGAATCTCACTCGCCGTTCTAAATATATTCTGGCAGAGTTTGAACACGACACCATGCTCTGGCATTTGGGAATGTCGGGGAGTTTCCGTCTATGCGATGGCAATGAAGAATTACGCAAACATGACCATCTGATCATTCAGTTTGAAGATATCGAACTACGTTATCATGACCCTCGCCGTTTTGGCTGCATTCTTTGGCTAGATGCACAATCACAAAGCAAATTGATTGACACGTTGGGGCCAGAACCCTTAAGCGAGAACTTTAATGCCGAGTATTTATTTGAAAAATTGAAGAATAAAAATGTTGGCACCAAAGTTGCAATTATGGATAACCATGTGGTGGTGGGCGTAGGCAATATTTATGCGACCGAAAGTCTGTTTAATCTGGGGATTCATCCGGCACAACCGGCCTCGACTTTAAGCTTGATTCAGATCGAAAAGCTAGTATTGGAAATCAAGCGCATCTTGAAACAGGCGATTGATCTGGGTGGTTCAACCTTAAGAGACTACACCAATGCCATGGGAGAAAATGGCTATTTCCAGCAAACCTTGCTGGCTTATGGTCGTGCCGGTGAAATGTGTATGAACTGCGAGACCACACTTGAAAATATTAAATTGGGACAACGCGCTTCAGTTTTTTGTCCTGAGTGCCAACCTTTGAAAAAGATCCAGCTCCCTGTCAAAAAAGTGGCAACTGTACGAGGGAAAAAGTCATGAAAACAGCCATTGTGCGTCATATTCTGGTCAAAGATAGAGAAACTGCTGAACAGCTTAAAAAGAAGATTTTAAGTGGCGCCGACTTCAATAAAATCGCCAAACAGTATTCAACCTGTAATTCTGCCAAACGTGGCGGTGAGCTAGGTGAAGTAAAGAAAGGTCAACTGGTTCCGGTCATTGATAAACTGGTTTTCACTGCAGCAGAACGTGTATTACATGGCCCGATCAAAAGCCAGTTTGGTTTTCATTTGGTCGAAATCAAGTTTCGGATGGATTTTTAATATTTATAAATCCCTCCCTACCTCCCTTTGTTAAAGGGAGAAGTTCCCCTTTTATAAAGGGGATTTAGGGGGATTAGAAAAATTAGACTTGAGGTGGACGCTTTTTCAATTCATCACGAATTTCACGCAGCAATTCAATATCGGCTGGGGTGGTCGGAGTTTCCTCGACTGGGCCTTCTTGTTTACGTAAACGGTTCATGAATTTAACCAATAAAAATACGACCCAAGCCAAAATTAAGAAATTAATTAAAATCGTTAAAAAGTTACCGTAAGTCAGTACATTTACACCGGCCTTAGTTAAGGCATCCAGAGATTGTAAATTGTCTGGGTTTCTTCCTAAGATAAAGAATTTTTGGGTAAAATCGACGCCACCACCGGTGATCACGGTAATTAAAGGCATAATGATGTCTTTCACCAATGAATCGATAATCTTGCTAAAAGCGCCACCGATGATGACACCAATCGCCAGATCCATCATGTTGCCTTTGATCGCAAACTCTTTAAATTCTTGAATAATGCTCATAACCGCTCCCATATTTTATTTTCAAGTTTTGGGTCAAATTATACCTGAGTAAATACTTTTAATTTTGACTTAGTTTAATGCATTTTAGTAAATTGTGATCTAAGGATAGCGTAAATATAAAAAAAACCGTAATCTTCGAAAAGATTACGGTTTTTGAAAACCCGAAATAATCTAGCGATTATTTACCTGAACGGTTACGTTTACGTTCGTTTTCAGTCAAGAAACGCTTACGGATACGGATTGACTTAGGTGTTACTTCTACTAGTTCATCATCTTCAATAAACTCAAGCGCTTGCTCAAGTGTATATTCAATTGCAGGAACCAGCGTCAACGCATCGTCAGTACCAGAAGCACGTACGTTCGTTAACTGTTTTGCTTTAGTCGGGTTAACTGTCATGTCGTCTGAACGAGAGTTAATACCGATAATCATACCTTCATAAACTTCTAACTGTGGTTTCGCGAATAGACGACCACGGTCTTGAAGTGTGAACAGTGCATAGCCCAGGCAAGTACCTTGAACCATAGAAATCAGTACACCGTTTTGACGTTTCGCAACAGTACCTTGCTTCATTGGACCGTAGTGCGAGAAGCTAGACGTCATGATCCCTGTACCAGAAGTCATGGTCAGGAATTCAGAACGGAAACCAATCAGACCACGTGAAGGAACAGTTGCTTCAATACGGATACGGCCTTTACCGTCAACTTCCATATTGGTCATTTCGCCTTTACGGTGACCCATTTGTTCCATTACAGCGCCTTGGTGCTGTTCTTCAACGTCAAAAGTAACGTTTTCGTATGGCTCTTGTTTTTCACCATCAATTTCTTTGATGATTACTTGCGGACGCGATACGCCCATTTCGAAGCCTTCACGACGCATGTTTTCAATAAGAACTGAAAGGTGAAGTTCACCACGACCAGATACTTTGAAACGGTCTGGGCTGTCAGTATCTTCAACACGTAATGCTACGTTGTGAATCAATTCGCGGTCTAGACGTTCACGGATATTACGTGAAGTTACGAACTTACCTTCTTTACCAGCAAACGGTGAGTTGTTTACCTGGAATGTCATCGATACTGTAGGTTCATCTACAGATAATGGAGGTAAAGCTTCAACATTTTTCGGATCACAGATGGTGTCAGAAATGTTGAGTGCATCGATACCCGTTACACAAACGATATCGCCTGCAGAAGCTTCTTCAACGTCAACGCGATCGAGACCATGATAACCCATGATTTTTAAGATACGGCCGTTACGTGTTTTGCCATCTTTATCGATTACAGTTACTTGTGTGTTTAATTTCACTGAACCGCGTTGGATACGACCAATACCGATAACGCCTACGAAGCTGTTATAGTCAAGTGAAGATACTTGCATTTGGAATGGACCATCAACATCAACTGCTGGTGGTTCAACGATGTCTACGATCGTTTGGAACAACGGAGTCATGTCTTCAGCAAGTTCTTCCGGAGAAGGACCAGCAACACCACGAAGGCCTGAAGCATAAACAACTGGGAAGTCTAACTGTTCGTCAGAAGCACCTAAGTTATCGAACAAATCAAATACTTGGTCAATTACCCAGTCTGGACGCGCGCTTGGCTTGTCGACTTTGTTAATAATCACGATTGGTTTCAAACCACGTGCGAACGCTTTTTGCGTTACGAAACGAGTTTGTGGCATCGGGCCTTCTTGTGAGTCTACAAGAAGAAGTACGCAGTCAACCATCGACATTACACGTTCAACTTCACCACCGAAGTCGGCGTGTCCCGGGGTGTCCACGATGTTAATGCGGTATTCAGTATTGGTACGTTCATCTAACCATTTGATTGCAGTGTTTTTTGCAAGAATGGTAATACCACGTTCGCTTTCAATAGCGCCAGAATCCATGACACGCTCGATCTCACCCGCGCGATCACCGAGAGCACCTGATTGTTGCAAAAGTTTGTCTACAAGAGTGGTTTTACCATGATCGACGTGCGCAATAATGGCGATGTTACGGAGAGTTTTAATATCTGACATGTAAATTCAATGCGTATGTAATTTGAGGGCAAATTATACAGAAAAATACAAAACTTTTATAGTCACTGTAACCACACTCCTCAACTTTTTTTGTCCAGTTGGGGCTTTTTTGATTTTGTAAAGACGTGTAACTCGATTAGAATAGCGCCACCCAGCCTTAATTTGCATTGACACATGTCTGATTTTAATCAATCTCCTCCTTCTAAAGATCAACTCGACCTGGTATATGGTCTGGAAGATCGACCAAAACCACTGATTGCTTTTTTAGCTGCATTCCAGCATTTATTAGCGATTATTGTCCCGATTGTGACCCCTGGCCTGCTGATTTGTTTGGCACTCGGTGTTTCCAAAGAAGACACCAACATGATTTTGTCCATGTCCTTGGTAATCTCGGGCATCGCGACTTTTTTACAGTCTAAAAAAGTCGGACCTTTTGGTGCCGGTCTGCTGATTGTCCAAGGAACCAGCTTTAACTTCATCGGTCCAATTATTGGTATTGGCTCAGCCATGGTGGCTGCAGGTACACCTGTAGAAGCAGTAATGGCTTCTATTTTTGGTGTGGTGATTGCAGGTGCATTTATTGAAATGGGAGTGTCACAAATTCTGCCTTGGATCAAAAAACTGATTACCCCTTTGGTCACCGGTATTGTGGTTCTGCTGATTGGTTTAACCTTAATTAAAGAAGGTTTAATCAGCATGGGCGGTGGTTATCAGGCCATGAGCGATAAAACTTTTGCCAATGCTGACAACCTGATCATGTCTTGTACCGTCCTGGCGCTGATTATTATCCTGAACCGCATCCGGATTACCTGGGTAAAAAGTTCTGCCATTTTAATCGCCCTGATCTGTGGTTATATTCTGGCTGGCTTTATGGGCCATCTGGATTTTTCTGGTCTAAAAGATGCACCATTGATACAGATTCCAACCCCAATGCATTTCGGTTTAAGCTTCTCCTGGAGCCTATTTATTCCGATGGCATTTATTTATCTGGTGACCTCATTAGAAGCGATTGGTGACATCACAGCGACTTCAAAGCTTTCCAACCAGCCAGTTGATGGTCCAAAATGGATGCAGCGCATTAAAGGCGGTGTACTGGTGAATGGCGCGAATTCATTCCTTGCTGGTATTTTTAACACCTTCCCGAGTTCGGTATTTGCACAGAACAATGGTGTAATTCAGTTGACGGGTGTAGCGAGTCGTTATGTCGGCATCTGGATTGCTGCTTTGCTGGTTATTCTTGGTTTGCTGCCTGCAGTTGCTGGTATTATTCAGGCCGTTCCGCAAGCGGTACTGGGTGGTGCAGTGATGGTGATGTTTGGTGCAGTCGCAGCCTCTGGTATTAACATTCTGTCTGGTGTTCATCTGGACCGTCGTGCCCTGCTGATCATTGCGATTTCACTGGCACTGGGTTTAGGTGTTGCACAAGTTCCACAAATTCTTGAACATCTTCCTGAGTTATTCCGTAATATCTTTAGCTCAGGCGTTGCTACTGGTGGTATCGCTGCCCTTATTCTGAATGTAGTACTTCCTGAAACAAAGAAGTAATTTCATGTCCAAAGAACACTGTCTAGGTCAGACTTAGGCAGTGTTCTTTATATTGGAGAGATACCTATGGATCCTAAAAGCGAAGTTTTATTAAGACAATATGATTTTTTGTCGGGTCGCATCTTACTGATTAATGCACCAACAGATGATCTGCTCGCTGAATTCGATGCCTCTATCAATCCGGCTGTCTGGACATGGAATTTTAATGATTTTCAATATTTCCAGTCACAACAAGCAGATGTGCATTTTGGTGCAGAGATACCTGAAGCTGAGTTTGATCAGGCAGTTATTTTTGTACCCAAGTCTAAAGAACTGTTGAATTATTTACTGCACACTGTGGCAGCGCAGCTTAAACCGGGCAGCAGTGTTTTCCTGGTCGGTGAAAAGAAAGGCGGGATAGAGCGTGCAGCCAAACAGTTACAGCCTTTTGGTAAAACACTCAAACTCGACAGCGCGCGTCATTGCCAGCTTTGGCAATTGGTTCTAGAGCATACGGTTGAGAAAAAAGCACTTGCAGACTGGGCGCAGCGTTATACCGTTTCGACACCAAATGGCGACTTAATTATTTGTGCACTTCCAGGCGTCTTTAGTCAAAACCGTTTGGATGTAGGAACTGCCACGCTATTACCTTATTTGTCACAAATCACTTCAGGTAAAATCGCTGACTTTGGTTGTGGTGCAGGTGTGATTAGCGCATATCTGGCAAAGTTGAATCCGAAAAACCGGATTTTTGCCATGGATGTCGATGCCTTTGCGCTAGCCTCTACACAAATGACCTTTGAAGAAAACCAGCTCACTCCTGAACAGATTGAAATCAAAGCAGTTACAGGGATTGAGGATGCACCTTTGTTCTTGCATGCCATTGTCAGTAATCCGCCTTTTCATATGGGAATCGAGACTGATTACACGGCAAGCGAAACCTTATGTAAAACCTCGCGTCGTCATTTAAAATCGGGCGGTGAGCTTTGGATCGTAGCCAACCGTTTCTTGAACTACCCGACCCTGATTGAACAAAACTTTGGTCGCTGTACAGTAAAAGCGGATCAACAAGGCTTTAAAGTGCTCTTCGCCAGCACTCAAAAAAATGTTAAGGAATCATGATGAGCGAAACGCAAAACACGATGCAGCTGCAGCGTAAGCTGGGTGCTCGTCATCTGAATATGATCGCCATTGGCGGATCAATTGGTACAGGTTTATTCCTGGCCTCAGGGGCGACCATTGCCAACGCTGGACCAGGCGGTGCACTACTTGCATATGTACTGATTGGGATCATGATTTATTTCCTGATGACCAGCTTGGGTGAACTTGCCACGCACAATCCGACCTCAGGTGCATTTTTCACTTACGGCACCAAATATGTCGAAGGTGGTTTTGGTTTCGCTTTAGGTTGGAACTACTGGTACAACTGGGCCATTACCGTGGCTTTTGAGCTGGTTGCCGTTCAGTTCATTATGAAATTCTGGTTTCCAGATATTCCGGGCATGTACTGGAGCGCCATTTTCCTTGCCATTATTTTCGGGATTAATGCCCTGACAGTAAAAGGCTTTGGCGAATCTGAATTTTTCTTTTCTCTGATTAAAGTTCTCGCGATCATTGCCTTTATCATCATCGGGATCTGGATGATCGTGAAGATCATGCTGACTCCAGGTGCGGAAGCATTTGCCAACTGGAGCATTGGTGATGCACCCTTTGTCGGTGGTTTCCAGGCATTAATTGGCGTGGCGATGATTGCCGGATTCTCCTTCCAGGGTACCGAAATGGTCGGTGTGGCGGCAGGTGAATCGAAAAATCCAAAGAAAACTATTCCGGTGGCCATCAAACAAATTTTCTGGCGTATCCTTCTATTTTATATCGTGTGTATTTTCATTATCGGTACCTTGATTGCCTATAATGACCCACGTTTATTACAAGCCGCTGCAACAGATAATATTGCGCTTTCGCCATTCACCTTATTGTATGAAAAAGCCGGTTTTGCCTTTGCCGCCAGTATCATGAATGCAGTGATCCTGACAGCCATTCTATCTGCGGGTAACTCCGGCATGTATTCGTCTACTCGTATGCTGTTTGATATGGCACGTAAAGGCAGTGCACCTAAAATGTTTGCGCGTCTGGACCCGCGCGGTGTGCCAATGAATGCACTCTATGCCACGACCGCAATCGCAGCTCTGTGCTTCCTGACTACTTTCTTTGGTGAACAGGAAGTCTTTAACTGGCTGCTAAATATGTCAGGGATGTGTGGCTTTATTGTCTGGCTCGGTATTGCCATTTCCCATTACCGTTTCCGTAAAGGGTATCTGGCTCAAGGTTATAAACTGGAAGATCTGGCTTATCGCGCTAAATTCTTTCCTTTCGCCCCTTGGTTTGCATTTATTCTGTGTGCGATTGTCGTTCTGGGTCAGAACTATCAGGATGTTTTGGCCGGTCAATGGATGGGTGTGTTATCGACCTATATCAGTATTCCGCTATTCCTGGCCATTTGGTTCGGCTACAAATGGAAGAAAAAAACCAAACTGGTATCTTATCAGGAAATGGATGTACAGCCGATGAAACTTGATCAGGAATAAAAAATTATTCATTAAAAAAATCAGCTTACGGGCTGATTTTTTTATTTCTTGAATTAACTATGACGCATCACGAAATTGCGATCATCAATCACAATCGCTTGCTGACAGATTCCGTCTACCCGACGTTGCTGCTCAAACACATGCGCCGGCATTGCCTCAAAGCTATCAAAGAAACTTATTTCCTGCTCATCGATTGCATAAACCAATGAATGATTCCCCACTCCTTCTAGGGTGTCATAGAACACAATTACAAAACGTCCGGCTTCTATATTTTCCTGAATTTCTGCATAAGACAATGGCTGTTCTATAACAGGAATATTTAAGCGATGTGCTTGCTGATAGAAATCGACTTCAATTGGCTGTTTATCTGCATCATGTTCAGTATAAAAATCGACATCCAAACCCAGTGTTTTTAAGGCAACCGCAAGTGCGATGCTAGAGCTTCCCATTTCAAGATCATGCTGACAGAGCTGAGTTAAGTCAGAAATATTCAAATCAATGCCATAATGATGAAAAATCATCCATATTGCAAAAATTCCGCCATTGGCTTCCAGATTTTGCAAGTCTTCAGGAATTTCAACACTCATATTTTTACTCAACGACATCTTAACAGGCTAAGTGTAGTCAAAATGCAGACATAAAAAAAGCGACTCCAGAGAGTCGCCTTTTTTAATCAGTATTCAATAACGAATTATTGAACTGGTTGTTCAGCTAAAACAGTACGGCTACCAGTAATCGTCGCGAATACACGACGGTTCATAGCACGACCTTCTTTAGTGTTGTTGTCAGCAATCGGTTGATCCCAAGCGAAACCTTGAGTAGACAAACGAGATGCATCTACGTTGTATTCGTTCACAAGTGAAGATTTAACAGAGTTAGCACGAGCTAGAGATAAACGTTCGTTTAATGCACGTGGACCAGTGTTGTCTGTGTGACCTTCGATGCGAGCAGTAGCATTTGGATATTCAACTAACTTCTCAGCAACTTTTGCGATTTCTGGTTTGTATTGATCTTTGATATTTGATTTGTTGGTATCAAAGAACACACGAAGTTCCATGTTCAGGTCTTCAGTCAACTCTTGTGGAGCTGGAGCAACCGGAGTTACAGGCTCAACTGGAGCAACTTCTACAACAGGAGCAGCTGGCTTCAAACGTCCGCCTAGAACTACGTTAAGACCAGCAAGTGCTGTATAGTTCCAGAATTTTTCGTCAAAGTGGTAAGTACCACGAGCTTCGGTACGTAGCGCTAATGCATCGTTGATGTGCCAGAATGCACCAACACCAGCGTTACCTAAAGTACCTTCTTCTTCAAGACCACGACCTGCACGACCAATAGCAGCATCTGTAGCGCCATCAAATTCATATTTGTAGTGACCCGCACCCAAAAGCATGTATGGCTTCACTTTGCTGTCATAGTTACCAGTGAATACATCAGAAGTTGCATAGAAGTTACCCGCAATATTCTGACCTTTGTATTCAGCACCAGGTAGATCAGTCATATCGCCTTTAACCTGGCTATATTCAGCTTCAAAACCTAGCCATGGCGTTAATTCAACACCAATCGCCGCACCTACAAATAAATCATCTTCCATTTGACCAAAGGTGGTTAACTCTCCATCGTCACCGCCATTGTTGTGCTGAGTGTCTTGGAAGGTATAACCTAACATCAACGGAGTAACAGTTACGCCTGCATTGGCAGCAGCAAAAGGTGCAGCTACAAGCATAGCTAAAGCAATACGACTCATTTTCATGGATTTATCCTCCAGAGATAACAATTGTTGTTCAAGCTCAAGCCCGTAATAGGCCATCCTGAGATAGGCTTTTTATTACCCCAGTATTATTCTTAAGCTATTCACATGGCATCATACAAACACTTTTTTATTTTTCCAAGTGCTTGATTAATCTAATCAAGTAAATTATTGACAAAATTACTTACAATTTCCGTTGTAATTCAGTAATTTTTTACTCAATTTTTTATTCTGAATGACCTATTGTGATTGCCAATTATTTTTAACAGCTTTCTTGAAACTTAAGTAAGTACTGATTTACACGCTCAATAAAGCATAAAAAACGTATAATTAATAACATCTTTATCATAAAAATAATATATAAATCAGGTAACTCTATGTATAAAAAAATAACAAGAGCGTTCACTATTGTTGAGTTAATTATCTGTATTGCATTAATTGCAATTGTCGCCAGTATCGCCCTACCGTACTTCCATGAATATCGATCCAAACAGGAAGCCAAAAATATTCCGATCAAATTATCTCAAATTAATCGCTATGCACGCAGCCAGGCTGCAGTGTTTCATCAAAATATTGTGATTTGCCCGAGCCAAGATTCTCTCAGTTGCCAAGCCAATCAATGGAACAAGAACATGCTGGTTTTTTTCGATAAAAACAAAAATAGGCAAGTGGATGTAGACGAACAAATTTTACATATTGATGTACTTAACCTCAAATACGGCAACCTGAGTTGGCGAGGAACTTTGAGTTTACCGAGTGTCACTTATCAAGCGCACACTGCCTTGCCGATTGGTTCAAATGGTAGTTTCTATTATTGTTCTACCCATCTTTCTAGCCAACAGCGTATTGTACTCAGCAAAATGGGCCATATCCGGATCGAAAGTCTCTCGTCTTGCTAACAGAACTATCCAGTTTATGCTTCGCTGCGATTAACGCTTCAATCCTGAGTTTTTTTCAATATACTGCTTAAGTCTGAAAAATTGATTAAAACTCATACGGAGAGAGAACAATGACTGACATCGTAATTGTCAATGGTGCACGTACAGCCATGGGGGGCTTTCAGGGGAGCCTTGCAAGTGCAACTGCGCCCGAACTGGGTGCGGTCACCATTAAAGAAGCAATTGCCCGTGCGGGTCTGCAACCAGCAGATATTGAAGAAGTCATTATGGGTTGTGTCCTTCCGGCAGGCTTAAAGCAAGGCCCTGCACGTCAAGCTATGCGTCAAGCTGGTCTTCCAGATTCTACTGGTGCTGTGACCATTAATAAATTATGTGGTTCAGGCATGAAAGCCGTCATGCAGGCTGCTGACATAATTAAAGCAGGTTCTGCTGATATCGTGGTTGCCGGTGGCATGGAATCCATGACCAATGCACCTTATGTATTGCCAAAAGCACGTGGCGGTTTCCGTATGGGTCACGGTGAAATCAAGGACCATATGTTTCTGGATGGCTTGGAAGATGCTGAAACAGGTCGTTTGATGGGTTCATTTGCCCAAGATATGGCAAATACCAAAGGTTATAGCCGTGAGCAGATGGATGATTTTGCGATTCGCTCATTAAAGCGTGCGCAAACTGCGGTCAATGAAGGCTACTTTGCTGATGAAATCGTGCCTGTAACAGTTAAAACCCGTAAAGGTGATGTAGTCGTTGATAAAGATGAACAGCCGTTCAATGCCAACATCGATAAAATTCCAACTTTACGTCCAGCGTTTGCCAAAGACGGTACGATTACGGCGGCTAATGCCAGCTCGATTTCAGATGGTGCATCAGCTTTAGTAATTACCTCGGCTGACAATGCAGCAGCAAAAGGGTTGAATCCTTTGGCTAAAATTGTTGCCTATGCATCGAATTCGCAACATCCATCTGAATTTACCATTGCTCCAGTCGGTGCAATCCAGAAAGTGCTAGATAAAACTGGATGGGCCGCTTCTGATGTCGACCTTTGGGAAATCAATGAAGCCTTTGCCATGGTGACCATGTGCCCAATGGATGAGTTCAAGCTGGATCCTGAAAAAGTCAACATTAACGGTGGTGCATGTGCACTCGGTCATCCTGTGGGTTCAACCGGTTCACGTATTATCCTGACTTTGATTCATGCACTAAAACGTACCGGTGGAAAAAAAGGGATTGCAGCCCTGTGTATTGGTGGTGGTGAAGCGACAGCTGTGGCGATTGAATTACTTTAACCTATTCTCTCACCCCATCCCTCGCCCATAGGGAGAGGGAGTTAAAAATCCTCCTGATCTGGAGGATTTTTTTCGCTTACATTTTGATAAAGCTTGCTCGCGCAAAATACCGCAAAGTGGCGTAGATTAAAGCAAGCAAAATAAAAAGGGAGTTCTCCCATGCAACTGAATCATTACCTCAATTTCCAAGGTCAGGCTGAAGCAGCCTTTAACTTTTATAAATCAGTTTTTGGAGGCGAATTTTCAAGTCTGAGTCGTTATGGTGAAATGCCAACTGAAGAAGGGATCACGCTGTCAGAAGCGGATAAAAATAAAATCCTGCATATCTCACTTCCCATCAATGAGTTTACAGAACTGATGGCATCGGACACGAATGATCAATTCTGTGCACAAACCAATACGGTGTTCATTCGAGGTAATAACCACTATATTTCCATTAACTTAGACGCCAGCGAACAAGCTGAAGCACAACGACTCTTTGATACTTTATCGGTGAATGGTCAAATTGAGATGCCGCTAGAAAAGACCTTTTGGGGCGCACTTTATGCTGCCTTTAGCGATCAGTTTGGAATTCACTGGATGATCAACTGTCAACTTGAAGAAAATTAAAGGTTTTTATCAAGATATAAAAAAGCCGGAATCAATCCGGCTTTTTGACAGCAACTTAATTTAAATTAAGCACCTGTTTGATAATGTGCCTGTGCAACCGCAGTTGATGCCTGGTACGGATTTTTGAAATCATTCAAACCTGCAGCGGCTTCCTGAATATCTTTACCTTCTTTAATCACGAAAGTGTCGAAACCGAATCGACTAATTTATTTACTTAACTTTTTCTTTTTTCGTTCTTCTAAAATTTTCTTTCTACCTTTATCAGTCAAAGAATAGTAGTCTATATACGAACTTATTAAGCCTTTATCAACTAAGGTACTCAATAAGTATCTTTTTTCAGTTTCATCTATACCAGAAATATCATCTATACCATGACCTTGATTAGGTAATTTTGAGAAAAATTCAAGACATTCATATTCAAGGTATGTAATATCTCGGTCTCTATTAATGTAGATCTTTTTTAAATACCTACCCAAAGAAACAACTAAGCTTAAAATTAAAAACAACCCACAAAAAATGCTTGTACAAAAAAATATATTCCTCCAAGTATTCGGAAGATCAATGACCTTTATTATTTCTGATAAGTAAAGCATTGAGAGACTTCCCAACACAATTACCAATGCGATCAATTTATCTGTTTTTAAAATTTTTAACCATTCAGTCCAATTCATATTTAAATTCTTATCATCATATTATTTTAATTATAAAAAAAGCTGAACCCAAGTCCAGCTTTTTCAGTTACTTAATGATTATCAAGCACCTGTTTGATAATGCGCTTGTGCAACCGCAGTTGATGCCTGGTACGGATTTTTGAAATCATTCAAACCGGCAGCCGCTTCCTGAATATCTTTACCTTCTTTAATCACGAAAGTGTCGAAACCTGAACGCTTCATGTAGTTCAAAACATCTTTGAATACATCCCCAGTAGCACGCAATTCGCCTTGGAAACCCTGACGGCGAAGAAGTGCTGCAAATGAATAACCACGACCATCATTAAAACCGGCAAACTCAATAAAGATTGCATCTAGCTGATCCAATGGAAACTCATTGGTTTCAGGCGAAGCATCT
Organism: Acinetobacter lwoffii; assembly: GCF_024129355.1. Lineage (GTDB taxonomy): Bacteria > Pseudomonadota > Gammaproteobacteria > Pseudomonadales > Moraxellaceae > Acinetobacter > Acinetobacter lwoffii_I. The sequence continues at coordinate 8,591 of NZ_JAMXXP010000033.1, read as the reverse complement.
ACGGTTAAGTACAATGCTTTTTTACCTGTCACATTGGCAATCTGGTCTAACTGATCCACACTCAGAACCACATCACCCTGTGGTAAAACACCATCTTCACCCATCAATTGATAGGTATTGTCTGCAATCGTGCCATCTTTAGAGAGCACTTGAAGTGCGGTATTAAGCATATGCACGCTCCTTGAATGGTTGAATGCCGACACGGCGATAAGTATCGATAAACTCTTCACCATCCTGACGCAGGTCAAGATAAGTATTCAAAATTTCTTCTACGATATCCGGCACGACTTCGGCTGCAAATGATGGCCCAAGAATGTCACCAATTGACGCATCATGATCGGCATTACCGCCTAAAGTGATCTGGTAGAACTCAGCGCCTTTCTTGTCTACACCTAGAATACCAATATTACCCACATGGTGATGGCCACAAGCATTCATACAACCTGAAATATTCAGATCCAGTTTGCCTAAATTGTAAATCGTATCCAGGTCATCAAAACGGCGTGAAATTGCTTCAGAAATCGGAATGGATTTCGCATTAGCCAAAGAACAGAAGTCACCGCCCGGGCAGCAAATGATGTCGGTCAAGAAACCGATATGCGCACGTGCCAGGTTGTTTTGGTCAAGGGTTTGCCATACAGCGAACAAGTCTTTTTGTGGTACATCGACCAAGGAAATGTTTTGCTCATGCGTGGTACGCAGCTCACCGAAAGTGTACTGATCTGCAAGATCTGCAATCAGGTTCATTTCTTCGGTGCTGACATCACCCGGTGCAATTCCGGCACGTTTCAGTGAAATCGTCACGATGCGATAACCTTTCACTTTATGTGCATTGGTATTAATGTTGAACCACTGTTTGAATTTTGGATATTGTGCAAACAGTTCAGTGAAATCTTCATCTGCATAATCTTGGTAATCGAATGGCGTGAAGTTCTCATCCATTTTCGCCAAGGTGTCTGCATCGATTTTCAGTGTTTTAATCGTATGCTCAAATTCAGCTTCAACTTTCTCGGCAAATACTGCTGGTGTTAAAGCTTTTACCAGAATCTTGATACGCGCTTTATATTTGTTGTCGCGACGACCATGCAAGTTATATACACGAAGTACTGCTTCCAAATAAGCAATCAGGTCTTCACGTGGCAAGAATTCACGAATAAAGCTACCAATCACCGGCGTACGGCCGAGACCACCACCGACTTTGATTTTATAGCCCATTTCGCCTGCTTCATTACGCACGATATACACACCTATATCGTGGAATGCAGTTGCTGCACGATCGGTTTCTTCAAGCGCAGAGACTGCAATCTTGAACTTACGTGGCAAGAAGGCAAATTCCGGATGGAAGGTTGACCATTGACGGATCAATTCACAAGTCGGACGCGGATCGGCAATTTCACCTGCAACCACACCGGCATACTGATCCGTCGTGGTATTACGGATACAGTTACCTGAAGTCTGAATCGCATGCATTTGCACAGTGGCCAGTTCAGCCAGCATATCCGGCACATTTTCCAGCGCAGGCCAGTTAAACTGAATATTTTGACGTGTTGATACGTGCGCATAGCCACGGTCATAGTCTTTGGCTAATTCTGCAATTTTACGCAATTGTTTTGAATTCATCAGACCATAAGGCACCGCGATACGCAACATCGGCGCATAACGTTGTACATAAAGGCCGTTTTGCAGACGAAGCGGACGGTATTCATCTTCCGTCAATTTACCCGCTAAATAACGTTCCGTTTGGTCACGGAACTGTGCAACACGTTCATTGATCAGTTGCTGATCGAAATCAGTATATAAATACATGGCGTACAGCTAGTAGTTTCTATTATATCGTCGGCAAGGATAACGAGATTAAAACTATCAATAAAATGCTTTTTATACATATTTCATAGCGGTTTTATTGATAAGCCTGACAAAGTTTCACGGATCTCGGTATTTACAGCACTGGATTAAATTTAAAGTAATAATGATGAAAATCTTCAATTATTATTACTTATTTTCATATAGGAAAAATTTCCTCTCATTTCATTAATAATCTAATTAACACGTTAAGAATATTACCAATTTTGACTTTCTCCCAATTGCTGTCCTACAAACTCATAGCGTATCGTAGAACGTGAAAATTTAATCGGACAAGCCAATTGTGCTTCGGTCTGCTGACTGCTGGATTTGAGTGGCACCTGTACTATCCATCCCCGCTGCTGAGCCAGATCAGAATGTAACGCTTCCTCAAGTCTGAGCACCGGTTCGACACAGACATCCAGCGCGGCAAACAGCATTTGCCATTCAGCTAATGACTTGGTCTTGATTTTATTCTGAATCGCCTGCTTCACCACAGCATGATCTTCAGCGGCATAAGAAGCGCCTTTGTCCAGGAGAATCGGCAGCTCTAAAGCCTGTGCCAGCCCCTGCATAAATGGTGGTTCCAGACTACCAATCGACAAATGACGTCCATCCTGAGTTTCATAATAATCATAGAAAGTTCCACCATTCAGATAGCCGGATTCTGGAGATTGATGCTGATTGCCAGCCAGACTGGCAGAAGCTGCCAGATTGCTCATCGTTACCACACAATCGGTCATGGAAATGTCAATATACTGGCCTTTGCCACTTTGTTGGCGTTCAATCACCGCGGCCAGAATCGCAATCACGGCATGCATGGAACCACCTGCAACATCGGCGACCTGAATTCCCAAGGCTGGTGGACCATTTTCAATCCGGCCACTGTGTCCGGCAATTCCGGACAAAGCCAGATAGTTAATGTCGTGTCCTGCTTTATCTTTATATGTGCCAGTTTGGCCATAACCGGTAATGGAACAGTAAATCAGTTTCGGATTAATTTCGCTCAAGGTTTGATAGTCTAGCCCAAGACGTTGCATCACCCCGGGACGGAATTGCTCAATCACAATGTCATAATCTGCAATCCTGGATTTAACCAGTTCAATATTCGTAGGATCTTTCAAATCCAGTGCAACCGATTGCTTGTTTCGATTCAAATAACTTTGTGAAGTGGCCTGTCCATTGGCAAAAGGTGGCATTAATCGCAACAGGTCAGGTCGGGTCGGTGATTCAATATGCACAACCTCGGCGCCGAGGTCAGCCAGATATAAGGTCGCAAACGGGCCGGGTAAAAGTGTAGAAAAATCGAGGATTTTCAATCCTTTTAATGCATATGACATTGGAGTATTTGCTCTACTTATATTGCTTTTTTCAGCATCATAGGCACATAAATGAACAAAAACAATGTCATGTTCAGCCATTTACCTTGATAGTTTCGGCAATCTAATATGTAAGAAAATGGCAAGGTGTTCTTGTAAATTGCCATTGCTTTATTATTTTTCGTCATTTAGGTCAATTATTAGTGAACATTAAAGAGACTGAAGGATTAAACATGAGTCGCGATACGATCAGTATCCATTTCGTCAATGCAGCCTTATCTGGCGTTAAGCGTCTGGGCATGGATGTCGATACTTTATTGTCTCACGTCGGGATTGAAGCAGAACTGCTGCATCAGCCCAAAGCGCGTATTTCGCCTGAACAATATACCCGCTTTATTAAAATGCTGTGGATGGTGACCCAGGACGAGCATGTCGGCTTTGACAAACAGCAACGCCGGTTGGGTACTTTTGCGATCATGTGCCAGCTCATCATTCATGCCAAAACCCTCGGTGATGCACTAGAACTTTCTTCCCAGTTCTACAAACTCTTTGGTGATGAATGGTCGGTGACCCTGGAGCGTGACAAACACGAAGCTCGTCTTGTTCCACTCATTCCAAATGCAATGGATCCGGATCATTTTATTACTGAAAGCATGTTGATGATCTGGCATGGCTTGGCGTCTTGGCTCATTGAACGTCGCCTGCCACTGGAACGCGTGCATTTTAGCTATCCACGTCCAGCCCATGCCGATGAATATGATGCCCTGTTCTTTGCGCCGGTGATGCAGTTCGATATGCCACGTACCGAAATTACTTTTGCTGCGGACTATCTGGACCTGCCAATTCGTCAGAATGAAGAAACCTTAGAAGAGTTTTTGAAAGCTGCGCCGGCACAATTGCTAGTGAAATTCAAAAACACCAACTCGCTGACTTCACGGATTCGTGATGTGCTGAAGAGCCAGATTGGGGAAGAAATGCCGACATTAAACGATGTCGCGTCGATGTTATATCTATCACCGCAAACCTTGCGTCGCCGTCTGGCAGCCGAAGGCAAAAGCTATCAGGGTGTAAAAGATGCCTTGCGCCGTGATGCCGCGATTCACCTGTTACTTAATCCGGATCTGACCCTTGAAGATGTCGCACAACAGGTCGGTTTCAGTGAAACCAGTACTTTCCACCGCGCCTTCAAGAAATGGACCGGTGTAACCCCGGGTCTGTATCGTCAATTGCATGGCTATCATTAATCAAGTGATGCCGCAAAAGAGCATTTAATAATAAAACCAGTTCTCTCCGCCTAAGCCAAAGCTTAGGCTTTTTTATAGCTAAAATTGGCTAAATCGCTCAAATGATCTGGCCCGTTCTCGTCATTGCACTTCAAAAATTAAGTATTACACTCGAGTCATTAGAATAATTTTCATCAAATCAATAAAAGGGACATGCTATGAGCGAGGCATATATTATTGACGCCATTCGTACGCCACGCGGAAAAGGCAAAAAAGATGGATCTTTACATCAAGTAAAACCCATTTCATTACTGACTGGCTTACTCAACGAACTTCAGGCTCGTCATCAATTTGATACCTCAAAAGTGGATGATATCGTGCTCGGTTGCGTCACCCCGATTGGTGATCAGGGTGCCGATATTGCCAAAACGGCTGCTATTGCTGCCGGCTGGGACAATGATGTGGCCGGTATACAAATCAACCGTTTTTGTGCTTCCGGTCTGGAAGCGGTCAATCTGGCCGCTCAAAAAGTCCGCTCTGGCTGGGAAGATCTGGTTGTTGCAGGCGGCGTCGAATCCATGTCCCGCGTGCCGATGGGTTCCGACGGCGGCCCTTGGGCGCTGGACCCTGAAACCAATATGGCCTGTGATTTTATTCCGCAAGGCATCGGCGCGGACTTGATTGCCACGATTGACGGTTATAGCCGTGCAGATGTAGATCAGTTTGCCGAACAATCACAAAAGAAAGCAGCTGCCGCTCAAGCCAATGGTTATTTCAATGCATCCGTGATCCCGGTAAAAGACAAAGCCGGTGTGGTGATTCTGGACAAAGATGAATTTATCAAACCGACAACGACCGCAGAAGGCTTGGGCAAACTCAATCCAAGTTTCGCCACTATGGGGCAAATGGGCTTTGATGCAATTGCCCTGCAAAAATATCCTGAAGTCGGTGCTGTCAATCATGTGCATCATGCCGGGAATTCCTCAGGCATTGTCGATGGTGCGGCTGTGGTTTTGATCGCATCGGAACAAGCAGTAAAAGAACAAGGTCTGAAGCCACGTGCCAAAGTACTGGCGACGGCATTGGTCGGTGCAGATCCGACCATTATGCTGACCGGCCCTGCCCCGGCTGCTCGTAAGGCCTTGGCGAAAGCCGGTTTAACAATTGATGATATTGACCTGTTTGAAGTCAATGAAGCCTTTGCTGCCGTGGTGATGCGCTTTATCAATGAAATGAAGGTTGATCCTGCCAAGGTGAATGTCAACGGCGGTGCAATTGCCATGGGACATCCACTCGGTGCGACTGGTGCGATGATTTTAGGGACGTTATTGGACGAGTTAGAACGCCAAGGCATAAAGCGGGGTCTGGCTACACTTTGCGTAGGTGGCGGTATGGGCATCGCAACCATTATTGAACTGGTATAAGGAGAAAAATAATGAGCGCAATTCAATATCAAAAAAATGAAGATAATATTGTTATTTTAACGTTTGATTCTCCAAACCAGTCTGCCAATACCATGAATGCCGACTTTCGCACGGCACTAGATGAAGTCGTTGCCCAGTTACAAGCAGATGAAGATATTGCCGGGATTATTTTCCGTTCAGCGAAAAAAACTTTCTTTGCTGGTGGTGATCTGGATGAACTGATTCAAGCCACTCCTGAACATGCAACTGAATTCTTCAATATGATTGAAGAGATGAAAGCCAAACTACGCTATATCGAAACTTGCGGTATTCCTGTCGTTGCTGCCTTGAATGGTACGGCGCTTGGTGGTGGCTGGGAAATTGCCTTGTGTGCCCATCATCGTATTGCCCTGAATGACCCTAAAAGCAAATTTGGCCTGCCTGAAGTCACACTGGGTTTATTACCAGGTGGCGGTGGTATCGTCCGTAGCATCCGCCTGCTCGGTCTGCAAAATGCCCTTCCTTTATTGATGGAAGGCAAACAGTTTGGAGTCGATAAAGCCAGATCTTTAGGGTTGATTCATGAGGTCGCAGACAGTACAGATGAATTGCTAGAAAAGGCCATTGCCTGGATCAAAGCCAATCCAAAATCTCAGCAGCCATTCGATGTAAAAGGCTATAAAATTCCGGGTGGTAGCCCTTCGACACCAGCAGTTGCACAGATGCTGGCAATTGCTCCGGCGATGCTGCGCGATAAAACCAAAGGCTGCTACCCTGCACCTGAAGCGATCATGTCGGCTGCGGTAGAAGGTGCACAGGTCGATGTCGATACTGCCCTGACCATTGAATCGCGTTACTTTACTTATTTGGCGACCGGTCAAATTTCTAAAAATATGATTGGCACCTTCTGGCATGGTCTGAATGCAATCAAGTCCGGCGCCAGTCGCCCTCAAGGTCTTGAAAGGTGGAAAGCCACTAAAGTCGGTATTCTAGGTGCGGGTATGATGGGTGCTGGGATCGCCTATGCCACTGCCAGCAAAGGCATTCCTGTAGTATTAAAAGATATTTCAATCGAAGCAGCTGAAAAAGGCAAAGCCTATAGCCAGAAACTGCTGGATAAAAAATTCGCTCAAGGGCGTTTATCAGCCGAGAAACGAGATCAGGTTTTAAGCCTGATTCAAACAACTGCATCTAATGCAGATCTAGCCGGTTGCGACCTGATCATTGAAGCCGTATTTGAGAATCCCACGCTCAAGGCTCAAGTTACACAAGAGGCAGAACAATATCTTGCCAGCAACGGCGTAATGGCTTCGAATACCTCGACCCTGCCGATCACAGAATTAGCCCAGGCTTCAAAAAATGATCAGAACTTTATCGGCCTGCATTTCTTCAGTCCGGTCGATAAAATGCAGCTAGTGGAAATTATCAAAGGTAAAAATACCTCGCCAGAAACGCTGGCCAAAGCTTTCGATTTCGTGCAGCAAATTGGCAAATTACCGATTGTGGTGAATGACAGCCGTGGTTTCTTTACTAGCCGCGTGTTTGGTACCTTTGTGCAGGAAGGTTTACGCCTGCTGGCAGAAGGTGTACATCCGGCGCGAATTGAAATGGCTGCACTCAAAGCCGGTATGCCGATGGGTCCGTTGGCGATTCAGGATGAAGTGTCCTTGACCTTGTCTGAACATGTGGCCAATGAAAGATATAAAGCTTTAGAAGCACAAGGTCAGACCATCACTAAATCACCTGCGGATGAGGTGATTCACAGCATGATTCACGAATTTAACCGTAAAGGTAAGGCTGCCGGCCAAGGTTTTTATGATTATCCGGCCGATGCCAAAAAGCAGCTCTGGTCTGGTCTCAGCTACTGGAAAAAAGACAACGATATTTCTGAACAGGAAATGATTGACCGCTTCCTGTTTGTACAGGCACTGGATACGGTTCGCTGTCTGGAAGAAGGTGTCCTGGAATCTGTCGTTGATGCCAATGTCGGTTCCATTTTTGGTATTGGCTTTGCCGCCTGGACGGGCGGTGCAGTACAATTCCTGAATCAGTATGGTTTAGCCAAAGCCGTGACCCGTGCCAAAGTACTTGAAAATAAATATGGCGAACGCTTCAAAGCCCCACAACTCCTCAAAGATCGCGCAGCACACGCCCAGCCGATTCAATAACTTAGGCACTTAAATAAAAGAGGAACGTGTTTCCTCTTTTTTATCTTCTGGATTTGCTTAATGCACTGGATAGACTCATCTGATGACAGATTTCGATCTGCTTTTTGATCAATTTATGTTATAAAGTTACATAAGTTTGATATCCACGTGGGTAAGACCTATGACTGATCACAGTTCACCTGAAAAATCTCCTTGGGGCTGGAAAGCACTTATCATCTTCTGTATTTTAGGTGGATTATTCATGCTTATTTTTTGGCTCGCGATAAGTAATGAACCGGATTACATGCCAAGCCAGCAAAATAAACAAACTACCCAGCAACACGCTTTTAAAAATGCACCGACGATGTCTCCAGAAGCCATTGCCAAAGCGCAAGCAGATCGTGAAGCACGTGAAGCTGCCAATACTGCTCATCCAGGTACGACAGCCGCTGAACACAATATGTCAGCTGAAGAACATGCCAATATGGATAATGCCGAGCACAGCTCAAATGCAGCACATGGCCACTGATCCAGATTCAGTCTATGCATAAAAAAGCGAGGTCAATGCCCATTGCTGTCCCACAATTTTTCACAAGAGGAAGCTCATTTGAGCTTCCTCTTGTTTTATGGGTATTTTATCGGGTGAAAATAAAGCTT
>NZ_JAMXXP010000032.1 GCF_024129355.1 Acinetobacter lwoffii | reverse complement strand
TCTTGGCTCATCAATTTTCTGACAAATATTTCTCAAATAAACTTCGAGTAATTTCTACCATCAATCAATGAAAATAATTTCGATCAATCAATCAGTAAAAATCCACACAAGTTGTTCTTCATAATCTCTTAATGATCTTTCTTAAAACCTCATCAGTTTTAAGCTCCAACCCAATCATTTAACGTTTTGTTTCATGCATTGCGTTGGTGTGCTGCGTATTCTATACAGTTTCAAAACGAGCGCAAGGGATTTTCTTAAAAATATCCAAAAAAACCAACCATACGTTTATTTTTTAATCTAAAAGGCTATTTTTAACACTTTTTTTGCGTTTTTCTAGCTAATTCCGCATGAAAAGTTTAAGCAAATGTTAATTTTCCAGCCCTCATCTCATAAAAAAAGATCACCCTAATGGTGATCTTTTTGATTCTTCATCAAAATATTTTAATTTGCCTGCTCAGCCAGCCAAGTCATAAATTTTTGACGCTCAGCTTTAGAAGCCTTTTGCCATAATTGAATCAGCTGCTGATCATTCTGGTCTGCTGACTGAGTATATACAGCTGCCGGTTGATGAACTGGTGTCGCAACTTGAGTCGTCATATCTAATTTTTTAGTCAACACGCGATTTCCAAACCATGGTTTCGCTGCATCTTTAGTGCCCGCCTGCTGGACTAAGAGCTGATTTTTCGCATCATATAGACCAATAATGGGCTGATCTTTATATTTTTGCGCTGCATCAAAATCTTTAGGCGCCTGAATGAGTCCTAAACGATAAGTTTCGCCATCTTTAAGGCTGGGTATTTTTACCGTAACCACACCCGACTTTAAAATGTCATGTGAATTGTCTGAATGCTGGAAAAATTCGTTATAGCGTACACTGATCGCATTTACACCTGCATCCAAGCTATAAGTCTGATTAGAACGCAATAGACCCGAGTTCACCTCCTGATCATTTACGGCAACAATTTTTATTTCTTCAGGTACTGTGACGGTCACTGCCGAAAAAACTGATGTGCTAAACAGAAACACTGCTGCAGTTGCCGCAATACGTAAATCCATATCCTTTACTCATTTTTGGTTGTTTATTAAAAATTAGCCGCACTATGCCGCGTCTAAATGACAATCTTATGACAAAGGCTGGAGTGATACAGCCTGTGTTCTTAGCATTTATTTGGCTAAATATACCCCATCATATCCAAATACAACTCTAAGACATAAAAAAAGAAGCATCAAAATGCTTCTTTTTTTATGATCTAAAATCATTTATGCAAAAGTCTTAAAGCGCTCTGCATCATCCATAAAGATTTTTTCACCTGCAGGAGCTTCAATCGAACCAAATACCAGTTGAGCACGAAGTTTCCAGTGAGATGGAATCTCGAAAGTTTGTGCAACTTCTTCATCAATAATTGGATTGTAGTGCTGCAATGAAGCACCGATATTTTTTTCTGCCAAAGCGGTCCAGGTTGCAAACTGTGCAATAGCGGAAGAATGCTCAGACCAGACCGGGAAGTTATCTGCATAGAGTGCAAACTGCTCTTGCATCGACTTCACCACATTCTGATCTTCATAAAACAGAGCGGTTCCATAACCTGCTGCAAAAGCATTGATCTTGCTATTGGTTGATTCAAATGCATCTGCTGAAACAAGGTCACGTAAAGTTTCACGTACAATATGCCAGAAGGTATCATGTGATTGACCAAATAAAATCACCACACGCGAGGTTTGCGAGTTAAAAGATGACGGACTGTGCTTCACCGCATCTTTAATGATTTTCTCAATTTCTGCTTGATCCAGATCTACATTTTTTCCAATTGAATAAATGCTACGGCGTTGTTTGATTTGATCTAAAAATGCCATGAACCCACCTCTGTATATTTTGATTATTTGAAAATCGATAAAGTTATATTACGTGCTTTAAGCACCCAAGACAGGTGCATTTCGATAACAATGTGTTTTATTTATAGAACAATCAGATTTAGATCTGAGTAGCGTATTTGTATCTGATTTTATCCGCAGCTTCCATGCTGTCACATATAAAGTGTTCTATAAACTTTTAATTAAATACTTTGAAACGATGCTGATCCGGTTTTTGTAATTTTTCTGCTACTGTTTGTTCAATTGACCCAAAGCAAAGTTGTGCGCGTAACAACCAGTTCTTTTCAATCTGAAAATGCTCTGCGACCCTTTCATCAATCAGTGGATTATAGTGCTGTAAGGATGCCCCTAAGCCAGAATCTGCCAGCGTCGTCCATACGGCAAATTGCGCCATACCGGAAGTTTGTTCCGACCATGCTGGAAAATCCTCACTATTTAATGGCATTTTCTTTTGTAATTGTTGAATCACGGCTTGATCTTCATAAAATAAAACCGTGCCATAGGCCGCAGCACATTGATTCAACTTGATTTCAATTCCTTCGTAAATATGTGCCGGCATATACTGACGCTGCACCTGTTTCACAATTTCCCAGAATTGATGATGAGAATCTGCAAATAACACCACAATGCGCGTAGTTTGAGAATCATAAGCCGAAGGACAACTCCGCACTGCTTCCTGAATGATTTCGCCAAGATAAGCCTGACTATAATGTACCCGCTTACCGAGTTGATCGATACTACGGCGCTTTTTCAATTGATCGACAAAAGTCAGTTCTAAATCATCATTCAGTTTATTTTTTCTTGAAAATTTAAAATCCTTGGTTATATCGCTTGTTAATACCTGACCAATCTTATTTAGCAATGCCATTTTCTACCCCACAACAAACAAGCCAAATCAGCTTAGAGAATCCCCTACAATTATAAGGCCTTTATTAAGATAGGCAGATTTAGTGGTGGTTTTGCTGTTGATTTTTACAACACTCAAACCAGCCAAAAACAACAAACTCCGCACTTGGCGGAGTTTGTGTGAAGCATTGCGCATTATTTATTTTTCAGTTTCAAATAATGCAGCAACAAAAGATTTGGCAGAGAATGGACGCAAGTCATCAATTTTTTCACCCACACCAATAAAGCGAATCGGCACATGAGTACGACTGGCGATATTAAACAGTACCCCACCTTTGGCAGTACCATCAAGTTTGGTAATAGTTAAGCCCGTCAAGCCTACCGCCTCATCAAACATCTCGACCTGATTAATAGCATTCTGACCAGTACCGGCATCGACCACCAACATCACTTCATGAGGTGCAGTGGCATCAATTTTCTGCATTACACGTTTTACTTTAGTCAATTCCTGCATCAAATGACCTTTGTTATGCAAACGGCCCGCTGTGTCTGCAATCAATACATCCACACCTTTGGCACGCGCACTTTCAAAAGCATCGAAAATCACTGAAGCTGAGTCAGCACCATGACCCTGAGCAACAACCGCAATATTATTACGCTCACCCCAGATCTGGAGCTGTTCAGTTGCAGCCGCACGGAAAGTATCGCCTGCTGCCAACATGACGGTCTTGCCTTCACCTTGCAAGCGCTTTGCCAACTTGCCAATGGTAGTCGTTTTACCGACACCATTCACACCAACTACCAGAATCACATAAGGCGATTTATTCGGATCAATATGCAGCGGTTTTACCCGTGGTGCCAATAAAGCCACCAGTTCTTCCTGAAGCGCTTTATAGAGTGAATGCGAATAGATCAAATCACCACGTGCCGTACGTTCAGTCAGGTTAGCGATAATGGTCTTGGTGGCTTCCACACCGATATCGGCCACCAGAAGCTGCTCTTCGACTTCTTCTAATAATTCATCATCAATTTCTTTACCACCGATCAGGATATTTACCATCCCATCGGCAAGGTTTTTACGGGTTTTGGTTAAACCCACTTTCATACGGCTAAAGAAGCCACCTTTCGCCGCAGAATCTTCATTTTCAGTTTCTGTTTCGACAGGTGCAGAAACTACAGCTGTTTCGCTTGGCGTTTCTACGATAGGCACATTGACCGCAGGTAAGCTCGGTAATGTGACATCATCATCTCCGATATCAGCATCAATCAAAAATTTGTTTTGCCCATTAGATTGCTGTTGCATGCCGAATCCTTGAAAAGCATTGCGTTAAAAACCCAGATTCTACCATAACTTGCCTGCTTTGCAGCTAGCAATGCAAATGCTGGACAAACATACCAAAAAGCTACAGCTCTCGGTTGCTTTCAAGCACACATTTATTAAAAATAACTCTAAATACAAATGCCTATTTCAGGAGATCTAGTGTTCATCACCTTTTCGACTATCTCCTCTTTCTCGCAAATGATCAAACAGACGCTTTATCCACTCGGTGCAGCGGTATTGTTTAGTCTGAGCTTTGGCCCGGCCCAGGCACAAACCCGAATCGAATTGTCACGGACTACTTTTGAAACCACTTTAAGTAACGGTTTAAAAGTCATCATTCGGGAAGACCATCGTGCGCCCATGGTAATGACACAGATTTGGTACAAAGTCGGCAGCAGCGATGAATCTGGAAATATTCTGGGGGTATCACATGCGCTTGAACATATGATGTTCAAAGGCACTCATAAAGTGCCAAATGACGAATTTACCCGTCTGAGCCGGATTTATGGCGGCAGTATCAATGCGGCTACCTTTACCAATTACACCAATTATTATCAGCTGTATCCTAAGGCCTATTTTCCTATGGCGCTGGAACTTGAGTCTGACCGTATGAGCAATTTATTATTGCGGCAGCAGGACTTCGAGCCAGAAATTAAAGTCGTCATGGAAGAACGGCGCCAGCGTACCGATGACAATCCGCGGGCGCAAGCATTTGAACGGTTTAAATGGGTCAGTTATCCGACCAGTCATTATCGCCAGCCGGTGATTGGACACATGAAAACTCTGAATAATATTCAGTTGAATGATGTCAAAAAATGGTACCGGGATTGGTACAGTCCGAATAATGCCATTCTGGTGATTGTGGGGAATGTAGAATCTGAAGCTGCTTTGGCTCAGGTACAAAAATATTTTGCTGACATTCCCGCACGTCCAACACCGGCGCGCAATGACGTACTGGAGTTTGAGCGTTTGGGTTATCGCCATATGGAGATCAATAGCAATGTTCAGGTGCCCAATCTGTACATGACCTGGAATGTAAAATCCCTTGGCACTGCCAAAAACCCCCAAGATGCTTATGCCTTGACCATTATTCGCAGTCTTTTGGACAGTGGCATTTCTTCGCGCCTGCAAGACCGATTGGTACGTGATCGTAAAATTCTGACCTCTGTCAGCGTTTCTTATGATCCCTATAATCGCGGCGACAGCCTGTTTGGTATTTCTGCCTTACCTGCGCCGGGCATCTCTTTGCAAGAAGCACAACAAGCAATTCAGGATGAAGTGGATTTACTTAAAACTACAGCGATGACCCAACAGGAAGTGGATCGTATCAGTACCCGCTTTATTTCCAATTTGATCTATAGCCAGGATGATATTGCCGGACAAGCCAAAATGATTGGAAATCTAGAGGTCAATGGCTTGAGTTATCGCCTGATGTATGAATTACCGAAACACTTTGAAAGTGTCAGTGTTCAGGATATCCAGCGCGTCGCCAACGCCTATTTTGTGCGTGAGAATCTCAGCACGCTTTATCTCTCACCCGAACAAAACACCCAGCAACGGGGATTATAATGCTTCAGCTTCGTCCATTTTTGCTTATTTCAACTTTAAGTCTTAGCTCGGCTACCCATGCAGAAAACTATCTTAACCCTCAACCTGACCAAAATGACAACCCCAGTCAGTTACAGTCTATCCCTTTACTGCAAAGTTTAAAAAATATTAATCAGCAACGAGAATTTCAGGCGCCTTATATTCATGACCTGAACAATCGCTATAAGGTACGTACACTGTTCGTTGAAACGCAGGATCTTCCCATGGTAGATATCCAGCTGACCTTTAATGCCGGTTCGGCCCGTGATCAGGAAATTACCAAAGGTCTATATGGCCTATCCAATATGGCAGCCAAGTTGATGCGTGAAGGAACCGACAAATATAGCGCCAATCAGGTGGCGGAAGTTTTTGACCAAACCGGAGCACAATTCAGCGTACAAGCCTATCGGGACATGTTTGTGGTCCGTCTGCGTACGCTTTCAGACCCGGAAAAACTGGAACCCGCATTGAGCATGCTGATGGAGGTTCTTAAGAATGCGTCATTTAAACCGTCCAGCATTAATCTGGCTTTAAGCAATACCCAAGTGGGACAAAAACAGCTGCAGGAAAACCCAAGCCGACTGATGGATATCCGTTTTTATCGCGCTTTATATGGTCAGCACCCTTATGCAGAACCAATCAGCGGCACCCAAGGCAGTACCAAGAAAATTAACGCAGAATTATTGAAAAAATTTCGTGATCAGTTTTTGGTGGCGCAAAATATGAATATTTCCATTACTGGAAAACTCAGCCCGAAACAAGCACTGGAACTGTCTGAACGCATTGCCGGTAATTTACCCCAAGGGCAAAAAGCAGTGCGATTGCCACAACCTGAAACTCAATCTGGTTTTGAAGTGGTACATCTACCCTATAACTCGTCTCAGGCGCATGTCACCTTTGGGCATTTAGGCCCAACTCGCTTTACTGAAGATAAACTGGCTTTAGAGGTCGCCAATCGCATGTTTGGCGGTAGCGGATTTAATGCGGTATTGATGCAGGAACTGCGGGTGAAACGTGGTTTTACTTATGGCGCTTATAGTTCGTTGAGCTTTAGTCAGGCACCGGGCGTATTCAGCTTTAAGTATTCCACGCGTCAGGATCAACTGCTAGATAGCATTCAGGTCGCACATCAAGCATTTATCAACTTTGTCAGTCAACCTATTGATACTCAGCGTCTGGAAGAAACCAAAGCAGGCATGTTACGTGCTTTTCCTAATAATTACAGCAGTAATGCCACCATTAATGCCCAGCTAGGCAATATGGGTTTTTATAGTGAGCAAACTGATTATTTATCCAGTTATCCAGAACGCTTGGCTAAAATCACAGCGGCAGATGTACAAAATGCAGTGCGCAAGCATTTTCATCCTGATCGCTTAACCCTGGTCGTTGTCAATAAAGAACTGGATCAAAATGCCTTGAAAATGCGTTTGGAGCGAAATTTAATGGATGCCAATTATTACTTACCAACAAACCCTATGCCTAAGGCATCTCCACAGAGACCGGCGGAAGCTGACGTGCCCGAAGTGATTCCTGCTGATAAGCCTGCATCAATTTAAGATATTGCCCACGACGGATATGCTGCTGCTCTAATAAAGCGAGTGCCATATCCTGAGTTTGGGGAAGGTTTTGCTGTTTAGACAGTTGCTGAATCTGGGTGACTTGAGCAATGCTCAACGGACGATATAGAGCAAATGCGGCTAAAAGTAGAATGATCGCAATAATAAAAATAACCACACTGTTATAAATCTGTTCCAGTTTGATTCTGCTGAAAAATTGGCTTAGTTTTTCTGTATCTATAGACATACACTACCTCAGGTTAGAGGTAGTGTATGGTCGCAGTTACATAAGTTCAAGTCAGCGCACTGAATATTCATAAGAGCTGAATCCTGCTATTTCGAGGACTAATTCATGATTCTGGTAATAATTGTTGAATACAGCACCAATGCAACAACAAGCAATACCAGTGCAATTGCAAATTTACTTAAACCCGCTTCTGCTTCAGGCGGATGCAGACGATCCTCATCTGCAATGCGGACCAGCTCACCATTATAAAGCTTATAAAACTGCTCACGCTGGTTTTCATCCAGCGCACGGGTAAAGTCGTAGACTTCTTTACGTTGTGCCAGTCCATAATCACCCAGATGGGTATGTTTACTGAATATAGCTTGATCGAGTTTTTTACGATGCAAATCGGCAAGTTCCATAATTTGACCTGCAGTCGGAGGCATATCAAATTTCACACCATCTAAAGTTCTTGTCATCATGGCCTTCTCCTTATTGTTTGCTATCCATTTACAATGTAGCTTAATAATATTTATAGTTGTGTATAGTTTAATCAGTTAAACTATAACTTAAGTAAACAAATAAAATCGAATAGTTGACTTTTCCATTATTTTGTAATATTAGTTTAACAATACTAATTTATATTTGTATTTAGACTAAATAGTCTATCCTGTAATCATAATTAAAATTAAGGAGTTTTTATATGATACAACAACTCTCTCAACACGATCTGGAACATCTGTACGCAGATGCCGTGAATACCATTCAATCTCAAATGAACTTTGCTGATGCAGTAAAACAGCTTGAAGAAGCCGCTCGTGCTGGCCATGGTAAAGCAGCGCTTTTTTTAGCAGAACTTTATTATCAAGGTTTCCGTGTAGAACGAGATTCACTCAAAGCCCAGTACTGGCAGAACATGGCCACCATGCAAGCATAAAGAAACGTCACCTAGGTGGCGTTTTTTTATGCCCTTTTTTCAATAAGTAGCAATCAATACATATTTTCTTACGAATCCTTGCAAAGCTGAAACAGTAATTTCATATAAAGTTTCTAGAATAGAGCCTGAACTCCAATAGCACTTTATTCTAATGAAACCACGAAAAATTATTCAATTTGATCCGATCTGCAAAAACTTTCTGTTAAAGATCACGATGCTTAAATCTTTGATGAATTGTGGCGAGCTATGGGGCGCATATCACCAAGGCTGGGCGATGATGCGTGACCAGGAAGACTGCATCTTCCCATTCTGGCTCAATCCGCTGGATGCTAAAAATTATGCCCAGCAGCATTGGCCGGATTACATCCCGCGTAAAATCAATTCTGAAGATTTTGAAAATGCATTATTGCCGACCCTGTCGCGACTGAATGTTACGCCAGCCCTGTTCAACACCAATGGAACCAAACTCAAACTGACTGCTGCACAGATGCGTCATCTGTTTTTTTCGCAACAAAGACTGCACATTGCTTAAATAACATGCTATTTATAAAGACTAAAACCTAAACACTTAGAGATGTTCAGGTTGAATACATACTCTAGGATTAATAATAAATTAACCAATAAGGATGATTAAGCATGACCAATGTGGCACAGGTGCTCAGTGAAAAAATGCATCAAGCTATTTATACCATCCGTCCAGATTCTACTGTTTTAGAAGCCATCACCTTGATGGCGGATAAAGGAATCGGGGCGCTTGTGGTAACCCATGAAGACAATGTGGTGGGGATTTTGTCAGAGCGGGATTACACGCGTAAGATCGCCCTGATGCAAAGAACCTCATTCGACACCACTGTTAATGAGATCATGACCTCTAAAGTGATTACCGTAAATACAGCTACTAGCGTAGAAGACTGTTTATCTTTGATGACTGAACGCCACCTACGCCACTTACCCGTGGTCGAACATGAAAAACTGATCGGTCTGATTTCAATTGGGGATTTGGTCAAAGCGGCCATGGATGACCAACGCAAATTGATTGAACAGTTACAGCAATATATCTCAGGTTAAAACATCATCTAGCTTTCTCTAAGGCATTTGAAGATCACTTAAGTGACACCAAGATAAAGTTTTATATCTGATCCATAAAAAATCCCGGTATGTGTACCGGGATTTTTTATATGAACATTCTGAATAAAATCAGTTTAGACCTAATTTTTCTGCGACGTAATCTGAGTCTTTATCACCACGACCCGATAAGTTCACTACAATCTTGGTATCTTTTGGCAGTTTCCCTGCTTCACGAATGGCCCAAGCCACCGCATGCGAACTTTCTAATGCAGGTACAATGCCTTCTACGCGTGACAGTGTCATGAATGCATCCAGACATTCCTGATCAGTTGCTGTAGTGTACTCTACCCGGCCCAAATCTTTCAGCAAGCTATGCTGCGGCCCCACACCCGGATAATCCAGACCAGAAGCAATTGAATGCACTGGCAATGGCTCGCCCTGTTCATCTTCTAGCACATAACAGGCCATACCATGTAACTGGCTCGGTTTACCTAAGGTCAAAGTAGCTGAATGCATATCGGTATCTAAACCATGACCTGCCGGCTCAACGCCAACCAGTTTCACATCTGGTTCATTTAAAAATGCAGTGAATGCGCCAACTGCATTGGAACCCCCACCGACACAGGCAACAATATAGTCAGGATTTGCACCAAAACGCTCATTGGCCTGAACTTTAATCTCATCACCAATAATCGACTGGAAATCACGTACCATCATCGGGAATGGGTGCGGCCCGACTACCGAACCAATGGCATAGATGTAGTTTTTCGGGTCTTTTAAATATTCTTCAAAAGCACTGTCGACTGCATCTTTGAGTGTGGCTGTACCGCGAGTCACAGAAATCAGCTTGGCACCCAGAATTTTCATCTTGACGACGTTTGGATGCTCTTTTTCAATATCTACTTGCCCCATATGAATTTCACATGGGATACCCACCAAGGCACATGCAGTTGCCAAAGCAACACCATGCTGGCCGGCACCGGTTTCTGCAATGACTTTGGTCTTGCCCATATATTTCGCAAGTAAAGCTTCACCCAGACAATGATTAATCTTGTGCGCGCCAGTATGGTTCAGATCTTCACGTTTCAAATAAATCTGGGCTCCACCGAGCTGTTCAGAAAGACGTTTGGCATGAAATAGTGGACTTGGACGACCGACATAATGAGCAAATAGGTCTTTCAATTCATTCTGAAATTCTTCAGTCTGACGAATTTCCTGATAGGCCACATTAATATCATCCATGGCCTGTTTCAGATCGGGTGGAATAAACTGACCGCCATATTGACCAAAGAAACCCTCTTCATTGGGCAACGCAATACCATTAATTTGATGAGCCATAATAATTCCTGAATATTGGAATAAGGTATAACAAGTGACTTTATACTAGAATAATTCGTTTTAAAGCACTAATAACTATAGATAAAGTCACTTATAGATAAATGGAATCAACGCGCCAGATATTTGGTCATATCCTCAATGCCTTTTAAGGTCATTGGAAACATATGATCTTCAAAGATTTGCTTAATCAGACCAATAGTATGCGTGTAATGCCAGTATTTTTCTTCTTCAGGATTGAGCCAGGCGGTTTTATCAAAATGCTGACGCAGACGCTGTAACCAGACCTGTCCTGCTTCATCATTCATGTATTCGACCGAACCACCGACGGAGTTCAACTCATAGGGTGCCATGCTGGCATCACCCACTACAATCACCCGGTAATCCCGTCCATAGGTATTGAACAGATCCCAAGTATTCATGCGCGAGCTGGAACGACGGACATTATCTTTCCAGACATAGTCGTACAGACAGTTATGGAAATAGAAATATTCCAGAGTCTTAAATTCGGTTTTGGCGGCGCTAAACAGTTTTTCACACTGAGCGATATGTGCATCCATCGATCCGCCAATATCAAACAGCATTAGTACTTTAATACGGTTACGGCGCTCCGGTACCAATTGTACATCCAGAATACCCTGCTTAGCCGTTTCACGAATCGTACCATCAATATCCAGTTCTTCGGCTGCACCCTGACGGGCAAACTTACGCAAACGGCGCAATGCCATCTGCATCTGGCGGCTACCCAAAATCTGCTCATCGTCCAGATTGCGGTATTGACGCTGCTCCCAGACTTTCACCGCAGAACGCTTACGCCCCGGCCCGCCAATACGCACACCTTCAGGATGATCGCCATAAGCACCAAAGGGTGAAGTCCCACCGGTACCAATCATCTTGTTACCACCCTGATGTTTTTTATGCTGTTCGCGCAGGCGCTCTTCCAGCATTTTCATCAGTTCTTCCAGCGATCCGGCTTTTTTCAGCTCTTCGCGCTGCTCCGGGGTCAAATGCTTTTCCAGCAACTCCAGATCAAACCAGTCTTTGGGCAGCTTATGCACCTGATTTAGCAGCTCATCCAGATCAAAGGTCGCGATACCATCAAAATAGTCTTTCATGGCGCGATCGAACTTGTCGAAATAGCGCTCGTCCTTGACCATTATAGTTTTGGCAAGCTGATAGAACTCGTCCTGATCGGCAAAGACCAGTCCTGCGGCAACTGCCTGATTGAGGTCAATCAGTTCGCGGGTCGATACCGGCACGCCGTATTTGCGTAAGGTATAAAACAGTCGCACAAACATGCGTGTTTCTCCCTTAACGACGTGACATAAATGCTAGACGTTCGAGCAACTGCACATCTTGCTCATTCTTGATTAATGCGCCGTACAGGGGCGGAATTGCTTTGGATTTATCAGTATTGCGCAGAATATCTTCCGGCATATCATCTGCCATCAGCAAGCTGAGCCAGTCGATCAGTTCAGAAGTTGAAGGTGGTTTTTTTAAACCCGGAATCTGGCGCAATTTAAAGAAAACCTGTAAGGCTTCATTCACCAGTGTGGTCGAGATATTGGCAAAATGCACATCGATGATTTCACGCATGGTGGCTTCATCCGGGAATTCGATGTAATGGAAGAAGCAACGACGCAGGAAAGCATCTGGCAATTCTTTTTCATTATTTGAGGTAATGATCACGATTGGGCGCTGAGTTGCCGTAATGGTCTCGCCAGTCTCGTACACATAGAATGACATTTTATCGAGTTCATGCAGCAAGTCATTTGGAAACTCGATGTCTGCCTTATCAATTTCATCAATCAACAGGACACAGCGCTCTTCACTGGTAAACGCTTCCCATAATTTACCCGGCTTGATGTAGTTCTTGATGTCATAGACACGGTCATCACCCAACTGACTATCGCGCAAGCGGGATACGGCATCGTATTCATACAGGCCTTGTTGTGCTTTGGTAGTGGACTTGATGTGCCAGGTGATCAACTTCAAACCCAGACTTTCTGCGACTTGCTCGGCCAGCAAAGTCTTACCTGTACCCGGCTCACCTTTGACCAGCAACGGTTTTTGCAAACTGCGTGCAGCTTTCACCGCAAGTTTTAAACTGTCAGTCGCAATGTACTGATCGGTACCTGAAAATTGTTGAATATCAGCAGACATGATTGAACCTTATTTTTTACTTACAGCGGTGAACTTTTCTCGTGAACACGAATATTGCTTTTGTTCGACACATAGGTCGACCAGCAATAGCCAATCACAGATCCAATCCCAATGACAAATAAAATAAGTGACGCATTAATCCAAACCAGGGATTGCTCTTTGGTCAGCATCCCAAATAACAGACCGAAAATCGCGGGTGCAATGGATGCATTCGCCCCCTCGGATACCGTCGGTGTCAACAGAATGGCAAAGGCCACAATCCACAAAAAACCGCCCATAGGTTTAGGCAGACGCTTGGTTACGCTATACCAGCACCATAAAGCAATCAGGCTGCCGAGCAGATAAACTGCAACGGCAATGCTCTGTTCAGGAATTGAGTCTAATACAGCCACATAACCATTCATTTCACAACTCCTGAATTAACATTAAGCACCGCGTAAACCTTCTGGTGCCACAGCATTTGGATCAATCAAGCCTTCTGGCGGCATTTGCAGGAAGAAACCGCGAGTTTCAATAGAATCCATAACATGCAAGACATTGGCACGTGCCAGTTTACGTGATTCACTTAATTCAAGATGCATGACAAAAGTCGCACGTCCAAATGCTGCCTGTACTGCTTCAGTTAATACACTTAAAGGCTCGAATGTTTCAGCTTCGCTTTCATTCGCAGGACGCGCCACATACAGATACATTTCACTTTTTTTGCTGGATTTGTAGATAGACACTTGCATATTTCAAACGACTTTTCTGGAAAAACAACTGCAAGGATACATCAAAAAAAAGACAGAAACATTAGCCACGTCTCATGCATCAGTCGTGATTTTGTATAATTGCTTTTTCTTTAACCATTCCTGTAGCCAATCACTCGCTAACTTTCATCTGGGTAGACAGATAAGATTCATCCTGATGCAATACCTGAATCAGTGGCTGAGTTAATAACTCATAGCGCCAACCGAGCAGATAATCCGGCAGATCCTGCTCATCCTTATGAAAGACTACATGCTGATACAAAGCATTCAGCCATTTCTTGCGCATCAGGACTTCTTTAGGAATTGAGGTTTCATTGACGACGTTCTGAATAATTGAGTCAATTTTTTCGCCAATATCTTTGGAAGAATGGCGAATTGGACGTGCCAGACGTAAAGGCCAATTTGCCGGCTCCGGCAGGAATTTCAGTAAATCTAAAATGGTTTTGCCATGCTCACGAACCACATTCGAACGAATGTCTTTCACATGACTCAGCTGGAAATTATTGCGCGGGAACTTTTCCACCAGATCAATCATGCTGGCATTTTTTAAAATGAAACTGCGCGGTTGATTTAGTGCCTTGGCAATCTGATCACGCCAAACCATCAATTGCTGCAATTGCATCAGCTGACGGCGTGAATGTCGGTAATTGCCGACATCCTGATACAACAAGGCAGTTGGGGTATCTTCGCCAATTTCCTGAGTCAGAAAACGGCAATCTTGCAAAGCAAAATCCAGTAGATCTTTCGCATCCAGATCCTGTTTGATTTTCTCTGACAGTTGTACCAGATAATGCACATCATTGGCAGCATACAGCAACTGTTCGGAACTGAGTGGACGCGCCAGCCAGTCAGAACGGGTCTGGTCTTTTTCGATATCGACTTCCAGCATCTGCTTCAGCGCATTTTGATAGCTGACTTGCAGACCATGCCCCAAAAATGACATGCCGACCTGGGTATCAAACACATTACTCAGCGATTTCTTCTGGGTATAGTGATAGATCAGGTCGATATCTTCACTACAGGCATGAAAAATATTCTGCTGTGCGTTAAAAATTTTATTGAGGAACTCAGTCAGATCCAGCGTGGTTCCATCCAACAAATAGACCTTGTTGTCTACGTTAATCTGAAAAACACCCAGCTTAGGCCACAAGGTATCGACCTTGATAAACTCGGTATCAAGTCCATATACAGAACTCTGATCCATGAGGTTCAGCACTTGATTTAAGTCGTTTTGATGTTGAATAAATTGAAACATAGAACTGAGTCTAAGATTAGATTCTCGATAGATCCATATTAACTGATCTATAGAATTTTTGTATAAAAAATAACGTCAATTCTGCCCTATTTCCTAAAAAACGGCGCTTACTTATCCGGTTTTATATTCTAATTAATATCTTTTTTATATTAAAACTAACAAGATATTTAAGCTTAGCTTACTTCATGCGCATCCGGTTATGTACTGCCTGACTCAAGGTATGACTGTCGACATATTCCAGCTCACCACCTTGTGGTACGCCCTGGGCAATTCGGGTCATCTGGATCGGCAAATGCTTACTGGCCTCAACCAGATAATGCGCCGTAGCCTGACCTTCTACCGTGGCATTGGTTGCCAGAATCACTTCTTTCACCTGACCATTGGCCAAACGATGCAATAAGTACGGAATACCGATTTCTTCGGGACCAATACCATCCAGTGGCGATAAATGTCCGCCCAATACATGATATTTACCTCTGAAACTACCACTTTGCTCAATCGCCATGACATCTGCAGGTGATTCCACTACACAGAGCAGTTCATCATCACGATCCAGAGAGCTGCAAATATTGCAGACTTCGTCTTCGGTCAGAGAATGACAGACTGAACATTCATGAATGTGATTGGTTGCCTCAGTCAGCGCATGTGCCAGACCAATAGCACCCTCACGATTTTTCATGATCATATGCAATGCCATACGTTGAGCCGATTTTGGCCCAACGCTTGGCAAAATGCGTAATGCTTGAACGAGTTGATCAAAACGATCACTAAACATTGCGCATTCTTCCTTAGAACATACCTGCAAGACCAGGCGGTAAACCCATGCCTGAGTTCGCTGCTTTCATTCTTTCGTCAGATACCACTTCTGCCTGACGTGCTGCATCATTCATTGCCGCTGCAATCAGGTCTTCGATCATATCTGGATCATCCTGAAGTAATTCAGGATTGATTTCGATACGCTTCACCACGTTACGGCAAGTCATGGTCACTTTCACCAGACCGCCACCCGCCTCGGCATGCACTTCAGTCTGCGCAAGCTCTTCTTTGGCTTTTTTTACGTTGTTTTCAACTTCTTTCTGCATGCGCTGAGCTTGCTGCATCAACATGTTAATGTTCATAAATATCTCCGAACATGAATTTATAAAATTAAATCAGGTCTAAACCGCGACTAATATCCTGGATAATATCACCAATCTCTTCCAAGCCAACAGATACGCGAATCAAACCTTCGCGAATACCAGCAGCTTCTTTGGCTTCAGGCGACAATTTACCGTGTGTCGTGGTTGCCGGATGGGTAATGGTCGATTTCACATCGCCCAGATTACCGGTAATCGAGATAAACTGAGTATTGTCAATGACAGTCCATGCTTCCTCACGGCCACCTTTCACTTCAAAAGACACAATACCGCCAAAACCGCTCTGCTGTTTGGCTGCCAGTTCATGACCGACATGCTCAGGCAGGCCCGCATAATATACTTTTTCCACTTTTGGATGCTGATTCAAAAATTCAGCCAGTTGCTGTGCACTTGCTGAATGTTCACGCATACGCAAACGTAGTGTTTCCAAGCCTTTTAGGAACACCCAGGCATTGAATGGGCTCATTGACGGGCCTGTGGTACGCACGTAGCCAAAAATTTCTTCAAGCAGCTTATGATTACCGACAACAGCACCACCCAAGGCGCGGCCCTGACCATCCAGATATTTAGTCGCAGAGTACACCACCAGGTCTGCACCAAATTTGAGTGGTTGTTGTAACACCGGTGTACAGAAGCTGTTATCAATCGCCAGTAAAGCATCATTGGCATGCGCAATATCGGCGAGTCCCTGTATATCGGCTACTTCTGCTAAAGGATTCGATGGCGATTCAACAAAGAGAATTTTGGTTTCAGGCTTAATGGCATTTTTCCATGCATCAAGATCGGTCAGATCGACGAAATCAACGCTGACGCCAAATTTTGCGACATATTTTTCAAACATGGAAACCGTAGAACCGAAGACTGCACGTGAACAGATCACATGATCGCCTGCTTTTAAGAATGCCATCATTACTGCCATAATGGCTGCCATACCCGAACTGGTGGCGACGGCGCGCTCAGCCCCTTCAAGTGCAGCCAGACGCTTTTCAAAAATGGCAACGGTCGGATTGGTAAAGCGAGAATAGATATTGCCCGGTTCTTGGCCTGAAAATTTGGCTGCGGCTTCTGCAGCATTTTCATAAACAAAGGACGATGTTAGAAAAATCGGTTCGCCATGCTCACCTTCAAAAGTGCGGGTATGACCGGTACGAATGGCTAAAGTTTCTAATTGATAAGAAATATCGTCTTGCTGGCTCATCGCTTTACCTCAGCCCTCGGGCTGCCTTTTGTAAAAATTTGCCAACATTTTGAGCGCCTAAGCTATTTCAGGTCAAGGCATAATAAGCGATTATTGCTTAGACTTCGATCAATCCTCCCGCGGATACGGATATTTTATTTACATGATTCAGTTAAAACAAAACTTTCAGCGCCAGCAAAAAAAATTGAAACACCTCAGTACCCGGGTGTTTAATGCCTCCTCACTGATCCTGTCGCAAAAAACCCCTTTTGAATATATTGCCGGCACCGAGTTTTGCAAGATTCGCTATTACGCTTCACCCGAAAAAAAATATAAGGAACCGCTAGTTTTCATCGCACCCTTGGCCATTAATATGGATATCTATGATCTGTATCCTTATCGCTCTCTGGTCAAGCATTTTCAGCATAGCGGTTTTGATGTCTATCTGGTGGAATGGAAACGCTTTAACTTTAAGCACCGCCACCTGAATTTTTTATCTTTTATCGATGCAGCCATTCCTCAATCCATTGAAACCATTTGCAAGCATTCAGGCAGTCAGTTTATTTCCCTGCACGGCTGGAGTATGGCGGGCGTGTTTGTCACGCTCTATACTGCCCTGCATTCACCTGAACATGTCAAGAATCTGATCGTAGTCGGCAGTCCTATCGACAGTTATGCGTCAGGACGTGTCGGTAAACTTTTTTCTACGACCAATAAACTGATTTCTAAAAACAAAAATCTGCAACAGGCCATTCATCAAGGACTGATTCCAAAGCAATATATTCATACGCCGGGTATTGTAAATGCCTTGGGCTTTAAATTACTCGATCCGATTGGCTGGCTCAAAAGCCAGAAACAGTTTCTGTTAAATCTGGATCATGTCGAAGATGTCTATGAACACGCCACCATGGGGAATTTCCTGAACAAGATGATTGATTATCCAGGTGGGATTAATCAGGACATGGTGCTGCATTTATGGCTGCAAAATCCTTTAAAACAGGGTTCTATCACTTTGGATAGCCGTGTCGTTGATCTTAAAAATATCAGCTGCTCCCTGTTGGTAGGTGCAGGTCAAACCGATCAGATTGTCACAGAACAGTCAGCTAAGCCTTTGATGGAATTGACAAGTAGCCAAGATAAGACGTTTACTCTTATACCGGGTGGTCATCTTGGACTAATGTCGAACCAGAAAACGGCAAATACATTCTGGCCCAAAATGACGACCTGGCTGGTGCAGCGCTCTACACGTCTTGATGTTTAGTGTAGATTCCCCGCACCAGAAAAAAATATTAAATAGCTTTAAACATATTCAGAGGGTACAGCATGATTCAGTCAGTGGCATTTATCGGCCTAGGTGCAATGGGTTTTCGTATGGCTGCACATTTACCCAAGCAGTTTGATACGGTCTATGTCTGGAACCGCAGCTTTAACAAAGCAGAGCAACATGCTGCTGAATATGGCACCCAAGCCGTCACACTGGAACAGGCCGTACAGGCAGATGTGATTTTTTCATGCTTGCCAACTAGCGCTGACGTTGAACGACTTCTGGAAAATTTACCGCTTAAATCCGGTTCAGTCTGGGTCGACTGCACCAGTGGTGTACCGGATTCTGCCCAAAAACTGGCAGTACAACTGGCTGAACATGGGGTAACCTTTCTGGATGCACCGGTCAGCGGTCAAACCATTGGCGCTGAAAATGGCACGTTAACTGTGATGGTGGGCGGTAATACAGAGGGTTATGAAAAAGCCCTTCCTGCGATGCAGGCTTTTGGCAAACTGATCAAGCATGTCGGTGAATCTGGCGCGGGTTTTGCAGTGAAGGCCGTAAATAATATGTTAATGGCTGTAAACCTGTGTGCTGTCGCAGAAGGCTTTACTACCTTAAAAGCGCATGGAGTAAATCTGCATGAAGCGCTAGATTGTATTAATGCTTCAAGTGGTAAAAGTATGGTGACTGAAACCGTATTGCCACAGCGTATTTTAAACCGAAGTTTTCCTGTAACCTTTGCCCTGCCACTCTTGGCCAAAGATACAGGTATCGCAATCGACCTTGCGCGTGAAGCCAAACTTTCTGCGCCTGTGCTCTCGTTGACCCAGAATCTGATTCAGGCGGCCAGCGATCTGTCGGATAAAAACAGTGATTTTTCCAGTGCTGTGAAAATGTATGAATCATGGAGTAATATTACCATCGAGTAATATCTCGCCATTGAATAATGATAACGAAACCTCATATTGTGACTAGTAGGCAGGCACATATAGTGGATAACCCAGAGGAAACTCTCATGAAGAAATTTTCTGTTGCAGCATTAATTGGCTTTGCAACTTTGTTCGGGGCTTCAACATCGGTTCTTGCATCTGAACAAGAGTGCAAAAAATTAAAAAATGATCATGACGTGATTTATGCGTCTAAAGGTTTCTGTTTCAAAGATCCTGAAGCAAAAGCCAAGTTTGGTAATGACAATTGCTATACAACCAAGCCAAAATTCTCGGAAAAAGAGCAACAACGTCTTGACGCGATCAAAGATCGTCAGAAAGAATTGAACTGTAAATAATTCAGTTTAATGACGCTCAAGGAATATACTTATGACTTATGATGATCAGAATATTTTTGCACGAATTCTACGCGGTGAACTTCCTGCGATAAAAGTGTATGAAGATGACCAGGTTCTTGCATTTATGGACATCATGCCTCAGGCAGAAGGTCATACTCTCGTGGTTCCGAAAACTCCGGCGATCACTTTACTGGATCTACCCCCTGAAGCTGCAGCCTATACGATTCAGATCGTACAGAAAGTTGCAAAAGCCATTGAAAAAGGTTTAGGTGTGGACGGTATCGTGCTGATGCAATTATCAGGGGCCGCAGCGGGTCAGACCGTACCACACGTACATTTCCATCTGGTTCCTACCTCTTTGCACAATCTGGGCAAACATGCAGCACAAATGGGCGACCAGGAAAAAATTAAAGCGCTGGCTGAGAAAATTAAAGCTGCCGTTTAAGCTATTCTTAATACCTAAAAATGGAGCCTCGGCTCCATTTTTTATGTCTAATGTATTTCACTCTTGATTAAGCCAATAAAATATCAGTAAAAGTCACCTAGCCTATTTTTAAGTTTTGCAGCAAACACCGAGCTTAGCTGTATTTGCATCAATCCTGCTTACCCCACTCATAATCCTATAAAAAATAAGACAATGATTGTCTTTAATATTTCTGAAATATTTCCTTAATCATATTGACTTATTTGTAATGAATACTTGGCACCAATAGAGCAGTAGATGTTTCAAAACAATACTGAAACTTGTTTTTAAGACGATGAATAAAAAAGTCTTTATTGGAGCAACACATGAAAAAAACGTTATCTGCATTAGCAATCGGGGCAACAATTTTAACACCAGTGATGGCAGCTGCTGCTGATGTTAAAGTGTATGGTCGTGCACACGTTTCTTTAGATTATCTGGATGATGGCCAGGATTATAACGAAGTAGGTCTTTCTTCAAACTCTTCACGCCTAGGCTTTAAAGCTGAACAAAAACTAGAAAATGGTATGACCGTATTTGGTCAAATCGAACAGGAAATTAACTTTGCGAGTGGTTCTGCAAATGATGATGTTGAATTTGCAACTCGCGATACTTTTGTTGGTTTAAAAGGTGATTTTGGTCAAGCGCGTATCGGCCGTTTTGACAGCCCATTCAAAGTAGCACGTGGCCCGGTCAACTTCTTTGGTGATATGGTCGGTGACGTTCGTAACGTCACGCGTGTAGGCAACCTGCGTTTTGATGAACGTAATAACAATACCATTGAATATAAATCACCTAAGTTTGGCGGTGGCTTTAATGTTTTAGCAGCACTTTCTTTACACGAAGGTAATAGCCCTGATAGCGTATCAACGTCTTCACCAAAAACTACTGTAATTGAAACTGTGAATGGTCCAGTAACAGTAGTCGTACCGGGAACCACAACTACTACTAATAAAGATAATCGCGATGATAAAGCATACGATCTCGCTTTAACCTATAAAGAAGGCAAAGTTGATTTTGCTGCTGCCTATGAACATTATGAAGAAGATGCAGGTCGTGGCGAACGCGATGGTTTCCGTATTGCTGGTGCTTACAAAATCACACCTGAATTCAACTTGGGTGGTTTATACCAATTCCTTCAACACGATAATTCTGAAGCAAACCCAGATGCACAAGTATTTGGTGTAGCCGGTGAATATAAATTTGCACCAAAAACCTCATTCCGTGGTGAAGTATTCCACCGCGATGTCGATGCGGACGATGCAAATGCAACTTTACTGGCAATCGGACTTGAGCACCGTTTAGATCCAACAGTCCGCATTTATGGCAACATAGCAACTGTACTAAATGATGAAAACTCAAACCTTACCCCTTGGGCACAAGGTCGTACCAATACTGTAGGTGGCGTACGCGGTGAAGACAGCCTAGGTCTTTCTCTAGGCATGCGTTACGACTTCTAAGTCCAGCCTCCCTCACAAAGCTTAAAAAGAACATGCCTCCAGCATGTTCTTTTTTTGGTGTGTTTTTTATCAATATAAATATGGTGAGAAAGATTGTGACACTGATATTCAACCCTTATAAAACCAACCAATTTAGTTTGATTAATTTTATTCTTTATTTTAAAACCAAGCATTTTAATCAGATTAAAAAAATAGAAAAAATATTAATCCAACCAAAATAATCTACATTAAAATATATAAATATAAGCATTTTAGTCGGATTTAAAAACCAATAAAATTACATAAAATAATAAAAAATATTTAGAATAAATTTTAACTTATATAAATATATATTCATTACTTTCAAGTATTTATAAATATATATTTATTTAAACTGTATCGTCTATTTATTTTTAGTTACAATAGATTAATAATATACAACAAGTCATATAACAGGCTTAGTCGAATGAGCTTAGTTCCCAAAAATCTAAACCAGAGAGTGGTTAGAGAAATAACCGCCATTTTAATTATCAAGGTTATTTTACTGATGGTAATTAAAAATATCTGGTTTGATGCGCCTACGATTCCTAAAAATTTTGATAACCAAGTCGCCGAGCGTATCGCCGGCAATCCTTCCCAAATCCAGGAGACACGTTGATGATTTCTGAAAGCGTGGTCGATCTCTCGCGGTTCCAGTTCGCCATGACCGCGATGTATCACTTTATTTTTGTTCCACTCACTTTAGGCCTGGCTTTTCTGCTTGCCATTATGGAAACCACCTATGTGATTTCCGGCAAAGAAATCTATAAAGACATGACCAAGTTCTGGGGAAAACTGTTTGGTATTAACTTTGCCTTAGGGGTAACCACAGGCCTGACCATGGAGTTCCAGTTCGGAACCAACTGGGCATATTACTCGCATTATGTCGGTGATATTTTCGGTGCACCGCTGGCGATTGAAGGTTTGATGGCCTTCTTCCTTGAATCGACATTTATTGGCTTGTTCTTCTTTGGTTGGGATCGTCTGTCCAAAGTGCAACATCTGGCAGTCACCTGGCTAGTCGCTTTGGGTTCGAACATGTCCGCACTCTGGATTCTGGTCGCCAATGGCTGGATGCAAAACCCGGTCGGTTCGGCATTTAACTATGAAACCATGCGTATGGAAATGGTGGACTTTGCTGCATTGATCTTTAACCCGGTCGCTCAGGTTAAATTTGTGCATACAGTATCTGCCGGTTATGTGACAGGTGCCATCTTCGTACTGGCTATTTCAAGTTACTACATGCTGAAAAAACGTGACCTGCCTTTTGCACGCCGTTCTTTTGCCATTGCAGCCATCTTCGGGCTTGCTTCCACACTTTCAGTAATTTTACTGGGTGATGAATCAGGTTATGAGCTGGGTGATGTACAGAAAACCAAACTGGCAGCAATTGAAGCTGAATGGGATACCCACCCTGCACCTGCACCTTTTACTTTGTTCGGTATTCCGAATAAGGAAACCATGACTACAGATTATGCAGTGAAAATTCCTTATGTGATGGGTCTGATCGCTACACGTTCTACGACTGAACAAGTCACAGGTATTAAAGACCTGCTGGTTCAGCACGAAGCACGTATCCGTAATGGTATGGTGGCATATTCACAACTGGAAAAATTACGTGCTGGTGATCAGTCTCCAGAACTGAAAACCGCTTTTGAAGAAAGCCAAAAAGACTTAGGTTACGGTCTGCTTCTGAAAAAATACACGCCAAATGTCGTTGATGCCTCTGATGAGCAAATCAAAGCAGCCGCTAAAGATACCATTCCACACGTACCAAGTCTGTTCTGGGCCTTCCGTGCCATGGTAGCTTCCGGCTTCCTGATGCTACTTCTATTTGCACTGGCAACTTTTGCGGTAGCAAAACGTAATGCAGAAAACAAACCATGGTTATTGAAATTTGCTTTATTTGCACTGCCTTTACCTTGGGTTGCTGCGCAAACCGGCTGGTATGTAGCAGAAGTAGGTCGTCAACCTTGGACCATTGGTGAGGTATTACCGACGCATCTTTCAGCATCAAGCTTAAGCACAGGTGATGTCTGGGGTTCAATCCTGGCATTGGCAGCATTCTATACCGTGTTACTGATTATTGAAATGTATCTGATGATCAAGTTCTCACGTCTTGGCCCAAGCTCACTGCATACCGGTAAATATCATTTTGAAAAGCTTGCAGCTGCAGAAAAGGCAAATGGGGAGACTCAAGCATGATCGAATATGAATTATTAAAAATCATTTGGTGGGTGCTGGTCGGCGTATTGCTGATTGGTTTTGCCCTCACCGATGGCTTCGATATGGGCTCCATGGCGATCATGCCATTTGTGGGCAAAAATGATAGCGAGCGCCGTGCAGCGATCAATACCATTGCGCCGCACTGGGACGGTAATCAGGTCTGGTTTATTACTGCCGGCGGTGCGTTATTCGCTGCCTGGCCAATGGTCTATGCAACTGCCTTCTCCGGCATGTACTGGGCCCTGCTACTAGTCCTGTTTGCCCTGTTTCTGCGTCCGGTCGGCTTTGACTATCGCTCAAAGCTGGAAAATACCAAATGGCGCAATTCATGGGACTGGGGTCTAGCCATTGGTGGTGCAGTTCCTGCATTGGTCTTCGGTGTGGCATTCGGCAACATGTTCCTGGGTGTACCATTTACTTTAGATGAAACTGTACGTTCTACTTATACTGGCAGCTTCTTTGCCCTGCTGAATCCGTTTGCGATTGTCTGTGGTCTGGTCAGTTTATCGATGCTGTGTGCACATGGTGGTGCATGGTTAATGCTGCGTACTGATGGTGACCTACGCCAACGTTCTGCCAAAGCAACACAAATCATGGGACTAGTGTATTTAGCAACTTTCCTGGCAGCCGGTGCATGGTTGTATTTTGGTGGCATTCAGGGCTATACCTTAGTTACACCTTTTGATACCAATGGTGTTGCCAACCCGCTGGCCAAAGAAGTATTGACCAATGCCAATCCAGGCTGGATGAATAACTACTCGACGTATCCAATCACAATGGCTGCTCCAATTGCCGGCATTTTGGGTGGCTTGATCATTGTCTTGGCAGCTAGTAAAAACAAAGCAGGCTTGAGCTTCCTGGGTTCATCTCTGGCTGTCATCGGTGCCATCCTGACTGCTGGTTTTGCCCTGTTTCCTTTCCTGATGCCTTCAAGCATTAACCCGGTTGCAAGTCTGACCATGTGGGATGCGGTATCTAGTAAAAATACCTTAACAGTCATGACCGTTGCTGCATGTATCTTTGTTCCACTGATCCTGATCTATACCACCTGGTGTTATTACAAGATGTGGGGCGTGATTACCAACAAACACATTGAAGATAATTCACATAGCCTGTACTAAGGCTATGTCTTAAGGAGAGACAACTATGTGGTATTTTGCCTGGATTCTGGGTGTACTGATGGCATGTTTTGCCAGTGTGATTGCTGCCATTTACATGGAACAACACCAAGATCTGGATGAGGAATAAAACATGACCGAAGCTGCGCTTGAGAAAACCGTTGTAGACAAGAAACCAAACAAATTTGCGATGATGATTTCCTGCCTATTGGCTTTTCCTCTCGCAGCCGTGTTATTGGTTCATCCTTCTGCAATGCTGGATGCCAATGGTGAATATAGCCATAGTGCCATGATGTATATCATGATTGGTATTTCTGGAGGCTTTGTCCATGGTGTGGGCTTTATGCCGCGCCACTGGTTCTGGAAATGGCTGTTTAGTCCATTCTTGGCATGGCCTTTAATGATCTGGGGCTATTACACCTGGTTTCTCAGTTAAAGTATGAAATTAAAAAAGCCCTCAAGTGAGGGCTTTTTGATATCGCTTATCGATTTCTGCTTTTTGTTCTACTGTTATATCACTCTGCATCTGGAAACAATTTCTATATTGCGCATGAATGTGATGAATATACTTTTCTTTACCCGCATGTCTTAACAATATTTGTGCAGCCATCGTAATAAATCCATTTACTTGTTTAATAATCACAAGCATTTGCTCATCAGCTAATCCTGCTCTTTTTTGAATTAATGAATTTCGTCCTGTATGAACAATAGAATGCAAATGTTTTAATGAGTAAAATTTAAACTCTTTAAATATCTCTACTATATGAGCTATCTCTACAATATTCTCTAATTTCGTTATCATTTCTACTGCTGTCGGGATTTTAATATTCTTTAAAAGGTCATCTGCATTATTTAATTCAAACTTTTGTATTTCTTGATTTGAGGCAACCATAAGTAACCAGTAAGCTCTAACGACCGCCTCAAACTGAATTCTAAACAAGGCAAGCGCAGATATATCTCTTTTTATTTCCAGTAAACTGAGAATAGCCACACCATGCTTAATCGACAATTCACAGCATTGATAAACTATCTCAAGCCGAGGCCCACCCTCCAAAAATATTGAATTATTTAATTCACTCCCAAGCTCTACCAACATTTTTTCTGATTCACGAAAAATATTACTCAAACTTAACTTCCTTTTTATACTTAATAGAGATTATTTATGTTTTGTTTTAAGAATAATAAAAAAGCCGGAACTAGTCCGACTTTTAGAATAATTATCGATGAGTATGAATCGACATCACAATGCCCATCCCGGCCAGCATGGAAATCACTGCCGTTCCACCATAACTCATGAGCGGTAATGGATCTCCAGTTACAGGTAAAATCCCGCTCACCATGCCTGAGTTTAAAAATACAAAGAAGAAGAAAGTCAGTCCCATGGCTCCAGCATATAAACGGCCAAAGTTATGAAAGCTGTTTAAACCAATCATCAGACAGCGAATAATAATGGCAGTGAATAAACTAAACAGCAGGAAAACACCGATAAAACCGAATTCTTCGGCATAAGTCGACATAATAAAGTCAGTATGATGTTCAGGCAGATAACCTAAATGTGATTGGGTACCTTCGGTATAGCCTTTGCCCGTGGAACCACCTGAACCAATCGCAATTTTGGACTGGATGATATTCCAGCCTGCACCCAAGGCATCCGATTCCGGATCAAATAACGTGGTAATACGTTTTTTTTGATACTCTTGTAATACAAACATCCATGCAGCCGGAGCTGCCACGGCTACTGCAGCGGCTGCACCACCAATCAGACGCCACGACATCCCACTTAAAAATAGAACAAAAATACCGGGAATCACCAAGCCAATGTTCAAGTCAGGCTGAAGCGCCACCAAAACAAATGGTACGCCCAATAAAATCAGAGCCCCCACAATATGCAAAAATTTGGGAGGAAACGGCTTACGTGCAAAATACCATGCCATCATCAAAGGCATCGCAAATTTCATCACCTCACTCGGTTGCATGCTTCCTACCCCCGGCAAGGTAATCCAGCGGGTTGCACCCAAGCGTTTTTCACCAATCACAAAGACCAGAAGCAGCATGAAGATCCCGAAGGCATACAGGTATGGACTAATCGCCTGATAGACTTTCGGTGGAATCTGCGCACAGATAAACAGCAGCACAAAACCAATTCCAAAACTGATCGCCTGACGCACCACCATGCCAGAGTCTTCGGATGTCGCGCTATACACCACCATTAAACCCAGGATTGCATTGAGAACTAGAAAGCACAATAACCAGGGATCAAGGTGCAACTTGGTCCATCGAGATGAATCTTGCGGGTTAATACTACGTCCATCACGCAAAGAGTGACGTAAAAACCGATACTGCTGTGAAGGTATCATTGGCCAAAAGGTGAAAAAGAATGATGGCAAAATTATAAGTGAAAGCTATAGCGAATAGATCGCTATAGCCAGATTTATTCTGCTTTTATTTAAATATTATTTGAATATATTTTTAAGCCTGAGCCTGTAAAATCAGCTTGGCCAGTTCCAGATCGTCCGGATAGGTAATTTTAATATTATCGGAACGCCCTTGTACTACACTCACCTGTTCGCCGATATGTTCCAGCGCACTGGCTTCATCAGTAATCGTAGCACCATCTTGCAAAGCCTGCTCAATCGCCCGTTTCAACACACCTAGCTTGGCCATTTGTGGTGTTTGTGCCTGCCATAGCATTGAGCGATCCACTGTTTCCTCAATATCAAAATTGGTTACTACACGCTTAAGTGTATCTCTTACTGGAATCGCCAGAATCGCAGCCTGATCATTTGTAATCGCCGTATTGACTAACTGTTGCAGACAATCCAGACCGACACAGGGACGCGCCGCGTCATGTACCAGCACCCACTCATCTTCAGAAGCGATTTGAGATAAATACGTGAGTGCATTTAACACGGAATTCACCCGCTCGGCACCGCCCAGACAGAAATGGGCTTTCTCTTGACTGGAAAATGGCAGCATTTTTGCGACGTTGTCCTGTTCACCAATCGCCAGGACATAACCCGCCAAAGGCAGTTGATTCAGACGAGCCACCGTATGTTCAAGAACAGTTCGCTCTTGAATCATCTGATATTGTTTCAGTTCTGTTTTGGAGAAACGGCTACCGGAACCTGCAGCTGGAAGAATGACCCAAAGTTTAGGGTGTAGTTGGTGCTTCAGCTGACTCATTGGTTCGCAGGTCTACTTTAGAATTAGGATTAAGATAGATCGGTTTATATTGAGTACTGATCGTGCTCATTTGAATAAAAGTTTCGCGTGGCTTAATCAGACCAAGATCTAAACGCGCATGTTCTTCGATGGCTTCAATACCATTCTTCAAATCATAAACTTCTGCCGCCAGAACGCGATTACGCTCTTTCAGCTCATCATTCAATTCCATCTGTTGCTGGATTTTCTGGGTCAGTTGCTGATGATCATGATAACCACCTTCACCAAACCAGTATAAATATTGAAACCCTGCGATCAAAATGATCGCAAGGCCCAACAGTACTTTACTCGCAGTCGAGTCGAATACATTTAACATTGACATAAGTCGCTTAGTTCAAACCTTTGAACTCAGCTTTACCGCGATATGCAGCATTAGTCAATTCTTCAATACGAAGTAATTGATTATATTTCGCTACACGGTCAGAACGGCAAAGTGAACCCGTCTTGATTTGACCTGCTGCTGTACCTACTGCAAGATCCGCAATAGTCGAATCTTCAGTTTCACCTGAACGGTGTGAAATCACAGTAGAGTAACCATTTTCTTTTGCAAGATAGATTGCATCTAAAGTTTCAGTCAAGGTACCGATCTGGTTGTATTTAATCAGAATCGAGTTAGCAACTTTTTCGTTGATACCGCGCTGCAGGATTTTCGGATTCGTTACGAACAAGTCATCACCTACCAACTGGATCTTGTCACCAAGAATTGAAGTCAGGTAAGACCAGCCTTCCCAGTCAGATTCGTCCAGACCATCTTCAATCGAGATAATTGGGTACTGGTTTACAAGACCTGCTAAATAGTCAGAGAACTGGTTGCTTGTGAACGCTTTGTTGCCTTCGCCCGCAAGAATGTATTGACCATTTTTGTAGAATTCTGAAGATGCACAGTCAAGCGCAAGCATGATGTCAGAACCTGCTTTGTAGCCAGTTTGACCAATTGCTTCAAGAATAACCGTAATTGCTTCTTCGTTTGAACGTAAGTTCGGTGCAAAACCACCTTCATCACCTACCGCAGTGTTTAAACCTTTTTTGTTTAATACTGATTTAAGTGAATGGAAAATTTCAGCACCGGCACGTAGCGCTTCAGAGAATGAAGTGAAGCCTACTGGCTCAATCATGAATTCTTGAATATCGACGTTGTTGTCTGCATGTGAACCACCATTGATGATGTTCATCATTGGTACAGGCATGGTCAAAATCGTTTGACCGCGAAGATCTGCGATGTATTGGAAAAGAGGAATTTTCTTTTCTTCAGCAGCAGCGCGCGCAGCAGCCAAAGACACTGCCAAAGTTGCGTTTGCACCTAATTTTTCTTTGTTTTCAGTACCGTCAAGCGCGATCATCGTGTTATCGATGTCTTTTTGTTCGAATACTGATTTACCGACCAAAGCGTCACGGATTAACGTATTGACGTTATTTACCGCAGTTTTAACGCCTTTACCTAAGTAACGCGCTTTATCGCCATCACGAAGTTCTAAAGCTTCACGAGAACCAGTTGAAGCACCAGATGGTGCACATGCACGGCCAACTACGCCAGATGCTAAGATTACGTCTGCTTCGATGGTAGGGTTACCACGAGAGTCCAAAATTTCACGTGCACGAATGTCAACGATTTGGCTCATGAACTATTCCTCAGTTGATTAATATGAGCTGCCTATACGGCAGCGCAAGAGTGATAAACTCAGTGTGTATCTAACTTTTCGAAACCTTTAACCAAGGTATCCAATTCTTTTAGCTGTGCCAGGAACGGCTCAAGCTGAGACATGCGCAGCGCACATGGACCATCACACTTGGCTTTTTCCGGATCTGGATGTGCTTCCAGGAACAAGCCTGCAAGACCCGTTGCCATACCCGCACGTGCAAGCGTTGTAATTTGCGCACGACGACCACCGGCAGAATCTGCACGGCCGCCTGGGGTTTGTAAGGCATGGGTCACATCAAAGAAAACCGGGACATTCATTTCTTTCATGATGTCGAAGCCCAGCATGTCTACAACCAGATTGTTATAGCCAAATGCCGAACCGCGTTCACAAATGATCAGCTTGTCATTTCCGGCTTCCAGACACTTATGCAGAATATGGCGCATTTCGTGCGGAGCCAGGAACTGGGCTTTTTTGATGTTGATGATCGCATCCGTTTTTGCCATGGCTTCAACAAGATCCGTCTGACGGCTTAAGAAAGCTGGCAATTGAATAATGTCTGCCACTTCTGCAACAGGAGCCGCTTGGTGCGGCTCATGCACATCGGTGATGATCGGCACATTAAAGTGTTTTTTAATGTCAGCTAACCACTCGAGACCTTTTTCCAGGCCTGGGCCACGGAAAGAGTTCAGGCTTGAACGGTTGGCTTTATCAAAGCTGGCTTTGAACACATAAGGAATACCCAAACGTGTGCAGATATCGACATAAGTCTCTGCGATTTCAAAAGCCAGGTCTTTAGATTCAAGTACATTCATTCCGCCGAATAATACAAATGGCAAATGATTTGCCATTTGTATATCGCCCAAACGTACAATTTCTTGTGGTTTTAATTGCGACATTTAAACTTCCCTAGTTGTGTCCTACGCACCGATTATTTGGTTTTTTGGTACTGCTTTTTCGCAGCATCAATGAAACCGGCAAACAATGGGTGACCATCGCGTGGCGAGCTGGTAAATTCCGGGTGGAATTGTACTGCAATAAACCAAGGATGTGCAGGAATTTCAACAGTTTCTACCAGATGCTGTACCGGAGAATAACCAGAAATCTTCATGCCTTTTTCTTCCAGCACTGGGATATAACGGTTGTTCATCTCGTAACGGTGACGGTGACGCTCGATGATTTCTTCAGAACCATAAACTTCTGCAGTTTTAGTCCCTGCAACCAGTTCAGATTTTTGCGCGCCTAAACGCATCGTGCCACCCAGATCAGAATCAGCAGAACGTTGCTGAACTTCACCGCGTTCATCTAACCATTCAGTAATTAAACCAATCAATGGAGATTTGGTTGAACGGTTAAATTCAGTCGAGGTCGCGTCTGCAATACCAGCAACATTACGTGCGTATTCGATCACAGCCAACTGCATACCCAAGCAAATACCGAGGAACGGCACACCGTTCTCACGTGCGAACTGAATCGCCTTCATTTTGCCTTCAGTACCGCGCTCACCGAAACCACCAGGAACTAGAATCGCATCAGCATCTTTCAATACTTCTGCTACATCTTGGCCTTCAAGCTCTTCAGCGTTTACGTAGTCAATCTGAACTTTCACACGGTTTTGAATACCCGCATGTAAAAGTGCTTCGTTGACAGATTTGTAAGCATCTGGAAGTTCAACGTATTTACCGACCATTGCAACACGTACGGTGTATTCAGGGTTCAGTAATGCTTCTACAACGTTATCCCAATCTGTTAAATCAGCTTCAGGAAGATCGTTATAACCAAAACGTTCACAGATTAAATCGTCAACATTTTGTTCGTAGAATGTACGTGGAATCTGGTAGATCGAACGTGCGTCTTTACATACCACAACGGCACGTGCTTCAACGTTGGTAAATAATGCAATCTTACGCGTCGTATCTGCATCTACATCGTATTCTGTACGGCAGATGAGAATGTCTGGCTGAATACCAATCG
Organism: Acinetobacter lwoffii; assembly: GCF_024129355.1. Taxonomy (GTDB): domain Bacteria; phylum Pseudomonadota; class Gammaproteobacteria; order Pseudomonadales; family Moraxellaceae; genus Acinetobacter; species Acinetobacter lwoffii_I. The sequence continues at coordinate 3,129 of NZ_JAMXXP010000032.1, read as the reverse complement.
ACAGGAGTTCTTTAACAGAATGCTGTGTTGGTTTGGTTTTTAATTCTGCTGCAGACTTAATGTATGGGAGTAACGTTAAGTGCATTAACATGGTACGTTTATGACCAAGTTCAACCATTAACTGACGTACAGATTCCATGAATGGGAGAGATTCAATGTCACCTACAGTACCGCCGATCTCTACGATCGCAACGTCATAACCTTCGCCTGCACGAAGTACACGCTCTTTGATATTGTCAGTAATGTGTGGAATAACTTGAACAGTACCGCCTAGATAGTCACCACGGCGTTCTTTGTTTAGAACATCCTGGTAAACACGGCCTGATGTGAAGTTATTTAGTTTGGTCATTTTCGCACGACGCAAGAAACGTTCGTAGTAACCCAAGTCTAAGTCTGTTTCAGCACCATCTTCTGTAACAAAAACTTCACCATGCTGGAATGGGCTCATTGTCCCTGGATCGACATTAATGTATGGATCCATTTTTACCATGGTCACTTTTAAACCACGAGCTTCTAAAAGTGCAGCAACAGAAGCAGCTGAAATACCTTTACCTAGTGATGAAACTACACCACCAGTAACGAAAATAAAATGGGTCATTGGGTTTCTCGTACAATCGAGCCTAAATCGGCCTGCAATGTTGCGCAATTTTACTTTACCTTGTACCTAGAAAGCAAAGTCAATCCGCATCAATTCAAAGAACAATAAACAATTGACTATTCTAACAGCAATTCCTATAAAAAATTACAGTAAGTTCATATGATTTCTATCTTGCATTTTGCTGCTATAATAGTGTATCCACTCCACACTTTTATGTTTGATGCAATGATGATGAAGAAACTTTTAATCTCCACCCTAATCCTGACTGGCCTGACATTAACTGCGTGTGTAAAAAAAGAAGCACCAAAAGAAGAAGAGCAAGTAGAAGTTACTCCAGCATCTGAAATCTCGACTCCAGAACCAACGCAATTTGAACCGCTTGAACCTGTAGAGCCAGCGGCAATTGAAGAGGAAGTAGCACCAACGGTTGAAATTCAACGTGAGCAAACTGAAAACACCACGACTGAAATCCGTCGTGAAATCAAAAAACCAGAAACGACTGAGCCGGCACCAGTGCCTGAAACCCGCGAAGAACCTGCGTCAAAGCCTGCTGAGACCACCCCTAAAACCAATTCAAATCCAGAAAACAAGTCTGAAGATGATGCGGTTGCTGACGCGATTGCTGCAGCGATGCCAGCACTTGACTGATTACAGGATCATTCATCAAAAAAACCCAGCAGATGCTGGGTTTTTTATTGGAACTTTTTAAGCAGATACTGTTGCCGGTGCACGAGATAAGTGAATCAAATAATCTGCCATTAGTCGGGTAGCCCAAGATTCGGTTTGCATCAAGCCCTGATAAAAGCCGCAATGACTGCCTTTTTTGGTGGTAATCACCATAATATTGGACATCGCCCGAATTTTTTCTTTATAAGGTTCTAAATTTCGGATGTGACACACAGGATCATCCTCCGCATTTAAAATCATCAGCGGAATTTTGATACTTTCAAACACATAAATCGGATTGGTTGCCTGGGTATAACTGGCATAATCCGTAAATCCAGCCAGTTCAAAATAGAGTTTTTCAAATTCGGACAGATCTTTAACTTCTAATAACTGTTTCCAGCTTGGGCAGACCTGCCAGGTTTCCTGATAAGGATGAATAAAGCGCTTAATCAGTTTTTTGGCCATAACTTTACTGTAAAACGGATGCACATTGGCAAAACCAGTTTCAGTGTTATAGCCAGGACATAAAGCAAAAGCTGCTTTTAATGGGGTTTGTTCACCCTCTTCGCCCAGATAACGCACTAACAATCCCGTACCCGCAGAAGAGCCAACCCCATAGAGATCGGACTGAGGAAATCTGTCCTGTATATACAAGAGTTGTTCACGCAAATCCTGAGTTGAACCAAACAGGTTCATTTTAGGCACAGGCATGGGTAAGTCTGCATGACCACGGCGTAAACACAATGCAACACGCCAACCCGTATATTTATGCAGATCACGAACCAGTTCACGCATTGATTCAGGAGAACCGGTAATAGTATGAAGTAATACAATGGTCGGCGTGCTTGCCGGAAGATCGAGTCCATACCAGGCAATACCGGTAATTCCACCATCTGACATTTTCAGCTGTTCAAGCGCATCATATTTCAGTTTAATGGTGCGTTTTTTAATTAAATCGAAATACAGAATATGTGCGTGTGCATTGGCTAACCAAGGTGTAGGACAATATTTTTGTTGCAGCTGCGGTAAGCGCTCAATGAGTCCTGAAAATACACCATTCGGATTGTAATACAGGGTCGGCTCGTCTGCTCCACTGAAACGATCCAGATACTCACTGGAAAGCTGACCCAATTTTTTAAGCAACATTTTCATCTGTCATCCCCCTCTAGTTGTACTAGCTGTGATTTACAAATTTCATGCCGACTTGAATCAATAGTTCGAATTAAGTTTTAGCTTGGAATGATTGCATCCGCTGGCCCATCTGTACAGCCAAGGCTTCAAGTCCGGACTTAGGTCGAATCATGACTTCAAAATCAATCATCTGCCCCTCTTCATTAAACTGAATCATGTCAACTCCCTTTAGTTTTTTATCGCCCACATTGGCAGAAAACTCAAGTACGACATTGTTACCATCTTCACTTATAAATTCACGGTGATAGGTGAATTTTTCAAAGACTTGAATGACATTGGTCAAAATAAAAAATACCACCTGTTTTCCAGGATAAGGCTGAAATGCTACGGGTGAACGAAATACTACTTCTTCAGCAAGTAGTTCATTCAAGACCGACATATCACGGGTTTCTAGCATCTCATGCCAGCGTGCAATGGATTTTCTGGTATTTTCGATGGTCATTTTGGATTCCTTTTTTGTTATTAAAAAATTAATCTCCCTCACCCCAGCTCTCTCTTGCACTTCGTTTAAAGCAGTACTTTAAACTCGTTCAGGGAGAGGGAGATAACACTTTTTATACCGATTTATCCCTCTCCTTATAGGAGATGAGATACCGTCTTGGTAGTCAATCAGGTTTTGAGATTATTCGACCAATAAATAATCTCTTTGATAGGCAGTCTGATGTTTTAAAACG
>NZ_JAMXXP010000031.1 GCF_024129355.1 Acinetobacter lwoffii | reverse complement strand
AATCCTGGTCGTTAAAGTGTTTGTTTGCACTCATATTTTAACTGTTAGGACTCAGGTTTTTTTATTTAAAGCAAACTATGGGACAGCAGTGGTCTCTCAGGACTCCTTTTTCTGTATGCAAAAATATAAATTTAAGAGACCAAACGCGGTTTATGCTTTAAAGCATTGCTGTTTTTTCTAAATTTCAGCACCCCATCTTCAAACGAAGCCTGCTTGAGTTCCTTGCGGTCTGCCAGATAATTATTGCTGACTTTCCATGGAGCATGTTTACCCTGCTTTGGCATCACGTCTGCAGCTCGGGCAATATAACCCGAACTAAGACTACCCATGACGGTATCCTGAAGCAATTCACTCTGATCTCCCTGAGCAATCACCTGCGCATAACCTTGCTGATCCATATAGTTCAGCAGACGGCAAATATACTCAGCTGCAATGTCGACTTTAAGCGTCCAGGAGGCATTGATATAGCCAATAATCAGCGCCATATTCGGTATGTCACTGACCATGATGCCTCTATACAACATATGCTGAGAGGTATCGATAGGCTGACCATCCATCGTCGCCTGAATCCCGCCAAGAATTTGAATATTCAGACCGGTGGCAGAAACAATAATATCAGCATCCAGATGTTGACCTGATTTCAGCTGAATTCCCGTTTCGGTAAAGGTTTCTATCTGATCCGTTGCAACTGATGCCTGCCCTTCACGTAAAATTTTAAACAGATCCCCATCTGGCACCACACACAGACGCTGATCCCAAGGTTCATAATTCGGGGTAAAGTGCTTCATGTCCACTTTACCTTTTAGCTGAAGTTGCACCGATTTAAGCAAAAGCGATTTTAATAATTTTGGCTGTTTCTGTGCCAAAGCATAAATCCCGCGCTGCATGCCGATATTACGCGCACGTGTCAGCTTGTAAGCGACCTCCTCGGGCAGATATTTACGCATTTTTGAATAAATAAAATCGACCGAGGGTACAGAAGCAATATAAGTTGGGGAACGTTGCAACATGGTGACATGCCCTGCTCCACCTTTCACCATCGCAGGAACCAAGGTAATCGCGGTCGCACCACTGCCAATGATGACCACTTTTTTGCCTTTATAGTTTAAATTTTCCGGCCAATGTTGCGGATGAATAAATTCACCTTTGAATGCATCTTGATTTGGAAACTCCGGCTGAAAACCCTGATCATAATTATAATAACCGGTACAACCCAGTACAAAGTTGGCGATCCAGATCTGCTTCTTACCGTGTGCATCCTCGATCTCTACTGACCATTTGCAGGTTGTAGAATCATAATTGGCACTTAAGACCCGATGCTGAAAATGGATTTTCGGCTGTAGCTTAAACTCATCCACCACTTCAGCCAGATAATTTTTGATGGATGCGCCATCGGCAAGCACGCTTTCTTTCTTCCAGGGTTTGAAATTAAAACCAAAAGTCGACATATCCGAATCAGAACGGATTCCCGGATATTTAAACAGGTCCCAAGTTCCACCAATACTTTCGCGGCGTTCAATAATCTCAAAAGAGCGTTGCGGACAATGTTTAGAAAGATGTGCTGCTAGACCAATCCCCGAGATCCCTGCACCCACGATTAAAATATCTACCTGCTTTTCCATGTTGTTCTTTTACCTAAGCGATGCTATCTGTTTTTATTAAATCACAAAACTGACAATACACAATGTCAAGTTCATTAAAAAGCCACTATTTTTTTATCTTTTGAGGCCAGATCAGTTATATGGAACTCAATCACTCTCAATTAAAATATACAGACAATAAAAAAGGCCGGTTTATTCAACCGACCTTTTCGAACAACTTGCGTTATTCTTCACGAAATTAGTTAACTTCGCGATCTACTAGCTCAACGTAAGCCATCGGTGCAGCATCACCTGCACGGAAGCCCGCTTTAAGAACACGTAGATAACCGCCGTTACGCTCTTTGTAACGAGGGCCAAGAACGGTAAATAATTTACCAACAGTTGCTGCTGAACGAGTACGAGCAAACGCCAAACGACGGTTTGCTACTGTATCGTTTTTAGCTAAAGTGATTAAAGGCTCAGCTACACGACGTAACTCTTTTGCTTTAGGCACAGTTGTTTTGATCAACTCGTGCTCGAACAAAGAGTTAGCCATGTTTTGGAACATCGCTTTACGATGACTGCTTGTACGGCCTAATTTCACACCACTATTACGATGACGCATGGTGATAGTCCTACTTAATTAACGGCTACGATAGGCGAAACGATCGTCCATACGGAGACTAGCCGGTGGCCAGTTCTCTAAACGCATGCCGAGTTGTAAGCCTTTAGAAGCCAGAACATCTTTGATCTCAGTAAGCGATTTTTTACCCAAGTTAGGAGTTTTAAGCAACTCAACTTCGGTACGCTGTACAAGATCACCAATGTAGTAAATGTTTTCTGCTTTCAAACAGTTAGCAGAACGAACAGTTAGCTCTAGATCATCTACTGGGCGAAGCAAGATTGGGTCAACTTCTTCACGAGGCTCTTGAGCAACAGGTGCTTGATCTTTTTGAAGGTCAACGAAGATCGCAATTTGTTGCTGCAAAATAGTTGCAGCTTTGCGGATCGCTTCTTCAGGATCTACAGTACCGTTGGTTTCAAGATCAATGATTAGTTTATCAAGGTCAGTACGTTGTTCTACACGCGCGTTTTCCACGGTGTATGAAACACGTTTGATTGGGCTGTAAGACGCATCTAACTGCAAGCGACCCACTGGGCGAGTTTCGCCTTCTGGGAAGCGTGAATCAGAAGTCTCGTAGCCACGACCTTGAGCCACTTTCAGACGCATTTTCAATGAGCCTGAGGCACTTAAAGTACCGATCAAATGTTCAGGGTTAACCACTTCAACATTATGAGGTAAACGAAGGTCAGCCGCAGTTACGTCGCCTGCACCTTGTTTCTCTAATGTTAAATAAGCTTCATTTTGATCGAACAGCTTAATCGACAATCCTTTTAGGTTCAGCAAGAGCTCGACGATGTCCTGCTGCAAGCCTTCCAAAGTACTGTACTCGTGCTCGACCCCTTCAATCTCAACTTCTACCACAGCTGCGCCAGGTAGAGAAGAAAGAAGGATGCGACGTAAAGCATTACCAAGAGTATGACCAAAGCCACGCTCTAATGGTTCTAGAATAACTTTTGCCGAGGTCCCGCTTGCCGCTTCGACCTTGATCGCTTGCGGAGTTAGAAACTCATTTGCAGTACGCGTCATATTGCTTCCTCAAGGATTATTTAGAATACAATTCTACAATCAAGCTTTCGTTGATTTCAGCAGGTAAATCAGAACGATCCGGTGCAGCTTTGAACGTACCTTCTAATTTAGAATGGTCAATTTCCATCCAAGAAGGCATGCCACGTTGAGTAGCTAATTCAATTGCGTTTTTGATACGTAATTGTTGCTTAGCGCCTTCGTGAACTGCGATCACATCACCCGCTTTAACTTGGATAGACGCAATGTTAACACGACGGCCATTCAAAGTGATGCTACGGTGAGATACTAACTGACGAGCTTCTGCACGAGTAGAACCGAAACCCATACGATAAACAACGTTATCAAGACGGCTTTCAAGTAGCTTCAACAGGTTTTCACCAGTTGCGCCTTTAACACGAGCAGCTTCTTTATAGTAGTTACTAAATTGACGCTCTAAAACACCGTACATGCGACGTACTTTTTGTTTTTCACGTAATTGTAGTGAGTACTCAGATTGTTTACCACCACGAGCCCCGCCGTGTTGACCAGGAACTTTCGCATGTTTTTTTGTCTTAACATCAAACGGTTTAACGCCTGATTTAAGTTGCAGGTCTGTCCCTTCGCGACGAGAGAGTTTGCATTTTGGACCAATATAACGAGCCATGAATGTTTCTCCTTACACGCGACGTTTTTTAGGTGGACGGCAACCGTTGTGCGGGATTGGCGTCACATCGGTAATGCTGTTAATTTTATAACCCACTGCACCTAAAGCACGAACCGCAGATTCACGACCAGGACCAGGACCTTTTACAAGGACGTCCAAGTTTTTCAAACCGTAGTCTAAAGCAGCTTTACCAGCAACTTCAGCAGCTACCTGAGCAGCGAACGGAGTTGATTTACGTGATCCACGGAAGCCTTGTCCACCTGAAGTGGCCCAAGCCAGTGCATTACCTTGACGATCGGTAATAGTCACAATGGTGTTATTAAAAGAAGCGTGAATGTGTGCGACACCTTCAGAGACGGTACGAGTGACCTTCTTGCGTGCGCGAGTATCTTTAGCCATCTTTTAGCTTCCAGAAATCTTATTTCTTAATAGGTTTGCGCGGACCTTTACGGGTACGTGCGTTAGTTTTGGTGCGTTGACCGCGGACAGGCAAGCTGCGACGATGACGAAGACCGCGGTAGCAGCCTAAATCCATTAAACGTTTAATGTTCATGGAAATTTCGCGACGTAAATCACCTTCGGTCGGAACCTTAGCAACTTCTGCACGAATCGCATCAAGCTGAGCGTCATCTAATTCACGGATCTTAGTAGTTGGAGCAATACCAGCAGCAGCTAAGATAGCTTTTGAAGTATGGCGACCAATACCAAAGATATACGTTAGAGAGATAACAGCGTGCTTGTTATCCGGAATGTTTACACCGGCAATACGAGCCATTCAATTTTCTCCAAAAAGGCAGTAGATAATCAACCGCCCCACAAAAATCTTGAGGGGCGGATAATAACCTAATTCGCCTACAGAAATCAACAGGTCTTAATCAGATTAACCTTGACGCTGCTTATGACGAGGTTCTGCGCTACAAATTACGCGGATAACCCCATTACGACGGATAACTTTACAGCTACCACAAATTTTCTTAACAGAAGCTTGTACTTTCATGATGAAACCTCAAGTGCGCTTATCCCTTAGGATGAGCAGTCGTTTTTCTCATTAACGTTTGATTATCGTATTGGTGCGAAGTGAGGTGTGATTGCAGCTGAGCCATAAAGTCCATCACTACCACCACAACAATCAGCAAAGAGGTACCACCCAAATAGAATGGAATACCAAATGAACTTTGCAATACCATCGGCATCAAACAAATGACTGCGATGTAAATCGCGCCAATAAAGGTCAAACGATTGAGAATATGATCTAAGTAACGAGCAGTTTGCTCACCTGGACGTATACCAGGCACGTAAGCTCCGCTGCGTTTCAAGTTCTCTGACACTTCTTTAGGACTAAATACCAGTGCTGTATAGAAGTAACAGAAAAAGATAATTAACGCACCAAAGAGCACCAAATACAACGGCTGACCAGGCGACAATACCAATGCTACATCTTGCAGGCTACGCTTAATAAATCCAGCATTTGGATCTGCACTACCCACCCACTGACCTAAGCTCGCAGGGAACAAAAGTAATGAGCTGGCAAAAATTGCCGGAATCACACCCGCCATATTAATTTTTAATGGCAAATGTGTCTGCTGTGCAGTAAATACACGACGACCTTGTTGTTTTTGAGCATAGTTTACCGGAATACGACGCTGCGCTTTCTCAATAAACACGATCGCTGCCAAAACACCCAGAGATAACAAACCAAAAATTACCAAGCCAATCAGGCTGGTCTGGCCATTATCTACAGAGGAGAAAGATTGCATAATCAGATTAGGCAATCCGGCAACAATACCCGCGAAGATGATCATGGAAATACCATTTCCCACCCCACGCTCGGTAATCTGTTCACCCAACCACATCAAGAACATGGTCCCCGCAACCAGTGAGGTTACTGCAGGAACATAAAAAGCCAAACCAGTATTCAGGGTAATCCCCTGACTGATCAGGCCTGCACACATACCTATCGCCTGTACCAGCGCTAAGAATAATGTACCTTGTCGTGTGTATTGATTAATTTTACGTTTGCCTTGCTCGCCTTCTTTCTTTAAAGCTTCCAGCGAAGGAACCACAGTTGACATCAACTGCACGATAATCGACGCAGAGATGTATGGCATGATCCCGAGAGCAAGAATAGACATTCGTTCTAATGCACCACCAGAAAACATGTTAAACAAACCAAGGATGGTACCTTGGTTTGCATTAAACAAGTTTTCTAACGCAGCATTATTGATGCCTGGTACTGGAATATGCGCTCCTAGTCGAAACACCAACAACGCACCAATGAGAAACATCATTCGACGAATAATTTCACGGTATTTCACATGAAATGGTTGGCCTTTCATCATGTTGACATGACCTGAAGAACTAGGAGTCATAGACACTGGGGATTACTCCTCGACTTTGCCGCCAGCAGCTTCAACAGCAGCTTTAGCGCCTTTAGTCAATGCAACACCTTGAACAGTGAATGCACGAGTAATTTCACCAGAAAGTACGATACGAGCACGGATCATGTCTTTACGTACAACGTTCGCAGCTTTTAAAGTTTCAAGAGACACGATGTCGCCTTCAACTTTAGCAAGCTCAGATAAACGTACTTCAGCAGTTTTCAAAGCCAATTGGCTAGTGAAGCCGAATTTAGGCAAACGACGGTAAAGTGCTGTTTGACCGCCTTCGAAACCTGGACGAGTACCACCGCTCTTACGTGAGTTTTGACCTTTGACACCACGGCCACCGGTCTTACCAACGCCAGAACCGATACCACGGCCTAAACGAAGGTTATCACGTTTAGCACCTTCTGCAGGTGCAATTGTATTTAAACGCAGAGTCATGGCTTATTCCTCTACACTAACCATATAGTAGACTTGGTTGATCATACCACGGTTAGAAGGTGTGTCTAACACTTCTACAGTATGACCAATACGACGCAGACCTAAACCTTGCAGGCTAAGCTTGTGATTTTTCAAGCGGTGCGATGCAGATTTAGTCTGGGTAACTTTAATCGTTTTCATGATTGATTACCCTTGAATTTGTTCTACTGAAAGACCACGTTTCGCAGCAACCTTTTCAGGAGTAGTCATATCACGCAAACCATTGAAAGTTGCGTTTACTACGTTAGCAGCGTTAGTAGAACCACGGCATTTAGTCAACACGTTACGTACGCCTACAGCTTCTAGAACTGCACGCATAGCGCCACCAGCAATTACACCTGTACCTTCAGAGGCAGGCTGCATGAATACGCGGCTAGCGCCGTGACGTGCATGAATTGGGTGCTGTAACGTACCATCAACAAGGTCAACAGTAATCATATTGCGACGAGCAGCTTCAAGTGCTTTAGAGATAGCAGCTGGAACTTCACGTGCTTTACCACGACCAAAACCTACGCGACCATTACCATCACCCACAACAGTTAATGCTGTGAAAGAGAAGATACGACCACCCTTAACAACTTTGGCTACACGATCAACGGCAACCAGCTTTTCAACAAGACCTTCGTTTTGTTCAACTTTAGCCATGATTAGAACTCCAAGCCGTTTTCACGAGCAGCATCAGCCAAGGCTTTGATACGACCATGATATTTAAAACCAGAACGGTCAAATGCAACTTTAGTAACACCAGCTGCTTTAGCTCGTTCTGCGATTAAAGCACCTACTTTTTGAGCTGCTTCAACGTTACCAGTTGTACCCGCACGTAGAGTAGCGTCTAAAGTAGAAGCTTGCGCTAATACTTTGCCACCATCTGCAGAGATAACTTGAGCATAGATGTGACGCGGAGTGCGGTTTACACACAAACGAGTCGCACCCAATGCACGGATGTGCAAGCGTGTGCTTTTCGCACGACGCAAACGGGATTGTTTCTTTTCGTTCATAAGAACCTCGCGCCTTATTTCTTCTTAGCTTCTTTACGAAGTACAACTTCGTCAGAATAACGAACACCTTTGCCTTTATATGGCTCTGGTGGACGGTAACCACGGATATCTGCAGCAACCTGTCCTAAAGCTGCTTTATCAGCAGATTTAAGAATGATTTCAGTTGCAGTTGGAGTTTCAGCAGTTACACCTGCAGGAAGTGCATAATCGATCGGGTGAGAGAAACCAAGGTTAAGATGAACAACGTCACCTTTAACCGCAGCTTTATAACCAACACCGATAAGCTGTAACTTACGTTCGAAACCTTCGCTAACACCTTTTACAAGGTTGTTAAGCACAGCGCGAGCAGTACCAGCTTGCATCCAAGCGTCTTTCGACTCTTGTACTGGAGCAATAGCTAGAATACCGTCTTCCTGTTTAAGCTCGACCAGCGCATGCAGGTTGAAAGACAATGTACCTTTAGTGCCTTTCACTTCGACCTGCCGGCCGTTCTGAGTAACTGTTACACCGTTAGGTACAGTTACTGGGGCTTTAGCCACACGAGACATGAGGAATCACCTATTAAGAAACAAAAGCAATAACTTCACCACCAACGCCTGCAGCACGTGCAGCGCGATCAGTCATGATGCCTTTGCTTGTAGAAACAATTGCAATACCTAAACCTTGCTTAACGCTAGGAAGTGCATCTTTACCGCGATACTGACGTAGACCTGGACGGCTTACGCGTTTCACAGTTTCGATAACTGGTTTGCCTTCGAAATACTTTAAAGTCAAAGTAAGAGTTGGTTTGCCTTCAGCATCCGCAACTTCTACGTTTGAAATATAACCTTCTTGTTGAAGCAAGTTAGCAATTGCTACCTTCAACTTAGAATTAGGCATAGAAACAGTTTGTTTCTTTGCCATTTGTGCGTTACGAACACGTGTTAGCATGTCGGCAACGGTATCTTGCATACTCATCTATAGTGCTCCTTACCAGCTTGCCTTAACAACGCCAGGTACATCACCTTGCATTACTGTTTCACGTAATTTGTTACGGCTTAAACCGAACTTACGGAAGTAACCATGAGGACGACCAGTTAAACCACAACGGTTACGTAGACGTACTGGAGATGCATTACGTGGTAATGCTTGTAATTTCATCATCGCTTCGAAACGTTCTTCGTCTGATGCATTTACGTTTGCAATAACAGCTTTTAATTCAGCACGTTTTGCAGCGTATTTAGCAACAGTAGCTTCGCGTTTCAATTCGCGATTAATCATACCTTTCTTAGCCATATCGACCTCTTATTTGAACGGGAAGCCGAATGCACGCATAAGCGCACGGCCTTCGTCATCGGTGCGAGCAGTCGTAGTAATGGTAATATCCATACCACGAATACGATCAATCTTGTCAAAATCGATTTCAGGGAACATGATTTGTTCCTTAAGACCCATTGAGTAGTTACCACGACCGTCGAATGATTTCGCAGAGAAACCACGGAAGTCACGGATACGAGGGATCGCAATCGAGATCAAACGGTCCAAGAATTCGTACATACGTTCGCCGCGTAAAGTAACTTTACAACCGATCGGCCAACCATCACGGATTTTAAAACCAGCGATTGATTTACGAGCTAACGTAAGTACTGGTTTTTGACCAGCGATAGCTTGCATATCTGAAAGAGCACCATCAAGGAGTTTTTTGTCAGCAGCAGCTGCGCCAACACCCATGTTGATCGTGATTTTAGTGATGCGAGGAATCTCCATCACATTCTTAACGCCCAATACTTCTTGTAATTGAGCTTTAAGTTCGTCGTTGTAACGTGTTTTAAGTCTGGCCATGGCCTATATCAACCTATTACTTCGCTACCGCCACTGATTCACCATTTGATTTGAATACGCGAGTTTTCACGCCATCAATCACTTGGTAACCAACACGGTCAGCCTTTTGGGTTGTAGCATTAAAAACTGCCACGTTTGAAATATGAAGCGAAGCTTCCTGAGTTACAACGCTACCTTCAGCGCCTGTAGCACGGTTTGGCTTCTGATGCTTCTTCACCAAGTTAAGGCCTTCAACCTTAACACGGTCATTAGAAACAGACAGAACAGTACCCTGTTTGCCTTTTTCTTTACCTGCGATCACAATTACTTGATCGCCTTTTTTAATCTTAGCCATGATCGCCTCTTATAGAACTTCAGGAGCCAATGAAATAATTTTCATGAACTGTTCAGTACGAAGTTCACGAGTCACTGGTCCGAAAATACGAGTTGCAATCGGCGCTTTGTTGTTGTTCAAAATAACAGCAGCGTTATCGTCGAAACGAATCACTGAACCGTCTGCACGACGGATACCGAATTTTGTACGAACCACAACCGCATTCATCACGTCACCTTTTTTAACACGTGCGCGTGGAATTGCTTCTTTTACAGTAACTTTAATAATGTCGCCAACAGAAGCATAACGACGATGCGAGCCACCAAGTACTTTAATACATTGTACGCGGCGTGCACCACTGTTGTCTGCTACGTCGAGCATAGTTTCGGTCTGAATCATTGCCCTACTCCAAAACCGAGCAACACCGGTCGAAATTTCGAAAGGCTCAAAGAGTACTCGAAATTGACCGATGATGCAACAAGAACGTTAATTACTCAGCAGCTGCTTCAACAACTTCAACTAAAGTCCAAGACTTAGTTTTAGAAATTGGGCGGCTTTCTTTAATGGTTACAACATCACCAGCTTTCGCTGTGTTGTTCTCATCATGAGCATGTAATTTTGTTGAACGGCGGATTAATTTGCCATACAACGGGTGTTGAACTTGGCGTTCAATAAGAACAACGATAGATTTATCCATCTTGTCGCTTACAACTTTGCCAGTTAACGTGCGGACTGTTTTATCACTCATTGTCCGTTCCCCTGTTTTTCGGTAAGGAGGGTCTTAATACGAGCAATAGTCTGACGAGTAAGTGCAACTTCATGCGATTTACCCAATTGACCAGTTGCTTTCGCCATACGAAGACGGAATTGGTTAAGCTGTTGCTCATCAAGCAAAGCTGTCAACTCTTCTACCGACTTTTCACGTAGATCTTTAGTTTTCATTACATTACCGTCCGAGTCACGATAGCGGTTTTAAACGGAAGCTTAGCTGCTGCAAGCGTAAACGCTTCGCGAGCCAATTCTTCGTTAACACCATCAATTTCGTACAAGACTTTACCTGGTTTGATTTGGCAAACCCAATATTCCACAGAACCTTTACCTTTACCCATACGCACTTCAAGAGGCTTAGAAGTAATCGGCTTGTCCGGGAATACACGGATAAAGATCTTACCACCACGCTTAATACGACGGCTAATTGTACGACGCGCTGCTTCAATTTGACGCGCAGTCATTTGACCACGTTCAACTGATTTAAGTGCAATAGTACCGAAAGATACTGTGCTACCGCGGTGTGCTAGACCAGTGTTACGGCCTTTCTGCACTTTACGGAATTTAGTACGCTTAGGTTGCAACATGGATTATTCTCCTTTTTCAGCAGAACGATCATTGCGACGACCACGACGCTCTTGACCTTCACCACGACCACGACCGCGTTTAGCTGGACGCTCTTCTGCTGGAGCTGGGTTCATGACTTGTTTCATGCCGCCCAAGATCTCACCACGGAAGATCCAAACTTTAACACCGATCGTACCGTAAGTAGTCTCAGCACGCATAGTCGCATAGTCGATATCTGCACGAAGCGTATGTAGAGGTACACGACCTTCACGATACCACTCAGTACGAGCAATCTCAGCACCACCTAAACGGCCTGAAACTTCTACTTTGATACCTTTAGCACCAGCACGCATTGTGTTTTGTACCGCACGCTTCATAGCACGACGGAACATTACACGTTTTTCTAATTGAGAAGCGATAGCTTCAGCAACTAGACGCGCGTCTAAGTCTGGACGATCAATTTCATTGATACTTACTTGCGCAGGAACACCCATGATAGATGTCAATTCGCGTTGTAGTTTCTCAATATCTTCGCCTTTTTTACCGATTACGATACCTGGACGAGCAGTGCTAATAGTTACTTTAGCAGCGCCTGTAGGGCGTTCGATAAGAATGTTGCTGATCATCGCGTTTTTAAGTTTTTTGATCAAAAACTCACGAACTTGAAGATCTTTAAGCAAGTATTCAGCGTATTGTTTCGGATTCGCATACCAGTTAGCGTTATGACGTTTCACAACACCTAGGCGGATACCGATTGGATGAACCTTCTGACCCATATCAAACCCCTACCTTAACGGTGATGTGACAAGTACGCTTAGTAATACGATCTGCACGGCCTTTAGCACGTGGCATAATACGTTTCAGGCTCATGCCTTCATCAACGTAGATCGTAGAAACTTTAAGGTCGTCTACATCTAAACTGTTATTGTGTTCAGCGTTTGCAATCGCAGATTCCAACGCTTTCTTAACTAGAACTGCAGCTTTTTTGTTGCTGAAGTTAAGGATGTTAAGAGCGTGCGCAACAGATTTGCCGCGGATAAGATCTGCAACCAAACGAGCTTTTTGTGCCGAGATAGCGGCACCGCGTAATTTAGCAGTTACTTCCATCATAGCACCCATTAACGTTTAGATTTCTTGTCAACACCGTGACCGCGATAGGTACGAGTTGGTGCAAATTCACCAAGCTTGTGACCAACCATGTGCTCAGAAACGATCACAGGAACGTGGTTACGGCCATTGTGTACAGAAATTGTTAAACCAACAAAATCCGGGAGGATCATCGAACGACGCGACCAAGTTTTGATCGGCTTACGGTTATTAGCCGCGATAGCCGCTTCAACCTTAGCGAACAAGTGCGCATCGACGAATGGGCCTTTTTTCAGAGAACGAGGCATTGTCAGATTCCTTTACTTGTTACTTAACGCGACGGTCGCGAATAATCATCTTAGTCGTACGCTTATTGGTACGTGTCTTGTACCCTTTAGCTTTTTGACCCCATGGGCTTACAGGTTGAATACCTTTGTTACGCCCTTCACCACCACCATGTGGATGGTCAACTGGGTTCATCGCCATACCACGAACGGTAGGACGAACACCACGCCAGCGTGATGCACCAGCTTTACCTAGTGAACGAAGGTTGCTTTCTGAGTTAGATACTTCACCTAACACAGCACGGCATTCAACGTGAATTTTACGCATCTCGCCTGAACGCAGACGAACGATAGCGTAAGAACCGTCACGACCCAACAGCTGAACTGAAGTACCAGCTGAACGAGCTAACTGCGCGCCTTTACCGATTTTAAGTTCGATGTTGTGAAGAGTAGAACCGATAGGCATGTTGCGAAGCGGCAAGCAGTTACCTGGACGAATTGGAGCATCGTTACCAGACTGTACTTTATCGCCAGCGCGAAGGCCTTTAGGAGCGATGATATAACGACGCTCACCGTCAGCATACAATACAAGTGCAATGTGTGCAGTACGGTTAGGATCGTATTCGATACGCTCTACAGTTGCAGGAATACCATCTTTGTTACGTTTAAAGTCAACTAGACGGTAGTGCTGCTTGTGACCGCCACCAACGTGACGAGTCGTGATGTGACCGTTGTTATTACGGCCGCCAGTACGTTTTTTAGCTTCAACCAACGGAGAGTATGGTGCGCCTTTGTGAAGGTGATCGTGAACCACTTTCTCTACAAAGCGACGTCCTGGAGACGTTGGCTTACATTTTTGAATAGGCATAATTCTCGTCCTTATTCCGCTGTGCTTTCAGCGGTATCGCCCAAGTCAGCCATTTCAACATCTTGGCCAGCTTTCAGGGTGACGTATGCTTTTTTAACATCAGAACGACGTCCTAATGTTTTACCAAAGCGTTTAGACTTACCTTTAGTGATAGTCGTGTTAACTTTAACAACTTCCACACCAAAGAGTTGTTCCACTGCTTTTTTGATTTCAAGCTTGTTTGCATTTAATGCAACTTTAAACACTTGAACACCAGCAGTTTCACCTAAAACTTGTGCTTTTTCTGAGAATACAGGTCCTTGCAGGACTTGATAGATACGTTCGTTGTTCATCCGAGTTCTACCTCAATTTTCTTAGCAGCAGCTACAGACATAACAACTTTGTCGAACGCAATCAAGCTAACCGGATCGATTGCAGCAGCATCAACCACATCAACGTGTGGAATGTTGCGCGCAGCAAGATACAGGTTCTCATCAACAGCATCAGTAACGATCAATGCGCGAGTCGCATTCAAGTCGTTAAGTTTTGCAAGCAATTCTTTAGTTTTTGGAGCTGCAACAGCAAACTCTTCAACTAAAACTAGGCGATCTTGACGAACAAGTTCAGCTAGGATGCATTGCATAGCACCGCGGTACATTTTACGGTTTACTTTTTGAGACCAGTCTTGTGGACGAGCAGCAAAAGTTTTACCACCGCCAACCCAGATTGGGCTACGAATAGAACCAGCACGAGCGCGGCCAGTACCTTTTTGACGGAATGGCTTGCGACCACCACCAGAAACGTCTGCACGTGATTTCTGAGCTTTTGAACCTTGACGGCCACCAGCTAAATAAGCTGTAACCACTTGGTGAACAAGAGCTTCATTAAATTCACGACCGAACGCAACTTCTGATAATTCAACAGCAGAGCCGGAAACAGTATTTAAATTCACGTTATTTCCCCTCAGGCCTTGATCGTAGGACGAACGATTACGTCGCCACCAGTAGCACCAGGAACCGCGCCTTTAACAACTAGAACTGAACGTTCTGTGTCGATAGCAACGATCTCAAGACCCTGTGTAGTTACGCGTTCAGCACCTAAATGGCCAGCCATTTTTTTGCCTTTGAATACGCGACCAGGAGTCTGGTTTTGACCAGTAGAACCTAAAACACGGTGAGAAACTGAGTTACCGTGAGTTGCATCTTGCGTACGGAAGTTCCAACGCTTAACACCACCTTGGAAACCTTTACCTTTAGATTGACCAGTTACGTCAACAACTTGACCAACTTGGAACAATTCAACGGTAAGCGTACCACCAACTTCACGACCTTCAAGATCAGCTTCTGTAGCACGGAATTCTTGAACTAGACGACCAGCTGCAACACCCGCTTTCGCGAAGTGGCCTTTCTGAGCGTTAGTTACGCGAGATTCGCGACGTTCACCAGTAGTGATTTGAATCGCTTGATAACCATCAGTTTCAAGCGTTTTGATTTGAGTGATGCGGTTAGGATCAACCTCAATCACTGTAACAGGCACAGAAACACCAGCATCTGTAAAGATACGTGTCATACCGCACTTGCGACCGACTAAACCAATAGCCATGTGCATAAACCTCTAAAAAAGCGGCCTAATTAACTTAGAGTGTTAATTAACCCGAAAGCCTTAACCCAATGCGATCTGAACATCAACACCAGCTGCAAGATCTAACTTCATCAATGCATCTACAGTTTTGTCTGTAGGTTGAACGATGTCGATCAAACGCTTGTAAGTACGGATTTCGTACTGGTCACGCGCGTCTTTGTTTACGTGTGGTGATGTTAAAACGTTAAAACGTTCAATGCGTGTTGGCATTGGAATTGGACCACACACTTGTGCGCCAGTACGTTTTGCGGTTTCTACGATTTCTTGAGCTGATTGATCAATCAGGCGATGATCAAAAGACTTAAGACGGATACGAATTCTCTGGTTAGACATACCAGTAAACTCCAAGCCAAATATATAAAGAATCACTCTTGACGCATCTCACCCCACTTTATATGGGCAAGTGTCAAGAGCAGTGAAATATCACTAAGGTCATGATCGATGCCACGACTGTAACGATAGTTAACTACTTTATTCGCAGTTAACCCCCTTCCTATTGAAGGGTCGCTTATTATAGCCATTGTTTAATGCATAAGCAAATCTCTTTTATGGTTTTATCCAAGTTTTCAATTTATGACTTAAAACAATAGTTTATTGTTTAAATATTAGGCAGTTTTTGCCAAAACATATTCTATAGCACGATTTAACATCTGATTTCCTTCAATAAATTTTTGCTTCGTGGTTTTTTTTAATTCAAATAAATTTTGCACATATTTTCCTGAAAATTGCGCAAGCTCTTCTTCATTTTCCAAAAACAATGCCAGGGTTTCCGGCGTGATTTCAGGATGAAACTGGAAGCCCAATACATTTCTGCCCAACTGGTACATCTGATTACGACAGGCTTCATTTTCTGCCAGATGGACTGCACCTTTGGGCAATTCAAATGTTTCATTGTGCCATTGCAGAATATTAAACTGCTCCGGCAGGCTAAAACACGTCTCTGGTAGATTCGCCACTCTGTGCACCGTGGTCCACCCCAATTCTTGTTCTGGATTGCGACTAACACCTGCACCCAAAGCATTTGCAATCAACTGCCCACCCAGACACAGGCCAATTGCCGGTTTACCATGCGAAAGATAGCGACGCAACCAGCGTTTTTCTATTTTTAACCAAGGGAAATTTGCTTCATCATTCACACTCATGGTTCCCCCCATAATGATCAGCAAATCCACCTCTTCCACTGCAGGCAGCGCCTCGATCTCCAGCGGCCGATCCACGGGTAAAGCAAAAAATTCAGTCGCGGTAATGTGCGCCTGATGCTGCTTTAAAAATTCATAACAACTACCAAAACCTTCACCAGCAATATGCTGAAAATAATGCACTTTTAAATGCGACTTCATGCTCCTCAACCTATTTTTTTAGCTATATAGATTTAGGTTTTGCAAAAATGAAGCCAACTTTTTATAAGACTTGTTGTTTTTAAACAATTCACAACGTAACTGGCAGTGAGTCACAGATTCTCTTAAGCTAGAGTAATATTTGATTACATTTGAGCGCATTCACGTGAAACAAGACTCTCAAACTCGCCTGATTCATGCACCACGAAAGGCTCCTCAAGCGATTTCCACCATTCAACCTCCCCTCTATCGTGCATCGACCATTATCTTTAACAATACCGATGCCCTGTTTAATCGCCATTGGACCGATGACTATGATTATAGTTATGGCACGCATGGCACGCCTACGACCTTTACGCTGGGCGATAACATCGCACAACTCGAAGGTGGTTTATATCACCTGCTCGCACCGAGTGGTTTATCCGCGATTAATCTCGTGAATTCTTGCTTTTTAAGCCAGGGCGATGAGGTTTGGGTGGCTGACAATATCTATGGTCCAAACATGGAGCATTTACGCAATATGGAAAAGCGTTATGGAATTAGGGTTAAGGTCTACAATCCCATAGAGCTTGATACATTTCAGCCTACAGATAAAGCCAAACTGATCTGGCTCGAGGCTGCTGGCTCAGTCACCTTGGAATTTCCGGATCTGGCTGGTTTAGTGAAAAAAGCTCAGGCACACAATATTCTTACTGCGCTGGATAATACCTGGGGCGCAGGTCTGGCTTTTGATGCCTTTGAGTTTAGTGAAGAGCATTTAAGTGTAGATATGACGGTACATGCACTGACCAAATATCCAAGCGGCGGTGGTGATATCCTGATGGGCTCAGTGGTTACGCGAGATAAGGTTCTGCATCACAAACTGTTCCGTGCACATGCCATTCAGGGCATTAGTGTTTCTGGTGATGATGTGGCACAGGTACAACGCAGTCTGGCTTCTATGCAACTGCGATATCAACATCAATCCAACAGTGCGCTGACCTTACTGGAATGGCTTAAACAGCAAACCGATTTTGTACAGGTTCTGCATCCTGCTGATCCGGATAGCGCAGGCCATCAGTACTGGAAAGAAATTTGCAAGCAAGGTGATAGTGCCGGCCTGGTCAGCGTGATCTTTGACAGCACATACGCCATGCAAGATATCCGAAATTTCTGTGATAGTTTAAAACTGTTTAAGCTAGGCTTTAGTTGGGGTGGCCCTGTCAGTCTGGTCATGCTATATAACTTAAAAGACATGCGTGTGCTGGAACATTCACACTTAAAAGACGGCTTGCTGGTTCGTTTCTGTATTGGACTGGAATATCCGGAAGATTTGATTCAAGATATTCAGCATGCACTAGAACAAATGAAAAAACTTAAAAACGAATAATAAATAACAGGAAAAGCTATGGGTAGACCAATTGTTATTGCTAAAAAAACTGCGGATACCACACAGGATATTGTGCTGCATTCCCAACTTGCCAATCGACATGGCTTGATTGCAGGTGCCACTGGTACCGGAAAGACTGTGACTTTAAAAGTATTGGCGGAGAGCTTTTCTCGAATTGGTGTACCTGTATTCCTCGCCGATGCCAAAGGCGATGTGTCCAGCCTGGCCAAAGCAGGTGAAAGCAGCCCCAAGTTTGATGAACGGATTAAAAGTCTCAATATCGAGTCCATTCCTTTTGCAGCCTCACCAGTGGTGTTTTGGGATTTATTTGGCGAACAGGGTCATCCGATTCGCACTACCATTTCTGAAATTGGCCCGCTGCTGCTGGCGCAAATACTGAATCTGAATGACACCCAGGAAGGCGTTTTATCTGCCGTGTTTCGGATTGCCGATGATCAGGGTTTATTGCTAATCGACTTTAAAGACCTGAAAGCCATGCTGAGTTATGTCTCTGAGCATGCGGCTGAGTTTAAAGCTGAATATGGCAATCTTTCACCCGCCAGTCTCGGTGCGATTCAACGTAATTTGTTAGCTCTGGCTGACCAAGGCGGTGACCAGTTTTTTGGCGAGCCGGCGCTGGATCTGATGGACTTTTTACAAACGGACAGTCAGGGCCGTGGCAATATCAATTTGTTGGCGGCTGACAAGCTGATGAATACGCCTAAGCTATATGCCACGTTCTTGCTCTGGATGCTCTCCGAGCTGTTTGAACAGCTTCCCGAAGTCGGCGATCTGGACAAACCTAAACTGGTGTTTTTCTTTGATGAAGCCCATCTCTTGTTTGATAATGCCAGCCCTGCCCTACAGGATAAAATTGAGCAGGTGGTGCGCCTGATTCGCTCTAAAGGCGTGGGAATTTATTTTGTCACGCAAAATCCGTTGGACTTGCCGGAAAGTGTCTTAGGCCAGCTCGGCAATCGGGTTCAACATGCTTTGCGGGCTTTCACTCCCAAAGATCAAAAAGCAGTGAAAACCGCAGCAGAGACTTTCCGAGCCAATCCTGAATTTAAAGTCGATCAGGTGATTACCGAACTTGCTGTCGGTGAAGCCCTAATTAGCTGCCTGGATGAAAAAGGCATTCCGCAAATAGTAGAGCGTGGCTGGGTCATGCCGCCGCATTCATCCTTTACACCGATCTCGCTTGAAGAACGCAAGGCTCTCATGCAGCAAAGTATTGTCGCCGGTATTTATGAGCAGCCAGTCGATCGGGATAGCGCCCATGAAATGCTGCAAAACAAGGTCGCAGAACGCCAGCAACAGGCTCAGGCCGCCGAACTTGCCAAACAGCAAAGCAAGGAACAGGAAGCTCTTGCCAAGCAGCAAATTAAAGAACAGGAACGTCTGGCACGAGAACAGCAAAAAGAAGCTGAACGCGCAGCCAAGCAACGAGAAAAACTGACTCAGGATATTGTCGGCACCTTTGCCAAAAGTGCTGCCCGTAGCCTGGGCGGGAGTACTGGGCAGAAAATTGTGCGCGGCTTACTGGGTTCGCTGTTTGGCCGCAAATAATCCCCCTCCTTTTCCGATCATCATCACACTTTTTATGGGATATTTTTATATCCCGTAATTTTTTTATGGTTTTATGACTATGCGCTATTGTAAAGCCATTTTAAAAGATGTAATTTAAATACATCTTTTAAAAAACACCTGTAGACGGCTCTCATGACTCCACAACATATTGAACTTGTACAAGCGACTGTTCCTGTTTTACGTGAAAACGGCGTAGCACTTACCACGTATTTCTATAACCGCATGCTGAAAAACCATCCAGAGTTGAAAAACACCTTCAACATGGATCATCAAAGTACTGGCCGTCAACCACGTGCCTTGGCTGCCGCAGTACTTGCCTATGCCGAAAACATTACCAATCCGGGCGTTTTGGCCAAAGCCATCGAACGCATTACCACTAAACATGTCAGCCTGGATATTCAACCGGATCAATATGCGATTGTCGGTGAGAATCTGTTGCACTCGATCAGCGAAGTTTTAGATGTACCCATGGACTCAGACCTGATTGCAGCCTGGAAAGAAGCGTATATGCAACTGGCAGATATTTTGATTGGTGTGGAAAAATCTAAATATGCCACCCTAGCTTCTGAAAATGGTGGCTGGGCGGGCTGGCGCGAATTTGAAGTAGCAGCAGTCAATGATACCGACGCAGGTAAAATCTTTACACTTAAAGCTAAAGATGGTGCAGCGATTGCAAGTGCTGAAGCCGGTGAACATATTTCAGTACGTGTACAGGTGCCTGAACAGCACATTCGTCAACCACAACAGTTTAGCTTTGATCAGGCGCAAAACGAGCAATATCAAATTACTGTGAAAGCGGAAGAAAATCCAACCGCATTCTCGGTTGCACAGACACTGATCGACCACTACAAAGTTGGTGATGTAGTTGAAGTGTCTGCCCCGCTCAAGCTTTAATTGCAAAAACGGTTTAGACTAGCATCAGATTCTGATTAAAAGCTCCATTCGTGGAGCTTTTAACATTCAATTCTTTCATTTTCTAGCTGTTGACGTTATGCAACTCAATAAATTCACTGACTATGCGCTTCGGATTCTGATGTATGTCGCACAGCCACGTGATCTCCCCTATACCATTGCAGAACTTGCCGAGCGATTACAGGTTTCACAAAATCATGCCATGAAAATCGTGCATTTTATGGCGAAACAGGAGTGGCTGATTACCACACGTGGTAAAGGTGGCGGCATACGTTTAAATCCGGCCAGCCTGAACCTCCAGCTGGGACAGATTGTGCGGATCCTGCAACGCGACAGCAATGTAGTGGAATGCAATAGCCCACCCTGCGTATTACGTCCGACCTGTGGTTTAAAAGGTATTTTAGATGATGCGGTGGAACAGTTTTATAGCAGTCTGGACCAATATGTGCTTAAAGATGTGATTAGGCCACGAAATGCGCGTTTCAGTACAAATTCTCCGATCGGCCTGATTAATCTTTAAAGTCTTCCGGGTCAGGTCTTGTGACTTATTCTTGCGGCAAAGTTCGCTTGCCTGTGCGACTTCCTTTATAATGTTTCATTGTAGATCATTTATTGAAGTTGAGTTATGCACCACAGCAGAGGAAAATCCAAAAACAGTAAGACAGCCCATGCGCCTAAGCAAAAGATCAGCTACGAGAAAAAAGTTGATTCTGCCATTACTGAATATTCTGTGCGCGCACTCAACTGGCTACGCAAAGCCGAATTTTTAATGAGTGCACCCAAACTCAGTCTTTGTGTAGAAGATACAGGCTATGAAATTGCTTTTGCCGGCCGCTCGAATGCGGGTAAGTCTAGTGCGATTAATGCCCTGACCAACCAGAAACAGTTGGCACGTGCATCGAAAAAACCTGGCCGTACCCAGATGATCAACTTTTTCAGCCTGGGTAATCCGGATCAGCGTCTGGTCGACTTACCCGGTTATGGTTATGCGGCTGTGCCTGAAAAAATGAAACTGGTCTGGCAAAAAGAACTGGAAAATTACCTGATTCACCGTCAAAGCTTGCAAGGCCTGGTATTGTTGATGGATATCCGTCATCCCCTGCAACACTTTGATGTAATGATGCTGGAATGGGCTTATTCCCGCCAGTTGTTCGTGCATGTGTTATTGACCAAATCTGACAAACTAAACCGTGGTCCTGCATCCAAAGCCTTGCAGGAAGTCAAAGCGGCATTGAAAAAGATGAAGCTGGATTTCTCGATTCAACTGTTTTCCTCCATGAACAAACAAGGTTTAGAAGAACTGGCCAGCGTCATGGGTGGCCGTTTGAACTTTACCTTAGATCAAGCATCTGAATATGATCTGGACAGCATTCCGGAAGCATCAGCGCATGATTTGAATGAATCTGATGAACCGCTTGAAGAGCTCGAGCTTAGTGAAGCTGATTCTGAGCATGCTGAAGTATCGACTCATGATTTAAATGAAGCTGAAGAACCGCTGGAATTGCTTGAGCAGGATCAATCCGAGCTTAAAGCGGCAGATGAGCTAAATCAGAATAAGCGTTCAGCGGATTAAGACCATATCACCTAAATGATCTGTGATCATTCTTGATTTATTAAAACTCAACGTACAAATAAAAAAGCAGGTCAAATACCTGCTTTTTTATTTTTTTAAATGTTTTAGCTATCTGTAGCTTGAAGATCGGGTTCACGCGTATGCCGGTCCACCACCACGCTGATCATCATATCTCCCTGAACATTCACCACTGTACGTACGGTATCCAGTAAACGGTCGATCGGCAACAGAATGGCAATTGCCTCGGCAGGCAAACCTACCGATTGCAAGACCATAATCATAGTCACCATACCGGCACTCGGAATCCCCGGTGCACCTAAGGATGCAATCATCGCAGTCGCGCAGACCACCAGTTGCTGCCCCAGACTCAGATCCAGTCCCATTAAATTGGCAATAAATAATGCTGCTGCCGCTTCATACAGTGCTGTGCCATCCATATTCAACTGTGTACCAAGTGGAATCACAAAGCCTGCGGTATGTGGACGTACTCCTAAATTTTCCTGTGCGCATTTCATTGACAAGGGCATGGTGGCCGAACTGGAACTGGTAGCAAAGGCAGTAATCAGAGCAGCTCGTGTGCCTTTAAAGAACGTGACCGGATCCATCTTGCCGAAAACCCATAGCAATAAAGGCAAGACCACGATGCCATGAAAAATCGTCGTGCCGGTAACCACCGCAGCGAATTCAGCCAGACGACTGAGGACTGAAACATCTTCAGTGGCAATTAATTTAGCCAATAAGGCAAAAATACCAAGCGGTGCCAGTTTCATCACCCAGCCAATCATCAACATCATGATTTCGAAAAACTGGTGACTCAGCTTGCGCACAGTACGAAACTTATCCCCACCTGCCACCAGTGCCACACCAACAAATAAGGCAAAGACTACCACCGCCAAGACATTGCCATCGGCAAAAGCTTTAAACGGATTGATCAGGGTATTCTGAATAAAATTGGTAAAGAAAGATGAAGGTGTCAGGGTATCTGGCGTTTGATGTTGCGCCATGGCATCCTGGAACATCAGCACATCAACACCCTTACCGACATCAAACAAATGCGCACACGCCAGACCTAAAATGAGCGCCAAGGTGGTGGTGGTCACACAGCACATCAGGGTGATTTTCCAGGTGCGGCTTAGCTGCCCACCCGCCTGCAGATTGGATACGCCGACCACGATCGAGCTAAAAATCAGCGGCACTAACAGCATTTTTAACAAGCCAATAAAAATGCTGCTGACGATACCGATGCCATATAAGCTGACATCAAAAAATGAGGTCTGCGGAAATATCGTCAATAGAAATCCAAACAGCACCCCCAATACGGCGGCAATTAAAATTTGCGTATTTAAGCTCATCTTTTCATGCATTTTTAATATTGATCTTAAGCCGCACTATGCCATGCAGTGTCTACAGAATCGAGTAATATTTTATAAACGCGGCGTGAGGACATGATATCAAATGGCCTTTTTCACCCGGCTTAAAAACAAAAAAACCGAATCTGAGATTCGGCTTTTTAAACAAGAAAAAATTATTGCGTTTCGATTTCACGTAAGCGGATCAGGCCTTCCTGAGAGGTACTGCAGACCAACTCACCGTTCTGCCACATCCGGCCAAAATTCAGGCCGCGCGAACTGGCGCTTTGGGTAGCATCCATATCGTAAAGCATCCACTCATCCGCACGGAACGGTTTATGGAAGTACATGGCATGGTCAATACTGGCACATTGTAAACTTGGCGAGATATAGCTCAGACCATGTGGACGAAGCGCCGTGGTCATCAAGGTAAAGTCGGAATAGAAAGCAGCAATGGCCTGATGCAAAGAGATCTGATCAACTTCTGCAGCAATACGGTCATGCGTACGGATATAGTGCGCATAAGACGGTGCTTCAGGTTGAGGCTGGAATGGATTTTGCGGATTGACCGGGCGAATTTCCACATGACGATCACGGGTGAAAGACGCACGGACATTTTCCGGAATAAACTCGATCATTTGTTTGATCAGTTCTGCTTCATTTTTCAGGCTTTCTGCTGGCGGATATTCAGGCCCTGAAATCTGATAATTCAAACCTTCTTCCGGCTCTGCAAAAGACACCATACACATGAAAATAGTCCGGCCATGCTGAATTGCACGAACCTGGCGACTGATAAAGCTTTTACCGTCACGGATCCGTTCTACTTCATAAATAATGGGTGCATTGACATCACCACCAAACAGGAAATAGGCATGTAATGAATGCGCCGGACGGTCTGTAGTATAAGAGGCTGCGCGGAGTGCCTGCCCCAAAACCTGACCGCCAAATACGCGCTTGCCTACCAGATTACGGCTGATTCCCCGGAAAATGTTTTCTTCTAACTTTTCTAAGCTGAGCAGCTCGACCAGTTCCTGTGTTAAGGCATTCATAAGCAACCTACGTAATATTGGAGATATCCAAAATGGAAAAACAGATCTAAATAACGAATCTGGAATATTCTGCCACAAAATCAGAACGAAACTCTAAAGTTTGCATGACTGTTCTGTCATACTGATGTCATAAGTGACTAGGAAAAGCACCTGCTTTCACGCTAAAATTGAAGCACTTCTGTTGAAGTTGTTAAAAAAAGATATATGGTTTCGCTTTAGAAACCCGCAAAATAAATCCCCCTCAGAAGTCCTGTGGTTTTGGTCAGTAAAATTAGGAGCAGCTATGTCCAAGAATGGCTTTGGTCAAATGTATCGCAAGCTTTCAAGTAAGTTACTTGATCTTGTGGTTACCCCTCATGTTCTTGGGGAAGTACCAAGTGAAGTGACAGCGCCTGAATCTGATCAGACTGCAACAGACTCGCGAAAGCTGGTCTGCTACGTTTTACAGAACCATTCGCGCAGTAATGCACTGGTGGTCGATGCAGAAACGCGCCGTTTAAAATTACCGGCTGCCCTTGATCCAATGCAGATCGGCAACAACAAAGAAAAAGCATCAGTACTGTTTCTGCAACATCATGATGAAAACAACCTGCTGAGTTCACCGCCACATGCGTTTCCACCGCGCCTGTTACGCTTGATTGAAATCCTGGAGCAACATCCTGAGCTGGATGTCGAACTGGTACCGGTGACCGTGCTTTGGGGACGCGAACCGGAAAAAGAAGATTCCTGGTTTAAACTGCTGTTTACCGATACCTGGTCTACACCAAGCCGGGTCAAGCAACTGGTCAATATCGGCCTGCATGGTCGTCAGTCTTATTTAGAGTTTCATGAGCCACAGTCGTTACGTGCCATGATTGACTATGCCAAAGAAACGCATCCAAATTCAGCGCCGGCGACTTATATTGTCAGCACTTTAAATGATTATCTGGATGGTCAGCGCGAAGTGATTCTTGGACCGGATCTGTCTGACCGTCGCAATGTCATGCACGGTCTGATCAAATCACCCGATGTACAGGCAGCGATTCGCAATGACAGTATTCGTAGCAAAATCTCGATGCTGGAATCTGAACGTCGTGCCATCGGTTATCTGAACGAAATCGTTTCCGATTATTCTCATTCTACTGTACGTTTTGCCGATAAAGCGCTGACCCGCTTATGGACCCAGCTTTATGACGGCGTAGAAGTCCATAATTTCAGTACCGTGCGTGAATTGGCCAAGGATTATGAAATTGTCTATACCCCATGTCACCGCAGTCACATTGACTATTTATTATTGTCTTATGTGATCTATCGCCGTGGCTTGATGGTGCCGTATATTGCTGCGGGCGATAACCTCAATATGCCTTTTGTCGGTCAGATTTTACGTGGTGGTGGCGCTTTCTTTATTCGCCGTACTTTCCGCGGCAACGCGCTCTATACTACGGTGTTTAAAGAATATCTGTATAGCGTCCTGTCACGTAATACCCCGCTAGAATATTTTATTGAAGGTGGCCGTTCACGTACCGGTCGTTTGCTACCGCCAAAAACCGGGATGCTGGCAATGACCGTGCATGGTCATTTACGTGGCAAGTCCAAACCGATTGTATTTGTACCGACCTATATCGGCTATGAACGCCTAATGGAAGGTGGTACCTATGTCGGTGAGATGAGTGGTAAGCCAAAAGAAGCCGAGTCTATTTTTGGTATTTTGAAAACCCTGCGCAAGATTGAACGTATTTTTGGCAAGGTGCACCTGAACTTTGGTAAACCGGTATTTCTGGATGATATCCTGAAACAGCATGGTGCAGAAAATATCAAGATCGAAAAGAACGATGATCCGGTTCCACAAGCGGTTTCTGACGCGGTGAATAGCTCTGCACAGGCTATTCTGGAAAATATTAACAGTGCAGTCGTGATCAATCCGGTATCGTTATTATCTTTAATCTTGCTGGCCACGCCAAAACATACGCTGGATGAAGAAATCTGTATCAAACAGCTGGATACCTATCGCACCTTGCTCACCGCCCTGCCTTATGATGAACGCATGCAGGTTACACCGCTGTCAGGCAAAGAAATAATTGCCTATGCAATGAAGCTGAAACTGATCAAACGGGTGAAGCATGTACTGGGAGATATTATTGCGATTGAGGATAATCAGGCGGTTCTGCTAACTTACTTCCGTAATAATATTGTGCATACTTTTATATTGCCATCCCTGATTGCAGCCCTGACTGAACATAACGGCACCATCCGCCGTCATGATGTGATCAATATCAGCAGCACCCTATATCCGTTCCTCAAAGCCGAACTGTTCTTAAAATGGCATGAAGACGAGATTCAGGATCAGGTGAATGCGCATATTGATAGCTTAATTGCCTCGAAACTGATTACACAAGATGGTGAAAACCTGATTGCACCTGCACCAAATACAGAAGCACATCATCAGCTTGAGGTTCTAGCTGCACCCGTGACTCAAAGTCTGGAACGCTACTATATGACTTTGGCACTGATTACCCAGCGCGGTTCAGGCAATATCTCGACCCGTCAGGTGGAAGAGCTGAGTTATCTGGTTGGGCAGCGCCTGTCTGTACTGTACGAATTCAACTCACCTGAGTTCTTCGACAAAGCCCTATTCCAAAGCTTTATTAAAGTCTTAACCCAAAAAGGTTATCTGTGTACCAATGAAGACAATGCCATTGTCTTTGATGAACAGCTGACCAATGTGGCGCAGTATGCAGATCTGGTACTGGATGAAGTGAAGTTGCAGATGCTGCATCACATCACCGACTTTACGGATGAAGAACTGAAAGAAGCTTTGGATGCAGTTGCGGCTGAACAAGCCAAGAAACGCGCGAAGCGGAAGAAGAAGTAAGGCTTTTTATTCCCTCTCCTTTCAGGAGAGGGTTAGGGAGAGGTAATTTAAAAAGCCCTTCTCCTGACCTCCCTTCGAGAAAGGGAAGAATATTCCTCTTTTACAAGGAGGAGCTAAGAATTATTTTTCCTCATCAACCCCCAATAATCCTCATAACAATCTGGATGCTCTAACTCAAATCCCATTTTCTGCATTCGGGTCGCATAAAGCTTCTTACCTGTCACCTGCTCACTTTCTACTTTAAGCAAAGGAAGCCCCATCTGCTTTTGGAACCATTGCAATATTTCATGCATTAATTTTGGATCGTTGTTTGTCACAATATAAGAATTTTCAGGATGTTCCACGTGAATCATCTGTGATAAGAAACGTGATAAATCTTCAATGTGAATCCGGTTGGACCAGTGCAGATTCGGATATCTCAACATCGAGGCGGCCATTTTTTGTAGGCGTTCTACCGATGCTCCATAAATCCCACTTGGACGAATGATGGTACATTTCTCAGGATAAGCAGTGAAATAAGCCTGCTCCATCTGCTGCAAGATTTTGCTCTGAGCATCATTCGGGTGAATTTCAGTTTCGTCATCTACGATTTCACCGGAATTTTGCCCATACACTCGTGTCGATGACACCACCACAATCCGTTTCACCGGATGCTGTTTCAAGGCAGAGACAATAGGTTGAACCGAATCCAGATAAGTTTGCTGATAGCCTTCAACCGTACTTTGTTTTGGACTAAGTAATACATAGACCCAGTCAATCGGTGTAACTGCTGTTAAATCCAGTTGATGCACATCCTGAATCAGATGAGTTGCGAATGAATCTGTTTTGGGACTCTGGCTAATTGTGCTAATTTGATGACCTTGCTCAAATAGTTGTTTAGCCACACGTCGGGATGTTTTACCATAACCGGTAAATAAAATATGCATTGAGCACCGAATCACAAATCTGGTTGAGGGGACATGGCTGCAGTCCATCAGTTACAAGGCGTTGGCAATGCCGCCGCTTCATTACTCGAAAAACTAAATATCTTCAATACTGATGATTTGCTTTTTCATCTACCACGTGACTATGAAGACCGTAGCACGATCATTCCCATGAATCAATTGAGCGTGGGACGCAGTTATCTGCTGGAAGGGATCGTTAAAGGTGTAGATTTTCCACCCGGTAAACGCAAATCTATGGCTGTGCTGCTGGATGATGATTTTGGCAAGGTTACTTTACGTTTTTATCATATCTATAAAGGTATTACTGACCGCTGCAAACTGGGTAACCGTTTAAGAATTTTTGGTGAAGTGCGGGTCGGTGCGCGCGGTCTGGAAATGTATCATCCCGAACTGCAAGTCATTACTGAGGACACACCTTTACCTCAAACCCAGCTCACGGCGATTTACCCTGCGACTGAAGGCCTGACCCAACCCAAAATACGGGATTATATTCAGCAGGCCTTGGCTCAATACAGCGACCATCTGCCTGAACTACTGCCAGCAAAATTTAGCAATGGTTATGCACTGAAACAGGCACTGGAATATATCCATCACCCGCCAGTCAATGCCAATATGCTGCAACTAGCACAAGGCTCACATCCTGCACAGCAGCGCCTGATCTTTGAAGAACTGGTAGCGCATCAGATCAGTTTATTGACACGTCGGGCCTTTATTCAGCAAGTCGAAGCGCCTTCATTTGCGCCCAGTAAAACCTATGCCAAACAGCTCTTAGCCAGTCTGGCTTTTGAAATGACCGGTGCGCAAAAACGTGTATCCAGAGAAATCGTGCAGGATTTAAAAAGCAATAAACCGATGTTGCGTCTGGTGCAAGGCGATGTCGGCGCGGGTAAAACCCTGGTGGCTGGTGTCGCAGCTTGCCATGCACTGGAAGAAGGCTGGCAAGTTGCATTGATGGCACCGACCGAGATTCTGGCCGAGCAGCATTATCTGAATTTTAAACGCTGGTTTGAGCCTTTGGGCTTAAATGTGGCCTGGCTTTCCGGCAAGCAAAAAGGTAAAGCTCGCGCCGCAGCGGAACAGATGATTCGGGATGGCAGCGCCCATCTGGTGATCGGAACGCATGCCCTGTTTCAGGAAAATGTCGAGTTTGCCAAACTGGGTCTGGTGATTATTGATGAACAGCACCGCTTTGGTGTGGATCAGCGCCTTGCACTCAGAAATAAAAGGCTAGATGGTATGTCTCCGCATCAACTGGTGATGACTGCGACTCCGATTCCCCGCACACTGGCCATGTCTGCCTATGGTGATCTGGATACCTCGGTGATTGACGAGCTGCCGCCGGGCCGTACCCCGATTCAGACCGTGACCATTCCATTAGACCGGCGCGAAGAAGTCTTGCAACGGATTGCCAGCAACTGTGCCGAAGGCAAGCAGGCCTATTGGGTCTGCACCCTGGTCGAACAGTCCGAAACCCTAGATGCTCAGGCCGCAGAAGCGACTTTTGCTGAAATTCGGGAACGCTTTCCTGCGCTGAATATCGGACTGGTACATGGCAAGATGAAAGCAGATGAAAAACAGGCGGTAATGCAGCAGTTTAAAAATGATGAATTACAGCTGCTGATTGCCACTACCGTAATTGAGGTCGGTGTGGACGTTCCGAATGCATCCATTATGGTGATTGAAAATGCTGAACGTCTGGGCTTATCTCAACTGCATCAGCTACGCGGTCGGGTCGGCCGTGGCGCCAAAGCCAGTTTCTGTGCCCTACTGTACAAACATCCGCTCTCGCAAAATGGTCAGGAACGCTTAAGAATCATGCGTGAAACCAATGATGGTTTTATGATTGCCGAGAAAGACCTAGAATTGCGTGGGCCGGGAGAACTACTCGGGACCAAACAGACTGGCGACATGAATTTCCGTGTGGCCAAACTGGAACGTGATGATCACCTGCTCAATCAGGCACATTATGTGGCCCAGCAGATGCTCAAGGATTATCCTGATCAAGCCGAAGCATTATTGCAACGCTGGCTACCGCAAGCACCGCGCTATGCCTATGTTTAAATTACTGCAACATGGAAAATCCTGGCTGACCCGCTTACAGCCCTGCCAGCTCTGTCTGACCGATCATCAGTCCATTCATTCAGTCTGTGAAGATTGCTGGCGACAATTACCCTGGGCACATCAAACCATTCAACGGCAGGAAATGCAGTTCCAGATTGCCTGCGACTATGCTTACCCGATGGACCGGCTGATTCAACTGTTTAAATATGAACAGAAGCTGCATTTGCAAAATTTACTGGCAGGTGTGCTGTTAAGTTTAGACCTACCTAAAGTCAGTGCGATAGTACCGATGCCGATCTCGAATGAGCGTCTGGCTGAGCGCGGTTATAATCAATCTCTAGTGCTGGCCAAACATGTGGCAAAACAGTTGAATGTACCCATCTGGCAACCTGTTCGACGAATGAAACAACACTCGCAAAAGGGCCTAAGCCGGCTGGAGCGGATTGAAGACATCCAATCACAATTCCAGATCAGTACCATTTCCAAGCTGCGTTACCGTCGGGTGCTGATTATTGATGATGTGGTGACGACCGGCAGCTCGATTCGAGCACTGAGCCAAACACTTGAACAACTGGGCTGTCAAAAAGTTTATGCAGCCTGTCTGGCAGGTGCTCAAATCTGAAAATTTAAGCTTGGGCGAGTAACTGCGACTTCACCCAAGGAATCACAATTTCAGTGGTCAAGGGTGCGAGTCGTAGCTCTTTTTCATCCAGATCGACCCATTTCATTTCGGCAATTTCCGCTTCAATTTTTGGTGCTTGATCCAGACTTACCCAATAGACATAACTCACCAGTTGATGATCTGGTTCATTCGCCGTCTGGGTTTCAAAACGCCCAATGAATTGCTGAATCTGTGCCTGTGTGCCAATTTCTTCCTGAATTTCACGCAACATCGTTGCTTCTGGTGCTTCATTTGGCTCCAGCTTGCCACCAACCTGCATAAAGCAGGACGTCCCTTTTTTACGAACCACCAGCAGTTGCTGCGCTTCATTTAAAATAATGGCTGCAGCCACCGTAATCACTTTCATTTATTTTCTACAAATCATGCTGTGGACAGCTTATTTTACAAGATCGGTCTGATCGACCATACCCCATTTCGCTTCAGGCGGCTGATAACTTTCAAACTGGCGCAAAATATCATCCAGATTATCACTCACAATTAAAGCATCGCTAAAGCGCGCTTTGGTAAAACCTCTCTCAGTCGTCATATGGATAAATTTGAGTAAATCATCGTAAAAACCATCTACATTTAAAAAAGCACAAGGCTTTTTATGAATTCCCAACTGTGCCCAGGTCCATTGTTCAAAAATTTCTTCCAGGGTTCCAGCACCACCCGGAATGGCAATAAATCCCTGTGCCAGTTCCGACATGCGGGTTTTACGTTCATGCATATTATCGACCACAAATAGCTCGGTAATATGCGGATGCGCCAGCTCACGATTGACCAGCTGTCTTGGAATTACGCCAATCACCTTGCCACCAGCAGCCAAAGCACTATCAGCGATAATTCCCATCAAGCCAGAACGACCACCGCCATAGACCAGCGTCTGATGCCTTGCTGCCAAGGTTTGGCCAACCTTTTCGGCAATCTGGGCATAGAGAGGATCCGAGCCCAGTGCTGAACCACAAAAAATTGCAATAGAATTCATCATTTCACTCTCCAATTGACGCTATATTGTACGAAATCGCTGCAAGCGCGCTTTTTCCAAAAATAACTGCTTAATATCAGTGTTTTTATTCAATTCCTTGTCTAAAATACACCCATTCCAATTCACATACTGCGCCAGGGAGAAAAGACAGCATGCTTGAAGCCTTTTACGCCACAGAGCGCGGTAGCTTAGAAGATATCACGATTAATGGTGATTTCGACCTGCATCCAGATTTAGTATGGCTTGATCTGATTGCACCTTCACAAGAAGAGCAGCAATGGATTCTAGATGCCTATGCGCAAAACTTACCGACCTTAAAATCGCTGGAAGATATCTCCTCTAGTGCCCGATTTTACCGTGATGATGACGGTATTTTGCATATCAGCACCTATTTTTTAACCAAAAATAAAAACTATCAGGTCGAGAATGAAAACGAAGATGAATCCAGCATGCTGGCGACGGTACAAACCGTAGCATTCATTCTGCATAAGGACCGTCTTTTTACCTTGCGTGGCGAAAAGCTGGTGGCCTTTCGTGCCTTCCGTGCCCGTGCGCGCCGCAATGATTATGAAATCGATTATAAAGATCCGACCTGGATTTTATTGGGCCTGCTCGAAGCCAAACTGGATGAGCTGGCCGACATTCTGGAAGATGTACATAAAGATTTAGAGAAATATTCAACTGAAGTGTTGAATAACCGCCATCGCGAGCAGATTCTCGATCTGGATGACATGATTACCCGGCTAGCTCAACTGGAAGATATGCTTGGTAAAGCGCAGCTCTGTCTGATCGATTTACGTCGTGTTCTGACTTTCCTGTCTCGTCCACGCGCCTTGGGCAGTCATATTTATGATGCGGATATCCGAGAACTTAGTGAAGATGTCCGCTCGCTGGTTGAACATGATGCCTTCCTGTTTCAGAAAGTGCGCTTCCTGCTCGACACCACGTCCGGATTCATTAACACGGAACAGAACGATACGATTCGTCGATTCTCGATCCTGCCAAGTATGCTTGCGCCACCGATGCTCATTGCCAGTATTTATGGGATGAATACCGAAGTTCTGCCTTTTGCACAAGGCTCCATGAGCTTCATTATGGTCAGTATTATTTTGATCGGCTTTTTGATCGGGCCATTGATTTACTTTAGATGGAAGAAGTGGATTTAATTTCTTCACCCTCTCTCTAACTCTCTCCCATAGGGAGAGAGGACTTCCAATATTTATTGAGATAGTAGTTTTTAAAAATATCATTTCTATCCATAAATTTAGAGAGGAAGTTCCCTCTCCTTTTAGGAGAGGGTTAGGGTGAGGTCATATTTTAATCCTTCCTAACGTCCTTTTGATAAAGGAAGGACTTTACTTTTAAAATGTGTCAACAATAAAAAAAAAGCACCTTTCGGTGCTTTTTTTATTTACTGAATGATCTGTAAATCATCCTGTAAATGACAGGCCTGAATGATATTCATCATTTTAGCAGGGACAGCTTTAAACTGTAGTCCTTGCGCTTGAGGCGTCTGGCGCAACCAGCGCACCAATACTGCCAAAGCCAAAGTACTACCACTTTCAAGCCCAGCTAGATTAACCACAAGCGGAAACTTGCTCTGTGACTGAACCACACGCAGACCATTTAGGTAATAGTCCTGCGCATTGGCATAGTCAATCTTGCCTGAAACCTGCAATTCCTGATCCTTGAATACAATCACGGCTCACCTATCTGATTATTTCTTGTTCTTGTCGATTGCAGCTTCTGCATCCGGTTTGAAGTTAGCAATGGCTTTATCTATATTACCGCCATTACGTTTGACTGTCGCAGCAAACTGGTTACGGAATTGCAAACCTAGATCGATACCCGATACGTTGATGTTGCGGATTTTCCATTGTGAACCTTTGTCCACCAGCTGGAACGCCACTGGAATTTTCTCGCCTTTATTATTAAAGTCGATGGTTACAACAGGATTTTTGCTATTGCTGGCCTTGTACGGACGCACGCTATAGGTCTGATTGCTGAACTTGGAAAATGCAGAACCATAATTTTCAATGAGCGTTTCACGGAAATTCTTTTCAAACTGCGCGCGCTGTGCAGCAGTACTATACTGGTTCGTCGCATAAGCCCCCATCACAATACGCGTGAAAGACTGTGAATCAATGTATGGATCCAGATTCTGGCGGACAATCGCTTTTACCAGCGCTGGATTGTTCTGCAATTTTGCGTTATCAGCTTTGAGGCGCTCAATCAAACCATCTGCCACTTTTTTAATAAAAACAGGTGGTGCTTCAGACGGTGCAGCAAACACTGTACCAGCAATCATTGTTGAAAGAATGCTTGCTGCAAGCGTTTGTTTTACTAAAGTCTTCACTGAAATCTCCTCAATCTATTATTCAACAAATACAGGTTCTGCATCAGTCGATTCTGAAACTGTCGCCTGTTCTGGGGCAGTTTCTTGACTATCCGACGATTTACCGGCACCGCCAGTAATGAATTTCGTCACTAAATCTTCAATTTCCATGGTGCCTTGGGTATTGGCAATCTGATCACCGCGTTTCAAATAGTTCAGACCACCACCTGGAATAATTTTCAGGTATTTTTCACCCAACAACCCATTGGTCGCTACCATAATATAAGCATCTTCATCAATATTGGTGATGGAGTTCATGTTATCTAACAGTTGTTTTTCCATGTCTTTTTGTTGCGCAGGTGCAGCCGCAGTATAGTCCGAACTATAACGTAACTCTTCCAGTGCTTCCTGCTGAACTTGTTTTAATTGTTCAGTATTAAAAGAGGTCAATGAGCCATCCAGGGTCATATGCACGGTTGCCAGACGCGTCACTGGATCCAGGGTAATGTCATCCACCTGCCCCACTTTCACACCACTCAATGCCACTTTGGCACGCGGCTTGATCCCATTTACATTTTCAAAAGTCGCTGTCATTTTATAGCTGTCGGAAATATTGTGTCCGACCAGACCACTGACACGCATCGCCAGGAAAAATAAGGCAATACCAAACAAAATAACAAAAACACCAACGGCCAGCTCACTAGTACGTGATTTCATTAAACACCTCCGAACATGACCGCAGTCAACACAAAGTCAAAGCCTAAAACGCACAGTGAAGAATACACGACTGTACGCGTTGTAGAAGTTGCAATACCTTCCGATGTCGGGACACAGGCATAGCCTTGGTACACCGCAATCCAAGTACAAATTAATGCGAATACAAAACTTTTAATAATGGTGCCATTCAAGACATCTTTATAGAATTGCACGCTGCTTTCCATGCCGCTCCAATAAGCGCCTTCATCGGCACCCAGGAAATCTACCCCGACCATTTTACCGCCCATAATGCCAACTGCGGCAAAGATGACGGAAAGCATTGGCAAGCTAAAAATCCCTGCCCAAAGACGCGGCGAAATCACCCGCTTCAATGGATCGACACCGATCATTTCCATACTGGACAATTGTTCAGTAGCTTTCATCAGGCCAATTTCCGCAGTCAAGGCTGAACCGGCACGTCCTGCAAACAGCAAAGCAGCGACCACAGGTGCTAGTTCACGCAGCAAGGTCAGCGCGACTGCTGTTCCTAGCATCGACTCACTACCAAAGGTCGACAAGATGCTAAACATCTGCAAACCAAGCACAGACCCAATAAACAGGCCAGAAACCACAATAATCAGCAGGGACAATACCCCAACCCGATACATCTGATAAATAAACAGCTTTACGCCAAGCCAGGTCGGTATGGAAAATAAAATCTGCAACAGCATCAGGGTCGCGACCCCAATCCCCTGTACACGTTCAATAACGCGTCTACCTAATGCGGCAATTGCATTCATGAACGAACCTCATCACTTAAATAAGCTTGATGACTAAACTGATAATCCACTGGACCTTCTACCGAACCGGTCAGAAATTGCTGTACAAAAGCAGACGGATGCGCTTTCAGCTCTGCCGGTGTGCCCTCGCCCTGAATTTTGCCTTCTGCCACCACATAGATGTAGTCTGCAATTGATAAAGTTTCTGCAACATCATGCGAGACAATAATTGTGGTTAAGTCCAGTGCTTCACGTAATGAACGGATCAGACGAGTCAAAACGCCCATCACAATCGGATCTTGTCCGGCAAAGGGTTCATCGTACATGATCAGCTCAGGATCCAGCGCAATCGCACGGGCCAAAGCCACGCGTCGGTTCATACCACCGGATAGTTCAGACGGCATCATCTGTTCTGCACCACGTAAACCGACTGATTCCAGCTTCAGTGCCACGATTTCCTTAATCAGATGTTCCGGCAATTTAGTATGTGCTCGAATCGGAAATGCGACATTTTCATACACGCTCATATCGGTAAACAAAGCACCGCTCTGAAACAGCATGCCCATCCGTGCACGTGCTGAAAAAAGTTCGGAACGTGACATCGTGGCAATATCCTTGCCGTCCAATAAAACCTGACCGTGCTCAGGAACCAGCTGCCCACCAATCAGTCTTAATAAGGTGGTTTTACCAGTACCGGATGGTCCCATAATGGCGGTAATCTGCCCACGACGAATATTTAAACTCACGTCGTCATAAATCACGCGCTCACCCCGCTTGAAGCTCAGATTCTTGACTTCAATCAGAGATTGAGTATCTCGCGCTGTTTGATTTTTCATAGCTGAGTTTATTCCTGCATTTTTTCAGCATGCATACTATAAAGGAACGAAGTTCAAAATGTTAGCAGTTGAAAAAGGTGGTTTAATATCATAAAAAATGACAACAATGGATTATTTCGTATTTTTTGTAATAAAAATATGCACTTAAGCTTGAGCCAGGTACATTGATTAATTAAAAAGACTGTATAAATAATAGATAATATTACATAAAATCAAAGTCAATGCGATATATGGCATATACACCTCTATCAATTGAGATCGAAGAGCTAAGCTTTTCATATTAATAATTATCATAACCCTGACAAAATATGATTTAGTAGACATTTTACGTTAAAAAGCAAAAAACTCAATGCATAAAAAAACCGGTATTTCTACCGGTTTTTTTATCTTCATCTAGCGACTGAATTAGTCGTTAAATTTACGACGTGGACGATCTTCACCACCGAACGAACGTTCACCACGTGGCTTGTCATCAAAGTTGCGACGTACTGGACGATCACCGAAATCACGCTTTGGACGGTCATCACCGAATGAACGCGCTGGACGATCACCGAAACCGCCTTCACGACGTGGAGCAGGACGATCACCAAAATCACGTTTTGGACGATCGCCATAACCGCCTTCACGAGCTGGTTTGTAATCTACACGGTTGCCACGGTTGTCATCATTAGAGCGAGGACGGTCACCAAAACCACCTTCACGACGTGGAGCTGGACGATCACCGAAGTCACGCTTTGGACGGTCATCAAACGAACGTTGTGGACGATCACCGAAACCGCCTTCAC
>NZ_JAMXXP010000030.1 GCF_024129355.1 Acinetobacter lwoffii | reverse complement strand
ATGGCGTTTTAAAACATCAGACTGCCTATCAAAGAGATTATTTATTGGTCGAATAATCTCAAAACCTGATTGACTACCAAGACGGTATCTCGGATTGTTCGGCTTAGCCAGATCAGTGAGTTACAAAGTTTAGTGAAGACCCATGCACACATTCGTGCAGTGGGTGCAGGACATTCCTTTAGCCCATTGGCCAAAACAGATGAGGTGTTGCTTAATCTCGATCAGTTCAAAGGTATCGTGGCCTTTGATCAAGAGAAAACCCAATGCACCGTACAGGCCGGTACGCGTTTATATGATTTGGGGAAAGATCTGACACCGATCAATCAGGCTTTAATTAATCAGGGCGATATAGACCAGCAAAGTCTGGCCGGAGCGATTTCGACTGGAACGCATGGCACGGGCATCGATTTACCTTGCATCTCTGCTTTTGTGGAAGGCTTTGAATTACTGACCGCAGATGGAGAGCTGTTGCAATGTCATCGTCAGCAGAATACCGAAATATTTCAGGCTGGACGGGTGGCATTGGGCAGCTTGGGTATATTGACCCAAATCACCCTGCAAAATCGACCACGATATAAATTAAAAGAACAGATTCGGCTGTGTTCATTAAAAGACATATTTACCCATATTGATCAATGGAAGCATCGGCACCGGCATATCGAATTTTGGGCTTTTCTGCATGCCGATCAGGTGATGTTGAAAACCTTGAATGAAACGGAAGACAACATTCAGCCTAGGCAAGAGAGCTGGCCTTCGGAAGATGCTTTGCTGACCTTATGTTCAGAATTAACGCGAAGATTGCCTGCTACGAATCCCTATCTGCAAAAACTGCTGAGCGTATTTGTAAAACCGACTTGCTATGTGGATTGGTCAAATCAAATTTTCCCGACTCCACGCAATACCAAATTTAATGAAATGGAGTATCAGATTCCAGTTGAGCAAGGCTTGCAGTGTCTGGATGAGGTTTTGCATGTTTTACGTAAACATCAGGTGCCGATGTTTTTCCCGATCGAGTTCCGTTATGTCAAAGGCGATGAGATCTGGCTGAGTCCTTTTTATCAGCGAGATTCAGTTTCCATTTCCATCCATCAGTTTTATAAACAGGATTATCACGCGATCTTTGATCTGGTCGAGCCGATTTTACAGAAATATCAGGGACGGCCACATTGGGGCAAGTTGCATAGCATGAGCGCTAACTCGCTACGTGATCTTTATCCGAAATGGGAGGATTTTATGAGAGTGCGTCAGCAACTGGATCCGCAGCAAAAATGGCTGAATCTGTATTTAAAACAATTGTTTTTGGCTGAATAGCAGGAGCGAGTAATGTATTCGAATTATTTTCAGCAACTGACTCAAGACTTACAGCAGCAGGGGACTGGCACACCGCAACTGATTTTAGATTTAAAAACCTATCAACGTAATTTGGACTATGTACAGTCAAAATTGCCTGCGAAGTTAAAACCGCGTTTGGTGGTGAAGTCTCTAGCAAGTCTGCCGATGCTACAACTGGCCAGTGAAAAAATGAATAGCCAGCGTTTTATGGTGTTTCATCTTCCGCATATTGCAGAGATTATTCAGACATTTAAGCAGGCCGATATTTTGCTGGGTAAACCGATGCCGATTCAGGCG
Organism: Acinetobacter lwoffii; assembly: GCF_024129355.1. Classification (GTDB taxonomy): domain Bacteria; phylum Pseudomonadota; class Gammaproteobacteria; order Pseudomonadales; family Moraxellaceae; genus Acinetobacter; species Acinetobacter lwoffii_I. The sequence continues at coordinate 35,581 of NZ_JAMXXP010000030.1, read as the reverse complement.
GTAAAATCTTTTTATCAAACTTTATCTGATCCAAATAAAGCCAGTGATCAAGCAAGTATCCAATGGCTGATTGATGATGTGGAGCGATTAAAACAATATCTGCAACTCGCGCAAAGCTTGAATATCTGCCTGAACGTAAATATTGAAATTGATGTGGGGCTGCATCGTGGTGGCGTACAAACGCAGCAGCAATTTATAGCGTTAATGGAGCTGATTCAGCACAACGCGGCTTATCTCAAACTTTCGGGTCTAATGGGCTATGATGCACATGTCGCCAAACTGCCAAAAATTTTGAAAAGTCCCGATAAAAGTTATCAGCAATCACAGCAGATGTATCAACAATACAAAACTATTCTTCAGCAGCAATTCCCCAATTTATGGCATGAAGGTCTGTGTTTTAACGGCGGGGGCAGTCCGACCTTTATGCAGCATTGCCAGCAAAGTGTCTGTAATGATCTAGCCTTTGGCTCGATGCTGCTTAAGCCCAGTGATTTTGATCTGGAAAATTTATCCGCTTTAAGCTGTGCTTTATGGATTGCTGCGCCCATTTTAAAAGTGTTGCCTTGTAGCCAGATTCCCGGTTTGGAACTACTAAGTCATCTTCCACATCAATATAAAGCCGTATTTATTTACGGGGGCTATTGGCGAGCAGATTATATTTACCCTGAAAAAAGCCGGCCGCATGTGTTGTATGGTCGCAGCAGTAATCAGGAAATGCTTCAGGTGCCCATGCACTGCGATATTCATGTCGATGATTATGTGTTTTTAAGACCGACACAAAGTGAAGCTATCATCCCGCAATTCGCTCAGCTTCATGTCTACAGCGAGAGAAAATTTATTGAGTGGGATACTTTTCGGGAATAACCACATTCTGAACTGAAAAATGAGCCTAAGCCTTTAACGATCAGGCATAGATTTGACGGTAAATCTTATTTTTATTGGGAAAAGGTTTAATCATGCGGCCAAGCCGTGTAAAATTCGAATCGATTTTATTTATCCACCGTTTTTATCTTTTGAGGCTGTGCCTCGATCATAATCTCGCGGTGATATGCTCCATGGTACGGGGCATCACTCCTTAAGGATTTCTTATGCCAATTATCACTTTGCCAAATGGCGATCAAAAACAGTTTGATCACGCCGTATCTGTGATGGACGTTGCACTTAGCATTGGTCCTGGTCTTGCAAAAAATACAGTTGCTGGTCGTGTCAACGATCGTTTGGTTGATGCGTCTGATCTCATCACTGAAGATGCAACACTACAAATTATCACGCCTAAAGACGAAGCCGGTGTCGAGATCATTCGCCATTCTTGCGCGCATTTGGTCGGTCATGCGGTTAAGCAACTGTTCCCAGAAGCAAAGATGGTCATTGGTCCGGTCATTGAGGAAGGTTTCTACTATGACATCTGGATGCCACGTCCGTTTACCTTAGACGACATGGCAGCGATTGAAGAGCGTATGAAAAAGCTCATCGATCAGGACTATGATGTTGTGAAAAAAATGACGCCGCGTGATGAAGTGATTGCTGAATTCACTGCGCGTGGCGAAGAATACAAATTGCGCCTGATCGCAGACATGCCTGAAGAAACCCAAATGGGCTTGTACTACCATCAGGATTACTTGGATATGTGCCGTGGTCCGCACGTTCCAAACACCAAATTCTTAAAATCGTTCAAGCTGACTAAAATTTCAGGTGCTTACTGGCGCGGTGATGCGAAAAACGAACAGCTACAACGTATTTACGGTACAGCGTGGGCAGACAAGAAGCAGCTTGCGGCTTATGTAAAACGGATTGAAGAAGCAGAAAAACGAGATCACCGTAAAATCGGTAAAGCACTTGATTTGTTCCATATGCAAGAAGAAGCACCGGGTATGGTGTTCTGGCATCCAAATGGCTGGACCATTTATCAAGTGCTTGAACAATACATGCGTAAAGTTCAGCAAGACAATGGCTACGAAGAAATCCGTACCCCGCAAGTTGTCGATTTCACGCTGTGGGAAAAATCAGGACATGCTGCCAACTATGCAGACAACATGTTCACCACGCATTCTGAAAATCGCAACTATGCGGTGAAGCCAATGAACTGTCCTTGTCACGTGCAAGTGTTCAACCAAGGCTTGAAGTCATACCGTGATCTTCCTGTACGTTTGGCAGAGTTTGGTTCATGTCATCGTAACGAACCATCAGGTTCTTTACATGGCATTATGCGTGTGCGTGGCTTTACTCAGGATGACGCGCATATTTTCTGTACCAAAGAACAGATTGGTCCTGAAGTTGCAAACTTTATCAAATTGACACTGGATGTATACAAAGATTTTGGCTTTGAAGAAGTACAAATGAAGTTGTCGACGCGTCCTGAAAAACGTGTGGGTGATGACAAGCTTTGGGATATGGCAGAAAAATCTTTGGCAGATGCTTTAGATGCTGCAGGTCTTGAGTGGGAACTTCAACCAGGCGAAGGCGCATTCTACGGTCCGAAGATTGAATTCTCTCTGAAAGACTGCTTAGGTCGTGTCTGGCAGTGTGGTACCATTCAGTGTGACTTTAACTTGCCAGAACGTCTGGATGCGTCTTATGTCACTGAAGATAATGACCGCGATCAGCCAGTAATGTTACATCGTGCAATTCTTGGCAGCTTCGAGCGTTTTATTGGTATACTGATTGAACACTACGCAGGCTTCATGCCACCTTGGTTGGCACCAATGCAAGCGTGTGTGATGAACATTACCGATTCTCAAGCTGAGGCATGTGAGTCAGTCGTCGCAAAACTTAAAGAAAACGGTATCCGTGCAATTTCTGACTTGAGAAATGAGAAAATCGGCTTTAAGATTCGTGAACGTACATTAGAGCGTATTCCTTACTTACTGGTACTTGGGGACCGTGAAGTAGAGGAAGGTACCGTAAACGTGCGTACCCGCTCAGGAACAAATTTGGGTACTATGTCAATCGATGCTTTCGTTGACCTAGTAAAAGCAGCCGTAGCCGAACGCGGCCGGTACATTGTGGAGTAACAGCGATTAAACAGCCTGACCGTAATCAACAGGGCGGTAACAAATCAAACCGTCCTGCCTTGAATGATGAAATTCGTGCGAAAGAAGTCCGTCTTGTAGACGAAAATGGTGAGCAAAAAGGGATTGTAAGCTTAGCTGACGCCCTACGCGCAGCAGAAAGTGTTGAACTTGATCTTGTTGAGATCGTAGCAAACGCTGAACCACCAGTATGTAAGATCATGGACTTCAACAAGCATTTGTTTGATCTTAAGCAAAAGCAGAAAGAAGCGAAGAAAAAACAACATCAAGTCCAGGTGAAAGAAATCAAGCTACGCCCGGGTACTGATGTTGGTGATTACAACGTAAAACTACGTGCAATCATCAAGTTCCTTGAAGAAGGTAACAAGGTGAAAATCACGCTTCGTTTCCGTGGTCGTGAAATGGCGCACCAACAGTTGGGTCTAGCTCAATTGCAAAAAATTGAAGCTGACGTGGCTGAATTCGGTACTGTTGAGCAGATGCCGAAAATGGAAGGCCGTCAAATGGGTATGCTACTTGGTCCTAAAAAGAAAAAGTAAGCACTCATTAAGCGAAAAAAGCCCTGCATATGCAGGGCTTTTTTTATGCTCTAAAATTCCACGCATTGTACATAGCTTGAATAATTTCCCTGGCTTGCTGGCGGGAAAACATCGATAGTTGGATCCGGAAAAACCCGAGGCAAATTTGATTCATCAGACCGGACTGATGCAATTTAAAATCCAAAGTGCCATCGCGTTGACTAATCACATGCGCTGGCATGTTATAGAGCCAGCGTTTGAGATGTGCTTTGAGAGAAGCATAGCGTGGATTCAGAAAGCTATACTGTACCGAATGTCGTTTTAAGCACAGGCTGATGCGGAAACCGGCCAAAGTATAATAAATAGCGTGTGAGGTTATTTTGAGTTTGGTTCCCAGCATAAACAGCGAAAGACCAAGAAAGCCGCCAATATAAATATAAAAGTCAGGAGACTCCTGCCATAAAAATAATAGTCCTTGGAAAAAACTGGAATTGCTACGCACACTGCTGAAATAAAAAATGCTGAATATTCCGATCGGATAACAAAACAGCAAATATCCCGTAGTGCGCATGATCGGGCTAGCTTGATGAAACAGGATGTTTTCTGGCGCAGTCATGGTTTATTTTTATGATCAGAAAGCGTATTGCCTCCATGAGCTTAGGTAATCTGTAGCCAAAAAGAAAGGCCCTTGCGGGCCTTCCTTTGCGTACTTAATCAAGCTTATTCCACTGATTTTTCATCGTTTGCAATAAGCAGTTTATTGCCAATCGGGATTTGACGCGGCAATTTTTCTTCTGGAATAATGCGTTGCAAGTCGATGATCAATAAACCATTTTCATAATCTGCCTGCTGGACCTCAATATATTCATCCAGACGTAAAGACAATTTAAATGCACGTCGTGCAATGCCTTTGTGCAGGAATTCAATACTGTCATTGTTTTGATTTTCAGGCTTGCCTAAAATGGTCAGCAACTTATTTTCCAGACGAATGTCGAGTTCTTCCTGACGAAAACCCGCAGTTGCCACCACGATGCGGTAATTATTCTCACCATGCTTTTCGATATTATACGGTGGATAATTCGGTGCATCGCTTTGCATGGCATAGTCAATAAAGTCATTCAGACGATCGAAACCGATGCTACGACGAAATAATGGATGAAGATTTAAGTTACTCATGATTAGAACCTTCTCACTTAAGCAAAGTTATAAAAACAAGAAAATAAGATCTGTCATGTGAGACATCGACAGGGCATAAGATTGACGCAATCCTTATGCAGAAATAAATATGTGTTTGGGGCTGAAATTTTCAAGATCAAAAATAAAAAATTATATAAATTTTTAATAAGATTTTGATATTTATTGAAAAATAATTTTTAAATGCAGGCTTGTTGTTTCTTTCTAAATCCTCTATGTTGAGTACATCATCGCACAGCAAAGGTGCAGGGAGTATTAAAAAAAATGATCGATTTATATTATTGGGGCACCCCCAACGGCCATAAAATTAGTATTGCTCTAGAAGAAATGAGGCTGGAATATCAAATTATTCCCATCAATATTCTGGAAAATGACCAGTTTCAGTCCGATTTTCTGGCTATTTCTCCCAATAATAAAATCCCGGCAATTGTTGATCAGGATGGGCCAAATGGCCGCGCCATTTCAATTTTTGAGTCAGGTGCGATTTTGCAATATCTGGGTCGAAAAACAGGTCTGTTTTATCCAGATGATGAAGTGAAGCGTATTCAGGTTGAACAGTGGCTGATGTGGCAGATGGGCGGTCTGGGACCAATGCTCGGACAAAATCATCACTTTAGCCGTTTTGCACCTGAGCGGATTGCTTATGCCACAGATCGTTATGTCAATGAAAGCAAACGTTTGTATGGCGTGTTGAATAAACAACTGGTCGGGCAAAATTATGTTGCCGGCGAATATTCGATTGCAGATATGGCGATATTTCCGTGGTTATTACGGCATGACTGGCAGCAGATTAATCTGGAAGATTATCCTGAAGTTTCCAAATATATTGATCGCTTGAATGCTCGTCCTGCGGTTCAGAAAGCGCTGGCGATACAGGTCAGTTAAGCTGCAGCCTTTATGCTAAAATAGCCTTAAGCAAATAAAGCCACCCTTACGGTGGTTTTTTATTGGATGGATATATGAACGATTTTCTTCTGAACTTTACCAAGATTGTTGAAAGTAATACCCGAATTTACTGGAGCATTCTTTTCGGCATTGCTGCATGTTTAGTGCTGTATGTTGCTGAAATTGTGCATATCGATCAGGTGATTGCTGCCCTAAATACCAAAGATCAGCAGATTCTCCGTGCTGCAATTGCACCGCTCAATGAGCAGTATAAGTGGGCGCGGATCATGGCGATGGTGACGGCAGTCGTTTGGTCCAGTTGGGAATACAGTAAAGCCAAGAAAAAAATGGGCTTGAGCCATTAATGCTGTAATGAGCCTATTTTTACTGTTTCTGTCGGCCTTTGGTGCAGCGACCTTACTACCTTTACAGTCTGAAGCGGTTTTGCTGGGGCTTTTAGTGCAGAACAAGCAGCATGCAGTGCTGTTAATTGCCGTGGCCAGTCTGGGCAATATTCTGGGGTCTTGTGTGAACTGGTATCTGGGTCTCAAGATTGAACATTATAAAAATAAAAAGTGGTTCCCGGTTTCAGCAGATAAGATGCTCAAGGCGCAAAAGACCTATCAGAAATATGGTTACTGGTCTTTACTGCTGAGCTGGGTGCCTATCATTGGTGATCCGATTACCCTGATTGCGGGACTATTAAAAGAAAACCTCGTCCGTTTTCTGCTGATGGTCAGCATCGCTAAAATTGGACGTTATCTGTTTGTCTATGCGGCCTTTGCCATGTTCTAAACTTGAAAATAATTTTCCTGATTCAGTCTTGGATATTTTTTCAGACTGAAATCCTAAAATCATTCTTTAAATTCGCTTATTGGGTGAAGATGCTTTTGTTTTAAACAAAGATGCTTTAGAATACTCGCTCCCTTACCTGCAGGTCGTTTTGTAATGGTGCAAACGAGCCGAACAGGTGTTCAAAAGAGGTTGTTATGCCTAAGATGAAAACTCGCCGTGGTGCAGCTAAACGCTTTAAAGCGACTGCTAACGGTTTTAAGCGTAAACAAGCGTTCAAACGCCACATTTTGACCAAAAAATCTGCTAAGCGTATTCGTCAATTGCGCGGCTGTGTAATGGTTCACGTAAGTGACGTTGCTTCAGTTCGTCGTATGTGCCCGTACATCTAAGGAGATTATAAATGGCTCGTGTAAAACGTGGTGTACAGGCTCATCGCCGTCACAAAAAAATTCTTGCTCGCGCTAAAGGTTACTATGGTGCTCGTTCACGCGTTTACCGCGTAGCGTTCCAGGCGGTAATCAAAGCTGGTCAATATGCTTACCGTGACCGTCGTCAGAAGAAACGTCAATTCCGCGCTTTGTGGATTGCACGTATCAATGCTGGTGCTCGTCAAAATGGTTTGTCGTACAGCCGTATGATCGCTGGCTTGAAAAAAGCTCAAGTGATTATCGACCGTCGCGTACTTGCTGACATCGCTATGCATGACGCAGTTGCGTTTGCTGCTTTAGCTTCTAAAGCTAAAGATGCATTGGCTGCATAAGTCTTTATGACTTGAAAAAAGACCGCCATTTGGTGGTCTTTTTTTTATGCTTAAATAAAAGTAATCATTTTAAATATTATTTAAAAATCAGTATTGTAAATCTTATATTTTTTAGTCATTGTGAAATTGAATAATTAAAAATAAGGCTTAAAAATAATGATTCGACTTGCCACTCAACAGGATGTCCTGCCGATTGCCCAAGTGCACGTACAAAGCTGGCGTGAAAGCTATAAAAACATCATCAAACCAGAAATTCTCGATGAGTTGAGTGTAGAACAAAGAGCCACTTTGTGGCGTTCTGTGCTTGAACAGGAAAATCGACGGGTATTTGTCTATGAAGAAGATGCTCAGGTGCTCGGATTTGCTGCTTTCAATTTTCCGGTAGATGCGCCAACCAGTGAATTGAGAGCACTTTATTTGCTTCAAAATATTCAAGGTCGCGGCATTGGACGTGATTTGGTTCAATTGGGTTTAGGCTTAAGTCGAGAAAAATCCTACCAGCATATGCAATGCAGCGTATTGAACCTGAATTCCAGTCGTTATTTTTATGAAAAGACCGGCGCCTATTTTGTCAGTGAAGGAGATGCCAGTGATCTGGGCGAAAATCTTAAAGACTTATATTATCAATGGAATCTCTAACTTTTAATCCATCCGGATCATGGAAAATAATTTAGTGCTCGAGCTAACATCAGTGACAAAAATATAGGGCAGGGTGAAATCCAGTTATGTGATCGATGGTAATTATACGCGTAGCATTCCGGTCAAATGGGCGGAGATTGATACCGTGATCTGGCTAGATTTATCCTTTTATCTCAATATCTCCACCGGTCAATTAAGAGAGCATTTCCGGGCGATCAGCAAATGACAGCTTCGGCTCATTCAAATAATGCTGAAATTTTAAGACAGATACTCAGTCGTGATTCCATCATCTGATGGATGATGAAAACCATCACAAAATCGTCAGCATTATTTCAAGTTGATGCCTGCTCATGAATATCAAAATATCCATTGAATTCTGCCCGTGATGTTCAAGCTTTTCTGGCAAAATGTTAAAGGCCGAAATAGTAGCCAATCAGACAGATAATCACAGTGATCACAATTAAGGTCAGCACATTTGCAGATGAACTGGATTTGCCTGGGTCCTGAGGTTTTTCTGCTTTAGAAATTTTTGGTGAGCGGTCTTCGGTACTCATACCGACAAATGGGTCAGGTGCAACTTTTGGTGTTAGCTGTGCAGTTTTATAGTGATTGGCGACTTTGCTGATGAATTTAGCACTTAAATCATCAATTTTTTGCGAAAAATGTCGCAGGTTAAGTTGCTGCTCCGGGCTGAGTACTTCGCCATCTGCACGATAGGGATGCTGGATTTTCGTTTGAATAAAGTCATTTAAGGCGTCTAGGCGGTACAAAGTCTGGTGAGCATAATCCGCTGAATAGTCAGTGGGAATTAAGGCCAAATGACTTTCGCTATCGGCTTGAATGGCAGGCATGGTGCCGTAATAAGGCAAATTGGTATATGCAGGTTCGGTAAAATCTTGGGCAAGGCTACTTTCAAACAGTTCATGATCGGTATAGGCCTGAATATCATCCCAGTTTGGGGCTTCCAGATCGACATCAATGCGCTTGGCCAGTTTAGGATTTAGCTCATAACACCAGAATGTTTCATGGCGTAAAGGGGATTGCTGTGATTTAGGTGCTTCGTAATCATTGTCTGCGCTGTACCATTCAGGCAGTTCCTTGCCGATGATCCAGGCAGTTTTGGTTTTAGCACCATGACTGACAATAAAATGCGCCAGTGGTAATAGCTCGATATTGGCATTCGGATTTTTTTCATCAACCAGTAAATCAGAGCGATGCAAGCTGAGGCGACGCACGCCTTGTTTTTTCAGGCCTTCCAGCCAGATCTGGAAATGCTGGGCCAGCAGGTGTTGTGACATCAGATCCCGAAAGGCAAACTGATGCTGATTAAAAATGGAATGTTGAATCCAACGATTGAAACTCAGGTCCTGAGTCAAATACTCATTGCCGTAAGTGACAAGGGTTAGTTGCTGTTTCCAAATTTGATCGAGTGCCATAGTGATTTGATCTGATTGATATTGTGTTTATCTTATACTTTTTATATTTAATCGTGCCAATCTAATTTTCCTTAAAACGCATCTTCATCAAAGTGTCTAAAAACTGTTAGAATGTGGGGTTTTTAAAATATTTTTTAACCTGTTGCTTTGAGAGTTACTATGTCACTGGAAGCCCTGACCACTGAAGCGCTCGCTGCGATTGCAGCAGCTCAAGACCTTGCTGCACTTGATCAAGTACGAGTGCAATTTACGGGGAAAAAAAGCCAGCTCGCGGAACAATCTAAGTCGCTTGGTAAAATGGATCCTGAAGAGCGTAAAGTCTTCGGCGCACAAATCCATGCTGTACGTGAAACCATTACCGCTGCATTGACATCACGTCAGGCAGAACTGCATAAAGCTGCCTTAGAACAAAAACTGGCAAGCGAAACCATTGATATTACTTTACCAGGTCGTGGTCAGCAGGTGGGCAGTATCCATCCAGTGACCCAGGTGCAAGAGCGTATTTGCCAGTTCTTTACCAAGGCAGGTTTTACGGTTGCAACAGGTCCTGAAGTTGAAGATGATTATCACAACTTTGAAGCACTGAACATTCCAGGTCATCACCCGGCGCGTGCCATGCACGATACTTTCTATTTTGATGTGAACCATTTGCTGCGTACGCATACGTCTGGTGTGCAGATTCGTACCATGGAAACTCAGCAGCCACCAATCCAGATCGTGTGTCCGGGCCGTGTTTACCGTTGTGATTCGGATCAAACCCACTCACCGATGTTTCATCAGATCGAAGGTTTATACGTGGCTGAAAATACCAGCTTCGCGGAACTGAAAGGTTTGCTGATTAACCTGCTGAACGAATTCTTCGAAAAAGATTTGAAAGTACGTTTCCGTCCATCTTATTTCCCGTTCACCGAGCCGAGTGCGGAAGTGGATATTATGGATGAACGCGGTCGCTGGTTAGAAGTATTGGGCTGCGGTATGGTGCATCCGAATGTGCTGCAAGCTGCTGGCATTGATCCTGAAAAATACAAAGGCTTTGCTTTTGGTCTGGGTGTTGAACGTTTTGCAATGCTTCGTTATGGCGTGAATGACTTACGTATGTTCTTCCAAAACGATGTGCGTTTCTTACGCCAGTTTGCTTAAAACTTTTTAATAATCCTCTCCTAACCTCTCCTTTTAAAAAGGAGAGGGACTCCGCGAAATAGATGGAGTCCTCCCCCTTTGGAAAATGGGGGGCAGAGGGGGATTCTAGAGATTTGAATTACAGGTTTTATATCAATGAAAATTAGCGAAAATTGGCTACGCACATGGGTCAACCCAGCCATCGATAGCGAAAAACTTTCTGATCAATTGACCATGTTGGGTCTGGAAGTCGATGACTTATCTCCTGCAGCTAAATCCTTTACTGGTGTAGTGGTGGGGGAAGTCCTGACAGTAGAACAGCATCCGGATGCTGACCGTTTACGTGTGACCACTGTCAATATCGGTTCTGGTGAGCCTCTACAAATTGTATGTGGTGCGCCAAACGTACGTGCCGGCATGAAAGCGCCAGTTGCGATCATTGGTGCAGTACTTCCAGGCGATTTCAAAATCAAGAAAGGCAAGCTACGTGGTATCGAGTCACAAGGCATGCTGTGCGGCGCTTCAGAAATCGATTTAGAAGATAAAATTGATGGTTTGTTAGAGCTTCCAGCGGATGCACCAGTAGGTATGAACATTCGTGAATATCTAGACCTTGATGACAACGTGATTGACATCAGCATTACACCGAACCGTGGGGACTGCTTCAGTATTCGCGGGATCGCACGTGAAATTGGTGTGATTAACCAATTGCCAGTAACTGCCCCTGAAATTAAAGAAGTAGCTGCGACTATTAGCGAAGAAAAGAAAGTCGTTGTATCGACTGAAGGCTGCCCACGCTATTTGGGTCGTGTCATCAAGAACGTCAATACCAAGGCTGTGACTCCTGTATGGATGGAGCGTGCATTGGCACGTTCAGGTATTCGTCAGCACAGCATTCTGGTCGATATTACCAACTATGTATTAATCGAGCTTGGTCAACCGCTACACGCATTTGATGGCGGTAAAGTTCAAGGTGCGGTACATGTACGTCAAGCGACGGAAGCTGAAAAGTTAGTTTTGCTCAATGAACAAGAAGTTGAACTCAACGAAAAAGTGATGGTGATTGCAGATGATGAGAAAGCATTGGCCATTGCCGGTATTATGGGCGGCTTGTCTTCAGCAGTCAGCGATACAACCACTGAAATTTTCCTGGAATCTGCATTCTTCGCGCCACTGCATATTGCCGGTCGTGCGCGTAGCTTTGGCTTGCATACCGATGCTTCTCAGCGTTATGAACGTGGTGTCGATTTTGAATTGCCATTAATCGCTATGCACCGCGCATCACAATTGATTGCGGAACTTGCCGGCGGTGAGTTCGGGCCAATTACAGTTGCCGAAAATGCAGCATTATTGCCAACACGCGACGCAATTGAGTTGAATCAAGCACAAGTCGATCAACTGCTGGGTTATAGTGTTGACTCAGCGTTCATTACTGATGCTTTAAGCCGTTTAGGTTGTGAAGTTACAGTAAAAGCAGAAGGCGAGTGGTCAGTGGTACCGCCATCACATCGTTATGATATGGTGATTTACCAAGATTTGATCGAAGAAGTGGCGCGTATTCACGGTTATGACAATATTCAAATCAGCCTGCCTGTGATTGATGTGAAGCTGGCGAAATACCAAGATCAGTTTGAATTGGGCCAACTCCGTCAAACCGCGGTAACTTTAGGTTACCAAGAAGCGATCAGCTTTAGCTTCGCAGACCTAAAGCTTGAAAAGCAACTTAATTCCAGTGTGAATCCATTAGTATTAGCCAATCCAATTTCAAGTGATTTGGCAGTGATGCGTTCAACCTTGCTATCTAGCCTTATTCCTTGTGTTCAGTACAATGTCAACCGCCAGCAAAGCCGTGTACGTTTCTTTGAGCTCGGTCTGCGTTTTGACTATCAAGAAGCCAGCAGCATCCATGATTTAAAACAGATTCCAACTTTTGCATTGATTGCGACTGGTTCACGTCATGCTGAATCTTGGCATGTGAAACCCGCTGCAATGGACTTCTTTGACTTTAAGGGTGATGTAGAAGAAATTTTGGCTGCTGGTCGTGTCAAAGTAGAATATGTGCGTTCAGAGCGTAGCTGGTTGCATCCAGGACAATCCGCAGAAATTCTCGTGAATGGTCAATCAATTGGTTACTTGGGGCGTTTACATCCCTCACTTGAAGACGAACTTGATCTAGCAACCACATGGGTAGCAGAATTGGATCAAGCGGCTGTTTTGCAAACTTATGTATCTAATTTTACAGAATTATCACGTTTTCCATCGGTTCGACGTGATATTGCGCTTTTAATTAGTGATAAGATTAATGTTAGCGAAATTCAGGGACTTATCGAAAAAACAGGCGGAGAGCTTTTAGACTCAACTTGGTTGTTCGATGTGTACACTGGACAAGGAGTAGAAGAAGGGAAACGCTCACTGGCATTTGCACTTCTCTGGCAGCATCCAAGCCGTACACTGGAAGATGCTGAAATTAAATCAGGTATGGATAATATCCTTCAAGTGTTAGAAAACACTTACCAAGCGACATTGAGGGCTTCATGACAGCACTAACTAAAGCAGAAATGGCTGATCATTTAAGTGAGCTCACGAGTTTAAACCGTCGTGAAGCAAAACAAATGGTTGAGTTGTTCTTCGATGAGATTAGCCAGGCGCTCATCTCAGGCGAGCAAGTAAAACTTTCGGGTTTTGGTAATTTCGAGTTGCGTGATAAGCGTCAACGTCCGGGCCGTAACCCGAAAACGGGTGAAGAGATTCCGATTTCTGCACGCCGTGTGGTCACCTTCCGTGCCGGACAGAAGTTCCGTCAACGTGTGGGAAATGAGCAGGTCAACTGATCTGCTTTTTTAAAAACTGGGATCAATATTGTTAAGTTCCAGTTTTTAAAATAAAAAAAGAGAGCCAAAGGCTCTCTTTTTTTTGTACTGAATAATCTAAAAGATTATTGAGCAGCAGCTTCAGAAGCAGCAGTAGCGTCAGCAGCAGCGTCAACAGCAACAGCAGCAGCAGCGTCAGCTTCAGCAACAGCAGCAGTTTCAGAAGCAGCAACTTCAGAAGTAGCTTCTACAGCAGCAGCATCAGCAGCAGCTTCAGCTTCAGATGCAGCTTCTACAGCTTCAGATGCAGCTTGGTTAGCGTCAGCAGCAGCGTCGTCAGCTTTTTTAGCACAACCAACGAAAGCTAGAGTAGTAGCAACTGCAGCAGCAATAGCGATTTTTTTGAATAACATGGCATCACTCTCTAAAAATTGAGATTAAAAAAAACCAAAGTTAGTCTGTTAAGTGCTTTTATTGTTCCTAATTGTGTTAGGGACTAACAACGCAGGAGCAGTCTAACTGGTCTGCAAATATGCTATCACTGCGCATTTTTAATTGCTACTGGCAATGATCAAAAAAGTACGGAAAAACGATAAAAAATAAGAAGTTTTTAACAGAAAATAACAATGGAATGAAAGATTTAGATTGGAGAAAGGCTTATTAAATACTTAAAAGTTATACAATTTTTAATCTGAATATTTTATTAATCAAAAACTTAAAAATAAGTTTACATAAATCAGGCTTCATTGTTTCATTCTGTAATTTATGTCAACCTAAAAAAGGCCACCGTTTAGATGACCTTTCATTTAAAATTTTAATTTGAAGCTTTGCGTTTCATCTGATCAAAGAAATCATCATTGGTCTTGGTTTCTTTCATACGATCCAGTAAGAATTCCATTGCCGCCAATTCGTCTTGAGTATGCAGCAGCTTACGCAGAATCCAGACTTTACGCAGATTGTCTTCTGACATCAGGCGTTCTTCACGACGAGTACCAGATTTCTTGATGTTCATTGCAGGGAACACGCGTTTTTCAGCAATACGACGATCAAGGGTAATTTCCTGGTTACCTGTACCTTTGAATTCTTCGTAAATCACTTCATCCATTTTACTACCGGTTTCAATCAGGGCAGTAGAAATGATGGTCAGTGAACCGCCTTCTTCGATATTACGTGCAGCACCGAAGAAACGTTTAGGGCGTTCTAAGGCATGTGCATCCACACCACCAGTCAGTACTTTGCCTGATGAAGGAATCACAGTGTTATAAGCACGTGCCAGACGGGTAATCGAGTCAAGCAAAATCACCACATCTTTCTTATGTTCAACCAGACGTTTTGCTTTTTCAATCACCATTTCAGCGACTTGAACGTGACGTGCAGGAGATTCATCAAAGGTAGAAGCCACGACTTCACCACGAACCGTACGCTCCATCTCAGTCACTTCTTCTGGACGCTCATCAATTAGGAGAACGATCAGAATAACTTCAGGATTATTGCGAACGATGGACTGTGCAATGCTTTGCAGCAGCATGGTTTTACCCGCTTTCGGCGGAGCCACAATAATTGAACGCTGGCCTTTACCAATCGGTGCAACTAAGTCGATCACACGGGTGGTTAAATCTTCAGTGGTGCCATTGCCCAACTCCATCACCAACTGTTCAGTCGGGAATAATGGCGTCAAGTTTTCAAACAGAATCTTGTTACGTGAATTTTCAGGTGTGTCGTAGTTAATTTGATTGACTTTAAGTAAAGCAAAATAACGTTCGCCTTCTTTCGGCGGGCGAATGGTGCCAGTAATGGTGTCGCCAGTACGGAGGTTAAAACGACGAATTTGAGAAGGGCTGACATAAATATCGTCAGGACCTGCTAAATAAGAACCTGCGGCTGAGCGTAAAAAGCCAAAACCATCTGACAAAATTTCTAGAACGCCATCACCAAAAATCTCTTCGCCATTCATTGCATGACGTTTTAAGATGGCAAAAATAATGTCTTGCTTACGGTTACGAGCCATACCTTCGAGGCCCATAAACTCGGCAATCTTGATGAGTTCGCCAATCGGTTTTTTCTTGAGTTCGGTTAAATTCATAGGTGGTCAGATAGAATCAAAGTTCTGAGGTACAGGTTAGAAAGGGAGTAACATTCGGCCGCATACCAGCATTCAAACGAAAGCAATTGAATTTGCAAAAGAACAATTCAGAGATCTGTTTGAGTGTTTCAAAGAAAAATGTGGAAAACAATTTCTATTGCCGAGCGGCATCTTATGTAATGTGTCTTGTAAGAAATTGACAGGATTTAGGATCCTTTATCTCTTGAGTAGCGAATATAAGAGAAAATGCCAGGTTTGTCAATTTATAGCCGAAAAAAATACGCGAGCATGAGTCGCGTATTTTTTACTAAAAATGCTGTGCTTAGATATTGTCATCAATAAATGCAGTCAGTTTAGATTTTGGTGCAGCACCGACTTGAGTCGCAACAACTTCACCATTTTTGAACATCAACAAAGCCGGGATGTTACGGATGTTGAAATTCACAGCAGTTTGTTCGCAAGAAGTTACGTCAACTTTCACGATTTTAACTTTGCCTTGGTATTCATCAGCAAGCACTTCAAGTACAGGTGCAATTGCTTTACATGGTGCACACCAGCCTGCCCAAAAGTCCACCAGTACAGGAACGTCTGATTGAAGAACGTCTGCTTCGAAGTTTGCGTCAGTAGTGTTTACGATGTTGCCAGACATGGAATGTGCTCCAGATTAATATTTTAAAGATAACTAATTATTAGTATTACATAGCCATCTTTAACAATGTAGGGGAATCTGTAAATTTTCAATGCTTAATGTTATTTTGTCTAATGGATGATCACGATAGTGATGATCGTGTCTCACTATTATTCCCGATACAAAAAGAATAAGGCATTAAATTGTCGCCACAAATGGCTTTTAAATTGCATGCATGTGAATTACTCTAAGCACAATTCGTTAAAGGTTTATTTCTGGAATGTCTGACTTTTTGATTGATGAAGAATTACTTGCCGCCATCGATATGGGATCAAACAGCTTTCATTTGGCCATCGCCCGTGTAGATCATGGCGAAGTGAAGAAAGTGGCATCAATGTCAGAAAAAGTTCAGCTTGCCGCAGGACTAGATGAAAATAAGAATTTAACCGAAGCCGCCCAGCAACGCGGTTTGGCCTGTCTGGCCCGTTTTGTCGGACGTTTAGGCGCAGTTCAGCCAAACCGCTTGCGGATCGTGGCGACAAATGCTTTGCGTCAAGCCAAAAACGGCCATGAATTTATCCAGAAAGCTGCAGAAATTTTACCGAAACCGATCGAAATTATCGCCGGTCGTGAAGAAGCCCGTCTGATTTATCTGGGTGTATCGCATACCATGGCCAACAGCGGTCGTCGTCTGGTAGTTGATATCGGTGGCGGTTCAACTGAGCTGATTATCGGTGAAGAATTCGAGCCGATTCATACCGAATCGGTACAAATGGGCTGTGTAGCGTTTACCAAGGCCTATTTTCAGGATGGCGAAATCAGTGCCAAAGCCTTTGATAAAGCAGTTACTGCGGCACGTAAAGAAATTTCGGGAATTGCCAATACTTATAAAGAAGCCGGTTGGGATGCTGTCGTTGGCTCGAGTGGCACCATTAAAGCCTGCCGCCAGATTTGCGTCAATATGGGCTGGAGCAATGATCGCGAACAGTTGACGCGTGAAGGCCTGGAAAAGCTCAAAGATAAACTGCTTAAATATAAATATGTCTCGGACATGGAGTTCGAAGGTCTGAAAGATGATCGTCGTGCCGTCTTACCTGCTGGTATTGCCATTCTCTATGCTGTATTTGATGTGCTCGGAATTAATCATCTGGTTTATTCGGATGGTGCGCTGCGTGAAGGCGTGATGTATGACTTGCTGGGCCGTTTCAAGCATGAAGATATCCGTGATCGTTCCGTACATGCCCTGATTGGTCGTTATAATGCCGATGCCAAACAGGCCGAGCGTGTGGTCCAGACTGCACAAAAACTGTTTAATGACGTGGCCAGTGAACTCGGGTTGAGTGTTGAAGATAGTGACCTGTTACGTCGTGCCGCCTATCTGCATGAGATTGGTTTGGCCATCAGTCACAGTGGCTATCATCGTCATGGCGCGTATTTATTACAACATTCGGATATTGCCGGTTTCTCGCAGGTTGATCAAAATCATTTGTCACATTTGGTCGCGCACCATCGGCGTAAATTGCGCGCTGATGCCAAGATTGATGTGATGAAAGTCGGTGGATCTAAACTTTTATGGTTATGTTTGCTGCTTCGTCTGTCGGTTTTGGTCAATCACAGTCGTAGCGATGAGATGCTTCCTGCCATTGAACTCAAGGTTGAAAATGCGCAACAATGGCAACTCAGCGTGTCTGGTGATGCCAAGCAATGGCCATTGCTGGTCGCTGAACTGCACGATGAACAGCAGCAATTTAAAAATTGGGAGATTGAACTCTCGATTCAATCCGAACAGTTTGTTAATTAATACCTTTATAGGGATGAAAACGGTTAACCTATGAAAAATAAAGCAACTCCATCAAAAGCATGGGCGACAGTGCAGATTGCACGTCATCCAGAACGTCCACAATTCCTGGACTATGTGGGTGAAATATTCACTGAATTTGATGCTTTACATGGTGACCGCCTATATGGTGATGATGGCGCGATGATCGGTGGTCTGGCTCGTTTTGATGGTCAACCGGTGATGATCGTCGGTCAGCATCGTGGTCGTAGTACCCGTGAAAAATTACAGCATAATTTCGGCATGAGTAACCCGGAAGGTTATCGTAAGGCACAGCGTCTGCTAGACATGGCAGAGCGTTTCAATCTTCCAGTATTCACCTTTATTGATACTATGGGTGCTTATCCGGGTGTCGGTGCAGAAGAACGTGGTCAGGCTGAAGCGATTGCCACCAGTCTGGCTCAGCTTTCTAACTTGAAAGTACCTGTGATTGCAACTGTACTGGGTGAAGGCGGTTCAGGGGGTGCGCTGGGTATTGGGGTGGCAGACCGTGTGGTGATGCTCTCTCACAGTATTTATTCGGTGATTTCACCGGAAGGCTGTGCCTCAATTCTCTGGAAAACCGCTGAAAAAGCTGAACAGGCCAGTGAAGCCTTGGCTCTGACTGCAGAAAAATTGCAGAAAATGGGTATTGTAGAATATGTGGTGGATGAAGGTGAGGGTGCTCATTTAAATCCGGATCAGGTCATGAACAGCTTGAAAGCAGTGCTGAAAGAAGCTTTGAATGAACTGCAACCAATGGAAGCGCAAGCACGATGCGAAGCACGTTACCAACGTTTAATGAAGTTTGGCAGCGACAATTTAGGTCTGGTTTCTTAAAACAGCTGCAGGACTTTCCTGCAGAGACAAAATTTCTCATCGGATGCAGTGGCGGCGTAGATTCTATGCTGTTGCTGCATCTGATGTTTTTTTTATGCCCGGAAAAAGTTCGGGCGATTTATATCGATCATCAGTTACAAGCACTCAGCGCAGATTGGGGCAAGTTCGTTGCACATCAATGTCAGCAACTGAATATTCCCTGCATCATCCAGCCAGTTCATGTCGCTAGTGGCAATCTGGAACAGCAAGCGCGCAATTCACGTTATCAGGCTTATCTGCAACATTTGCAAGCGGATGAAATATTGGTGCTGGCACATCATCAGCAGGATCAGGCGGAAACCTTGATGCTGCGTCTATTATCGGGTGCTGGTATAGATGGTTTAGCAGCCATGAAACAAATCGATGTACGTGAAAATCTCACGATTTGGCGACCATTGCTGGATATTTCCCGTGAGCAGATTTGCCAATGGGCATCAGAGCTGAATGTTCAGAATATTGAAGATCCAACCAATGATGATACTCATTATGACCGGGCCTGGGCACGCCAGACCCTGTGGCCGGTATTAAGCGAACGTTATCCTAAAATGCAAACTGCCTTGGTGCGAACCAGTGAGTTAATGCAGGATGCTCAAAACATTTTAAAAGAAGTGCTGCAACAGGATTTAGCATCTTGTGGGACTGAAATGCAGCTCGATCTTGGTAAATTTCTACAGCTTTCAAAATCACGACAACGTCAATTACTCTCTGCCTGGATGAAAGGTAAACAACAGTATCGTCCATCCTTAGATATGGTAAAGCGTTTGCAATGCGAAGTGATTTATGCCAAGCAAAATGCTCAGGCAGCATTGCATTGGCAAGGCTTTTATTATGTACGCTATCAGCAGCAATTATATCGTTTGACCGCAGAGATCTATTTAGCCGAGCAGCAACAGGTTCAAACTAGTCCGGAAAGTATAAAATTCGCTTTAAAAGACTGTGTGCAGGTTTTGTCAGGGAAATTTATCATCGCGCCTGCACAGTTCGGTTTATCTCCTGCATTATTGCAGCAAGCTTTGCATTTACAGCAGCGGCAGGGTGGCGAAAAAATTCATTTATATGGCCGTGTCGGTACCTGGCCGCTGAAAAAAGCTATTCAGGAAGCGCAAATATTTCCCTGGGCTCGGCATACTATTCAAATATTAAGCACAGATAATGTTATGCTAGGCGTGTTTACCCCTAAAGGATTTTGGTTGGCCCAATCTGCATATTGTGAAGCAGGCGGATGGCTGCCGATTTCGGTTTCTTCAACTTTAGAACTCAACGACGAGCATTGAACATGAGTGCAGCTTTAAATTGTAATATCTGTTTTATTGGTGGCGGTAATATGGCCCAAGCCTTAATTGGCGGTCTGATTTCACGTGGTTTGCCAGCAACACGTATTACAGTTTCTGATCCGGTCGAAAAAGTCCGTGCTTTATTGGCGGAAAAAGAAATTAATGTGACCGGGGATAATAGCGCTGCAATTCAGGATGCAGATATTGTCGTACTGGCGGTAAAACCTCAGGTTTTGGCTCAAGTGCTGCAACCCTTAAAAGGTCTGGTCAATAATAAGCTGATTATTTCCATTGTTGCTGGTGCAGAAATTGCCACATTGTCAGCATTATTGGGGACTGAGCGCATTGTACGAGTTATGCCGAACACGCCAGCACTGGTACAGACTGGGGCACATGGTTTATATGCCAATGCATTTGTGGAAACGAGTGACCGTGAGCTGGCCAGTCAGGTTCTGGCATCGACCGGACTGACCATTTGGGTCGACTCAGAAGCACAAATTGATGCAGTCACTGCAGTCTCGGGTTCGGGTCCGGCTTACTTTTTCTATATGATGGAAAGTATGATTCGTGCGGGTAAAAATTTAGGTCTGGATGAAAAAGTTGCAACTGCACTCACCTTGCAGACCGCTTTAGGCGCGGCGCAAATGGCAATTACTAGCTCGAATACGCCAGCTGAGTTACGTAAAAATGTGACTTCTCCAAATGGGACTACACAGGCCGCACTTGAAGTCTTTGATCGCGCCCAGATTTCTCAAAATATTCAAGCGGCACTTGCCGCTGCACAAAAACGCAGTCAAGAACTGGCACAAGAGCTCAGTGAAAGCAGCAAATCTTCAGTTTAATTTTTAGGAACGTTCAAGTATGGGTGCAAATTCTGCGCTAATTTTTGGCATTATCATTAACGTCGCGATTTTGCTCGTATTCTTCCGATTTTTAATGCAACTGGCAGCGGTCAGTCCTTACAATCCTGTGGTTCTTTCTACCGTGAAAGCCACTAAAATTGTAGATGTATTTGGTCGAATTTTCCCAACCTTGGCCAAAGGCCGAGTCAGTACTGCTGCTTTGGCATTATTGGTCGTGCTCTATCTGCTTAAAATTTTTGGCATGATGTATCTGTCAGGGGGGACGCCGAATGGGCCTGTCCATCTGATTATTTTGACTTTTGTCACCATGATGCAGGATTTGATCCGTTTCTGTCGTTATTTGATTTTCGCTACCATTATTTTAAGCTGGGTGGTGATGTTTACCCAGTCTCGTTCGCCTTATATTGAAGTCGTGCAAGAGCTGGCTGAGCCTTTACTGGCACCTTTCCGCCGGATTATGCCAAATATGGGCATGATTGACCTTTCTCCAATCTTCGCCATTTTGACTTTAATTATTATCGAAATGATTATGAACCAGGTGGCGATTGTACTGCTTACTGGTCTTTAATTGGATCCAAATAAAAAGGACGCTGAGGCGTCCTTTTTATTTGCTCCTCCCTTTAGAAAAGGGAAGTTGGGAGGGATTTGTTAAACTTCCCAAACCGTGAACAAGTTTTAATCGAAGTACAAGAAGAAGATGGGATATTAACCTCTCCCTAACCCTCTCCTGGAAGGAGAGGGAACTTGGATACTCTGAACCAGTAGTGCTGCTGATTTCCTAAAAATAGAAAAATATGCGTTCAAAACTTGATAGTAGAAAAGATTTTAATATCGCTGCCTGTAGATGAGGATTATAAATTAAAATCCCCTCCATCCCCTTGCGGAATATATTCCTCACCTCCTATAAGGAAGATGGGGTTAAAGGCACATTAATGCGCCTCATCCCAGTTTTTACCTTTACCCACTTCTACCACCAATGGTACAGAAATCTGCAATACCGATTGCATCACTTCTGCCAGTTTAGGTGCGAGTTCATCGGCAATGTCTTCATCCACTTCAAATACCAGTTCATCATGTACTTGCAACAGCATTTTGGCCTGATCTTTCGGCAACATCTTGTCGACTTCAATCATCGCCATTTTAATGATATCCGCAGCCGAACCTTGTAGCGGAGCATTAATCGCAGCACGCTCTGCCGCTTTACGCACCATCATATTACGGGCATCAATATCTGGGGTATATAAACGGCGACCGAGCAGGGTTTCAACAAAACCCTGTTCTAATGCGACCTGACGGGTACGTTGCATATAGTCATAAATGCCCGGATAACGATGGAAATACTGCTTGATATAATCCTGTGATTCCTGACGGGTAAAGCCCAACTGACGGATCAGACCAAACTCGGACATACCGTAAAGTAGGCCGAAGTTGACGGCCTTGGCCTGACGGCGCTGGTCATTGGTCACTTCTTCCAACGGAATGCCCAAAACTTCCGCAGCAGTACGGCGGTGTACATCCTGACCATGAATAAAGGCATCCAGCAGGGCTTCATCCTGAGATAAATGTGCCATGAGACGCAATTCAATTTGTGAGTAATCGGCTGCCAGCAAGACACGGCCTTCAGGTGCCACAAACGCCTTACGGATTTGACGGCCAATTTCGGCACGAATCGGAATGTTCTGCAGGTTTGGATCAGTCGATGATAAACGGCCAGTTGCAGTCAGTGCCTGATGATAACTGGTATGCACACGATGGGTATCAGGATTGGCCTGTTTGCATAAGCCATCGGTATAGGTACTTTTCAGCTTGGACAAACCACGATATTCCAGAATTAGCTGGGCAATCGGATGTTCAATTTTTTCCAGTACACTTTCACTGGTACTGTATTGTCCGGTGGTGGTTTTTTTACCGCCTTTTAGCCCCAGCTTTTCAAACAGAACTTCACCGACCTGTTTAGGTGAGCTGACATTAAAGCTTTCACCGGCAATTTCCATGATCTGGTTTTCCAGATTGTGCATGGTGTTGGAAAATTCGCCCCCAAGCTGATCCAGAAAAGCAAGATCCAGTTCGATGCCGTTTTCTTCCATTTGCGTCAGTACACGTGCGACCGGAACTTCAATATTATGCAGAATATTCACCAGTTCAGGGTGTGCCTGCAATTTGCTGCTCAAGACTTCATAAAGGCGATAGGTGACATGTGCATCTTCTGCGGCATAATGTGCTGCAGTTTCAAGTGGAATCTGGTTGAAGGTCTTTTGTTTAGCACCTTTACCGGCCACTTGTTCATAAGTCGTGGTCAGATGACTCAAATACAGACGGGCCACATCATCCATGCCATGACGGGTCGCGACAGAATTCAGGACATAGGAAGCCAGCATGGTATCGAAATACCAGCCTGCCAGATGAATGCCATGATTTTCCAGTACATGTGCATCATATTTCAGATGATGCCCAATTTTCTTTACAGACTCATCTTCCAGAATTGGTTTGATCTGCGCCAGAATTACTTCACGATTCAGCTGCTCCGGTGCGCCTTCATAATCATGTGCCAAGGGAACATAATAAGCATTCTGCGCATCGAAGGCGACCGAGAAACCGACAATCTGTGCAATACGATAATCCAAACTGGTGGTTTCGGTATCAAAGGCAAAACGTTTTTCGGTACTTAGGCGCTCAAACAGTGTGTCCCAGTCCTGCTGGCTTAATACTGTGTGGTAGGTCGCTTGACCTAGCTGGTCATCACTGCTGGTTACAGACGCATGGTCTTCCAGAGGTTCTGGTGCTGTAACCGCTTTGGCGTTAATAGATTTTGCCGCCTGCTGGTAATTTGAATTATTCGGGTTGTTCGGGTGATCTAAGGACTGCAGCTGGTTACGGAATTCCAGCTCGGTGTACAAATGACGTAAGGTCTCGACATTCGGCTCACCCAGTTTTAAATCGTCATAACCAAAGTTAAGATCCAGATCGATGACAATACTGGCCAGTTGATGGTCCAGTGCAATGCCATCGACATGTTCTTTAATATTTTGACCGACTTTGCCTTTGATCTTGTCGACATTTTCTAAAATGCCGCCAATCGAGCCATATTCAGTGAGCAGTTTTGCTGCAGTTTTGGCACCTACACCTGGCACGCCCATGATGCCATCTGATGCATCGCCCATCAGGGTCAGATAGTCAATAATCTGATTCGGCCAGACGCCAAACTTTTCAAACACGCCGTCGACATCCAGCGGTTTTTCTTTAAAGCTGTCTTCCAGGGTAACTTTTTCGGTCACCAGTTGCGCCATATCTTTATCGCCCGTAGAGATCAGCACCTGATGTCCCATTGCCTCGGCACGTTTGGCCAGTGTCCCGATAATGTCATCGGCTTCGGCACCTGGCAAGGTATGCAGGGGAATGCCCAAAGCGCGGATCAAGGCATGTAGATAAGGAATCTGTTCGGATAATTCCGTTGGCATGCTGGGACGGTCACCTTTATAAATCGGTGACAGCTCATGCCGAAAGGTCGGTTCTGGGGTATCGAAAATTACCGCCATATGGGTCGGTTGGGTCCGGCGCATCAGTTTTTGAATAGCAGAAATCGCACCACGAATTGCATTGGTATGTAAACCGGTTGACGTGGTTAATGGTGGCAGTGCGTGAAAGGCACGAAATAAAAAGTAAGAGCCATCGACCAAGACAAATGGTGGCATGTAATCAATTCCTTATTCAAAATACAGCGCTATTGTACGTGATTTTTACCGCGCTCGCTGAGGCGAGTCTGAGTTTACAGCTTAGCGAATATCGGCCGAAGATGAAATAAGCAGCACAAGCTGTTGTATGATGGAACAATTCAGGAAAGAGAAATATAAGAATGGCTGCAGGACGGAATGAGTTGCGCATGATCTGGCTGATTACCCTGCTGATTGCCGGGATCAGCGCCTGGTATCTGGGTTATCAGATTGTGACTTATCTGTGTGGTTTGGGGTTTATCTTTAGCGTGATGCAATATGTCACTGCGGTAGAAGCACCGCTGAATCAATTGGCCGGACAGCAGCAGATGTCCTTGGAGCATAACTCTAAAGTTCCTTTATATATTTCTTCAATTACTGCCATTGTTGGTGGACTGGCTGAACTGGATTGGCTGATGGGCATCGGGATTACGGCATGGGTATTCTTTTTGCTCAGGTGGCTGCAACGTCTGGAAGGGCGTTTGATACAGCTGCAATCACAATCTCCTTCTGCTGATCCCTTACAGCGATCACCGGATCGATCTGATTCTGTTCCATTGGTGAAAACTGAGTCTGCCCAAGAGGTAAACGACTCTCCTCATCTGGTAGATCAACTGCAGCGCTGGCTTTTCCAGGGGAATCCAGTCTTAAAAGTCGCAATCAGTATTTTAGTGATTGGGATTATTTTACTACTGCGTTTTGCCACTGAGCACTGGCAACTCAGTCTGGCTGCAAAATTGGGCCTGGTTGCACTGGCAAGTGGAGGTATAGCAGGTCTGGGTTATCGCCTGATGCAGAAAAATCGGAGTTTTGCTCTGGCACTGGAAGGACTAGGTTTAGGCAGTCTGTTCCTGACCTTATTTTTTGCCTATTACAATCTGGTGATTCCCACATTATCGTTGGCAACATTGCTATTTCTCATTATTCTGGCCATCACTCTGTATTTAAGCCTGAAACAGGAAAGCATCAAACTGGCCTTGATGGCTTTGCTGATTGCTTATCTGGCACCGTTTACCTTGCCGACCCGCGATGCTTCTGCTGTTGAGCTGATTAGCTATTATCTGCTGATCAATATCGGGGTGGCGGTGTTAAGCAGTTTCCGGCCATGGAAGATTCTCAATCAAATTGCCTTTTTAGTGACTGCGGTCGTTGGCGGGATATATAGCCTGATTCATGGTTATACATATGAGCGTTATGCCATGACTGCGTTGATTCTGGCACATAGTGCGCTGTTTATCTGGCTAGGTTTCCGCTTTAGCCAGTTGCTGGCACGACAGGATCTCTCACGTTTTCAGTTAAAACCGGTATTGGACTTAGCGCTGATTTTTGCTGCACCGATCACGGCATATATTTTTCTGTATCTGATTCATTTTAATCAGCCCAATCAAAAACTCTGGCAAGCTGGATTAAGCCTGTTCTTTGCACTGGTCTTTGCCGCTTGCTGGACACTGCTGCGCCGTAAACAAACTATCCTGCTCATTTCGCAGAGCTATCTGAGCCTGATGCTGATTTTTCTCGCCTTGGTGCCCCCGATCTTATTGACAGAACAATGGAGTGTGATTGGCTGGGCAGTTGAAGGTGTGCTGATTTATTTATGGGCCTTGGAAAAAAATGTCCGGGTAGCACACTATCTGAGCATGGGCTTATTGCTGATGGCCGGATTCAGCAGCCTGTATTATCTGGTCGAGATTAATCCAACACCGCGAATAATTTTCTGGATTTTGAGTCTGTGCTATGTGGCAGTCGTGGTCATCAGTCAGCTTAAAAAGCAGTACCAGCAGCAGATGAATAGTCTGAGTGTCAGTTTTTTAAGCAGCCTAAGTGTCGCGGCCAGTTTGATGCTATTTGCCTTGCTGGAAGATGAATTTCCGAGTCAGCATGCCTATGTGCTGAGTTTATTTATCATCACACTGGGTTATGTAATGTTCAATGAAATGATCCTGCGCAAAAATCAGGAGTGGTCATGGTTACTGCCGAAGTGGAGTGGCATCTCGCCCTTGCTGGTCATTGCGGCGATTCTAACTCTGGATCGCAGTCAGAATGCGGTGATTGTCTGGAATAGTGATCTGGAACGTGGGGTTTCTGCACTTTCAACGATATTATTGGCCATTCTGTGGCTTAGACCGCTGGCTGGCTTGCAGCTTTCCAAGGAATGGATGAGTTTTGGTGTTTTTAGCAGTCTGGCTCTGGCAAGTTTATGTCTGATCCCGAACATGCCTTATCTGAGCATGGTGATTTTGCCTTTATTATTCTGCCTGTGGTGCTATCGACAGGATCCGCAGTCAGGCTGGCAGCAGCTTTGGCAAACCAAGAGCTGTTTATTGCTGATGGGAAGCTGGCTGGTATGTTCACAGCTGTTTAGCCAGCAAGCCTTTCAGTATTACTGGCTGCCGATTCTGAATCCTTTTGACCTGATCAGTATTGCCATGTTTGCCAGTTTTATCTGGATGCTGTTACAGCAAATTAAGGTGGGACGTGACAAAGGCATGATGGCGGTTTTAATGGTACTAAGCCTGTTATGGCTATCCAGTTATATTATTTTAAGAGCTTTACATGTGTACCTGCAGACGCCGTTTAATGATCTGGCCTTATGGAGCAATGCGACGGTTCAGCTTAGTCTGACCATACTTTGGGTATTACTGGCCTGGATTACCATGTGGACGGCGACACTCAAAAAACTGAAACCGATGTGGATTTTAGGCGGCAGTATTCTGGTGATTGTAACCTTGAAGCTCGTACTATTTGACCTGTCACATATTGGCACCCTAACCCGGGTGATTTCCTTCTTGCTGGCGGGCGGGGTGATGCTGCTGATTGCTTATATTGCACCGATGCCGGAGAAAACTGATTGAATCCTCTCCTTTAAGAAAGGAGAGGGAGCATTTTTCACTGATGCAGATTTTTGGTTTAGATGTTGCTCTCACCTAAAGTCAATTTATTTTAAATCAGGCTCTCTTTTCAATGCCTTGTCATTGGCGTATTGATCAATTTCTTCATTTTCCAAAGGGCGGGAAAGTGGATGATCGACAAAGCCCATTTTTGGCACCGGAATTTCAATCTGGTTATCGACAAAGCCGTTGCGAATCCGTTCCTGCATTTCATCACGAACTTTCAGGTAGTTTTCCTGTTGGCACCACACTGCAAACAGCAGTTCAATCGAAGATTCACGGAAAGCGGTAACGGTGACTGCAGGTTTCGGGTCGGCCAGTACCAGTGGATATTTATTGGCAACGTCCAGCAGAACTTCGCGTACCTTGATAATATTTTCATGGAAATTGATCGCCAACGTAATCGGAATCCGCCGTATCGGAAATTTCGACAAGTTCTGCACCGGTGCCCGAATTAGCTGTTCATTCGGTAAACGCACATAGATATTATCTTGGGTCAAAAGTTTAACCGAGAGCAGATCAATCGAAATCACTTCGCCTTCAATGGTATGCCCACGAATCAAGGTAATCTGGATGGTATCACCGACTTCAAAAGAACCTTCACCAATCAGGAACAGACCACTGATCAGGTTGGATGCTGAGGTTTGCGAAGCAAAACCCAGTGCGACCGTTAAAATCCCTGCAGCGCCAAGGAAGACACTGAGTTTAAAACCGGCTTCTTTCAGACTAGCCATCACAAACAGCAGGAAGATAAAATAGAAAATTCCGCGGCGCCAGACCAGTTTCTGATGGGCATTAAAACGGACACCAATGGTGCGAATAAAGGTATTGGAAATAAAGCGTGCGATCAGGAAACCAATAAAGCACAACACCACCGCCACCAGAACTTCGGTCAAACGGTCGGTATTGATATTGGTAAATACTCCCTTCAGGCTGTTGGTGACTTCGGTCGGAATATTTGAACTTGGCATCAGACGCCCTTAGAAAAATGAATCAAACATATTAAATAATGCACCTGCTGGATCACGCGGTGGATGCAGATAGGCCACTTCACCAGCATTTGGTGGCGTGCGGTTTTCGACCCGAATCCGTGGTGGACGGTCCGAACTTTCATGCAAAACGCGGATTTGCGAGGTCCATAAGCGGCCGGTACTTTCACTGTAAAAAAGCGGCAGGGCAGGCACTGGCACATTCATTCGGTCAAAGCGCAATTGCTGGTTACTGGTATTGTGAAACTCAATTGGCGTGACTGCACGAAAGGCTCGCGGATGTAACTGTTTCAGTTCGGTTCTGCCATCAACTGCGGTGGCGTAGCAGATTTCCCCCGAACGGTGATTGGGTCCAAACCAGGTGTCTTTTGGCAAGATTACCGGTAAATCGAAAATCGGTTCGCGTTGACCCTCGACAAAACCGGCAATCCATAAGGGCGTGCTGATATAAAGCGTACCGCGCTGTCCAGCAGGAATATAAATCGGATCGACTGGTTTAATCACCACAGAACGGTCTGCAAGACGTGGCATCAGTTGCAATTTTTTTTGCGTGGATTTGAACATATAGCGTTCAATTTTCACGGGCGGTGGAAAGGCAAAATTCGGATCATCAATCTGATGCCATTGCTGTTCATAATCGTATTGCACAGAAGGGCGGAAATATTCCAGTCGCCATTCCTGAATCCCTCGGGTCAGCCGAAACAGCAAGGAGCCAAACTGCCAGGCTTTAGACTGATTTATTTCAAAATTCTGTTCTCCCCACCAGCGCATTTTCGCTGTATTCGGGATTAATTCATCTTTATCTTGCGGCAATCTTGGCACCCTTTCTTGCTAAATCTTTGAAAACATACTTCACGCTGTCATATGCTTAGAGTACACTCAATTTAAATTTTTTCATCATTATTATAATCCGCGATGCAAGTACTTAAACAATTACAAATCCCATATAGCTTCGCCAAGCGCCATGGTGTGCTGTTGCGTTATGAGGGAGATCAGGCCTTTATTCTGCGTCGTGACAATACCTCGATGCTTGCATTGCAGGAAGCTCGCCGTCTGCTCGGTTATCCGGCTCATTTTCAACTCTGTAGCGAACAAGAATTTAACCAGTTACTCAGTTCCAGTTTTGCCGGCGATAGCGGCGAATCGCAACAGGTCGCTGCCGGTCTGGAAGATCATCCGGATTTACTCAGTCTGGCTGATTCGGTTCCGGAAGCTGAAGACCTGATGGATCAGGAAGATGATGCACCTATTGTGCGTCTGATCAATGCATTGCTCTCAGAGGCGATTCGTGTCGGGGCTTCCGATATTCATATTGAATCTTTTGAGAAAAAACTGTCGGTGCGTTTACGGGTCGATGGCCAGTTACGCGAAATTGTACAGCCACGCCGTGAACTGGCACCGCTTCTGGTTTCACGGATTAAAGTCATGGCCAAACTGGATATTGCCGAAAAGCGTATTCCGCAAGATGGCCGTATTTCTTTGCGTCTGGCTGGTCGTGAAGTCGATGTCCGTGTATCCACCTTGCCATCTTCTTATGGGGAGCGGGTGGTGATGCGTTTGCTGGACAAGCAGGCCGGCCGTTTGAACATGACCCATTTGGGTCTGATGAATAATGACTATGATCGACTCAAGACCTTAGTACATCGCCCGCACGGGATTATTCTGGTGACTGGCCCGACCGGTTCGGGTAAAACCACCACCTTGTATGCGGCACTTTCTGACCTGAATGACGGTTCCAAGAATATCCTCACAGCAGAAGATCCGATTGAATATCAGCTGGAAGGCATTGGACAAACGCAGGTCAATACCAAAGTGGATATGACTTTTGCCCGTGCGTTAAAAGCCATGTTACGTCAGGACCCGGATGTGGTCATGGTTGGTGAGATTCGTGATCTGGAAACCGCAGAAATTGCGGTGCAGGCATCCCTGACAGGACATCTGGTGTTATCCACCTTACACACCAATACCGCGATTGGTGCGGTTACGCGCCTGAAAGATATGGGAATTGAACCATTTCTGCTGTCCAGTTCTTTAATCGGGGTAATTGCCCAACGTCTGGTGCGTACCTTGTGTCCACATTGCGCGACCTGGCATGAGGCAGATGCTTTCGAGAAGAATCTATTTGGCAATATTGAGCATCCCCAAGATTTAAGATTACCGCAACCTCAAGGCTGTGAACGTTGTGGCAATACCGGCTTTAGTGGCCGTACTGCAATTTATGAAATTGTCCCAGTCGATGATCATATGCGCCGTTTGATTCATGGCAATGCGGCTGAATATGAAATCGAAAGCTATGTACGTCAGCAGTCAGGTTCCATTCGTGATGATGGTCTGCGTAAAGTATTGGCCGGAAAAACCACGATTGAAGAAGTATTGCGAGTAACCAACGAAGCAGTAGAATAATTTTTTAATCTGCTCGCTTTATCATAATGATCGTCAGGACTTTTGGATATTTACCAGAGACTGACGATTTTTTTCATGAGTTGTGCACGAAAAGGTGCAGTCGGATTTCCCGGATTACGCAGAGTTTCATTTTCATAAAAGTTCTGCCAGGCTTGTGCCATTGCTAAACTCAGTCCTTCCTGTTTCATTGTTTCAACATCTGCCTGAGTAATATTGAGAAAACGGGCTTCAGCATCTTTGGGGCCAGCTCCCCAGCCAATAATCCCTTTACCAAATTCAGGCAGAATCATATTGTTGGGTGTTGCAGGAATGGGTAGGCGTTCAATTTCAGTATTGAGCAGAGATTTTATTTTCGGACGGATTTTTTCTGAGAGATAAAGATCTGCAAAAGAGGTTGTAGCAGTGAGGAGCAGGAGAGAATTCAGAAGAACTAGTTTTAACATCAATATAAATCGAATAAATGTAAATAAGAATCATTATATATAATTTCTTAAGTTTTTGCTGCAGTTTTCAAGTGGGGAAGAGAAGTAGCTTTTGACAAAAGATGAAGCGGGTAAATTTTGAAATTTATAATTGAAGTCTAGCTATCCTGAAACTTTTTTCAGGATAGCTGTTAAATAAAAAAATTAAGTAATTACGTTTAAGTTCACATCAATATTATTACGGGTCGCATTTGAGTATGGACAGACAATATGCGCAGCATCCACCAGTTTTTTTGCTTCTTCCTGATCCATGCCTTCAAGATGGATGTTTAATGTCACTTCGATCCCGAACCCGGTAGGAATCGGACCAATCCCAACATCACCTTCAATATAGGCATCTTTACTGATATTGAGCTTGTCACGATTGGCAACAAATTTCATTGCACCCAAGAAACAGGCGGAATAACCTGCGGCAAAGAGCTGTTCAGGATTGGTTCCACCGCCTGGTCCCCCCATTTCTTTAGGTACGGCCAATTGGACGTCCAGAATCTGATCGTCAGAAATGGCGCGGCCATCACGGCCCCCTGTGGCTTTGGCATGTGCGGTATAGACGGCTTTTTCTAATGACATGAGTTAAATCCCTGTTTATTTTTCGTAGAGCTTCTATGCTCGGTGATTTCACCTGAAGAATAAGCAGGGATTTTGTTATTTTATGCAAGCAAATGAAACGATTCAGGAAAGTTGAAGAAGTCTACGGTGTTGCATTAAAGGCATGGATTCACGCACTTTTTGCTGTTCATTTAAATCAAAGTCGACGGTGATGAGTTGAGCACCTTCTGCATGGATCATATTAAGAAGTTGTCCACGACTATTGGTGGCGGCTGCATGTCCCCAAGTCTGGCGTTTTTCTCCATGCCAGCCTTGTTGAGCTGCACCAAGCACCGAGCATTGGCTATCTAGAGCACGTGTTTGCAGAAGAAGCTGCCAGTGCATTTCACCTGTGGTATAGGTAAAGGCAGAAGGAGCGGTCAAGAGGTTTGCACCTTTGGCTCGTAAATTTAACGCCAGTTCCGGAAAGCGCAGGTCATAACAGACCATTAACCCAATATTGCCAAAAGGTGTTTTGGCTACGACAACATCTGTGCCGGGTTCAAAGAACTTGGATTCCTGATAACCACCGACAGCATCGCCGACTTGCACATCAAACAGGTGAATTTTGTCATAACGTGCTTCGGTCCGTTCCGGACTGATACACAGGCTAACGGTACGCACCCGGCCATCCTCAATGATTGAACCATCCGGACGATAAGGGCAGGGTAATGTACCGGCAACGATCCAGGTGTCATATTCATGGGCAAGTTGTTCCAGACGCTGCTGAATCACTTCAAATTGTGCAGCAGTTTCACGCTGTTTACCTGCTGCAAAACAGACAAAGTTTTCCGGGAAAACAATCAGTTCAGCACCATTGGCCTTACTTTGTTGAATTAAAGATTCAATCTCCACGAAATTGACATCAATTTCATTTTGAGAATTCATTTGTACAACAGAAAGTAAAGTCATAGGGTCCTCTTATAAGATGGTTATACCTTTTGCTCGGAAATTTTATCTAAATTGTCTTGCTCTTTCTGTAGCTGTTTGACTAAAGGTTCAAACATGTTCTGATTGCTTTGATTCAGTTTCATCAAGGTTTTATGCGCATCCAGAACCGTATTCAGCATATTTTGATGCGTGACATGTTCTTCCATCAGCGCACGTGTGCAGACATTTGGATCACCACAATAATTCAGAATCACAAACACCTGGCTCAATCCCATACTGTTGGCCAAAGTGGTAATGTCAGAATTGGTAGAAAGCATGACAGCCTGAATATTGTGTACTTGCTTGAGTTTGAGTCCTAGTTTCGCTAAAACACCCAGTACGGTACTGTCAATGAAACTGGTTTCGGTGAGATCAACGATAGCGCCAACTACGTTGTCTTGCTGTTCAATTTTGTTCAGTAATTTGTCTAGACTAATACAAGATTGGGCACGCACTTCGCCGATAAGCTTAAAAATATGCGTTCCGTTCAGACTTGCATATTCAACATGACCTGTTGACATATAAATGCCATTTGCAGAGAAGGATATTAAATTATCCCATAGGGTGTATTGATACTCAAGTGGCTGAAAGTAGTAATCAAATTAAGTGCTTATAAAGCCTGTAAATATACTGCTAATTTACGCGGATAAAGCTTAAAAAGGCGATATCGTCAGCCACATGTTCCGGAGCCTGAAAAGATTGATTCTGCAAATGGTGTAATAATTGCGAGAATTGTTCATTTAAACCACCATCAAAAGGTTCCAGTGCGCCATCCGAACAGATAATAAAGCGCGCATTGCGACTTAATACCCATTCATTTTCCTCAACTTCAAGATCTTCGGTTAAGCCCAAAGGGAAACTGCTGGAAGAGAGGATTTTAGGTTCTTGATTGGGTTCAAATATAATCGGTGGAGGATAATGTCCAGCGCTGGACCATTTTAATACATGGGTTTCCAGATTAAGAATCCCGGCAATCATGGTGATGTGCTTTTCAATATTTTCCTGCATCAGCATACCGTTCAGCTTCTTGATCAGCTCGCGCGGCGTCTTGGAGCGACCATGGAAAGCTGCCATCCAGGACGTGAGCAAACTACTGGTGACGCCATGTCCGGATACATCGGCCAAATAGAAAATCACTTCTTTGTCGCTGATTTTCCAATAATCATACCAATCCCCTGAAAGATAGGCTGAAGGCTGAAAATAGGTTTCGACCTCGTAATTGGTCAGTTCAATCGGATTCGGTAACAATTTTTTTTGTAGTTCTGCAGCAGAAGGCAGGTCACGGCTATCCTGGTTACGCTTATATTGTGCATCAATTTTTTGTAATGCCAGATCTGGATTCTCGGGAAGCTTGTTCCAGATCCAGCCGGCTAAAGCACCTTGTTCCCAGGCCTGAGCCAAAGCAGTACCTTCATTTTCTAAGGCCAGTACAATCGTAGGCAGATTCCACTTATATTTCAGATAATCATGTACATCTGCAATCGCAATAATCGTAGAGTCATACAGTTCATGATCATCCAGATAGATCATCTGAACATGAGGAAGCGTATCAAGTACTTGATCTAAGTAAGGAATATCACGAGTCGGTTGAATGAAATACATAAAAAAGTGATTCAATCCCAGGATTGGCTATAAGATGTACTATAACAAGCAAAGTATTGCTAGCGAACAGATTTTCACTAGCAATCATACATGAAGCTTAAACTTAAAGATCTTCGTTTGAAGATTCAATGTTGCTATCACTAGAAGGTGCATCATCAGAATTGTCATCTTCAAAATCATCTTCTAGGAAAAGCGTATCTTGTTCTGTACCTTTCTTTTCTGCAATTGCATAATTGGTACGTTGTAAATAAATATCGCGAATCTGCGCATAGCGATCGCCAGTCAGCACTCCTTCAACGTCCAGTATTTCTGAACGGGTATCGATGGCACGCCAAAACTGATCAGTCCAGTAAATTCCATCTTCATCTTCGAGAATGTATTTTTGTGGACGAGCTTGACTATCTACAGCAGTACCGATTACGCCACGGACAGAACTTGGACCTAAAAATGGCAACATGATATAAGGGCCAGAAGGCACGCCATAATAACCTAAGGTAATTCCAAATTTTTCCTCTTCATGACTCAAGCCCAGGCGACGCGCTGGATCAGCCAGTCCTAAAGTTGTTAAGGTGTTAATGGTAAAACGACCTAGGGATTTAGCAGCGCGGGCAGGACGACCTTGAATCAGCTGATTCACCACATTCCAAGGTTCACCTAGGTTACTGCGGAACTGGGTATAGCTGCCACGAACATCTTGAGGAACTTTTTCCACATATTGTACGGCTATGGGACGTACCACGGTGCGGTCAATCGCATCATTAAACTGATAGATCTTTCTATTTAACGGTTGAAAAGGATCTTTAACTTCTTCAGCCTGTGCTGCACTGGCATCAACTTTCAGTTGCGTTTGTAATTGTTGCGCTTTGGTCGAGATTTTTGTTCTAAGCGGCGTTTTTGCAGGCTCGTTTTCCAGATTTTCCACACTGGTGGCCGCCTCGGCGAAAACATGTGCGCTTGAAGCTAAAGAAAATAAGCATATAGATAAGTAAATAGAACGATGCATAAGGTAACCTGAGGCCTTTTCTGTGTAAGTAGCACTACTTATTAGTATAAAAATAATAAACGTTATATTCACGAATAGACATCATTTAAGCAAATTTGTATAAAAAATGAATGAAAACACACGAAAAGCTTAAAAAATATACATACAAAATGATTTTCTTGAAAAAGGTGTTGCAAGGGCTCTGAAATGCTGTAGAATGCACATCCATCGGCGGTGATGAAGATTAAAACTTCTGATAAAACAGTGACTTAGTTAAGT
>NZ_JAMXXP010000029.1 GCF_024129355.1 Acinetobacter lwoffii | reverse complement strand
TACAAAATTGTAAATTTTGCAAAGTTCTTCCATTTTTTATTGGCAAAAGCTTACAGAATCGAACATAAAAAAGCCGACTTGTTTCAAAATCAGCTTTTGGGGCATTTTTAGATTTTTATGGCTTAAATAAGTATCTGATATTTATATTAATATACAAGTGTACTTCGTATAACCGCCATTATGTTAAATGGACATTATTTTTGTGGTATTTGAATTTTTCTAGTCAAATATAGTTAAGCTATATCAAAGTAATATTCTATAGCCTATATCTCCTCTAGTTAGCTTTCATCAAATATGTTATTCCATTCAAGTATTTGGGAATCATGTAATAATATTACTGAATGAGACTCTGCAAGCTGTCTTGCAGATTTGGTATAGTCATTATTTGTAACGACAATAGCCCCGAAAGCCTCATAGAATCCTTTGGCAGCTATAACTTCTTGAACAGCTTTGTTTCCAACAGGTTGGCTATACAGTTTACATTGAACGACAAATTTCATATTATATTTTTCTATAATAATATCAGCACCTTGATCACCACTTTTTGGTGTAATCAATGTATCCCAACCTAGTATTTCAAACATGTTACTAACTATAGATTCATACTCATGATAGTCTTTTTGTTCATCTACTAAATAGTTATCTGTATCAATATTATCGATGTTTTTTAATAACGCTATCCTATCTTCTAAATCTGTACATTCGTAAATTTCGTTCAATTCAACTATTGATAAAATCTCATAATAAAAATTCTCAGAATCAGGATAATAATACTGTTTTTGCTTTTTTAATTCTTTATAAATTACTTCAGGTGTATAATTTATAACAAATTCTAGGATTTCACCTGATCTTTTTTTTGTGAATTTTTTGACTTCTTTATTCCAGTCTTCTTCTACTAAGTCACCATAAGAATCAATATATCTTAGTTGTTTTCTTTTTAAGAGTAATTTAGAAATATAATTATTAGATATTAAATAATGTCTAATTATTGCTGTTTTTATTGATCCGCAAATTTCTTCAAGATTATCTCCAAAAAATGGTGTGCTATCTCTATGAAAATGATTAATAAACCATTCTTCTTGGCCACTTTCATTAATAATTAATTTAGACAGTTCTACGGCAGAAAGCGATTTTTTAAAAAAGGAAAACATGTAGAAATCTCTTATAGTTTAATTCTTAATAGAAAATTATATCTTAAAAATATAATTCAGTTTTAGTAATACTGAAGCCATTTCATAAGCTTATTTATAATTACTTTGCACTTTTAATTCTTCAATTTTCCTAAAATTAACATAATACACCTTATACGAAATGCTTGAAATTTCCTTATAAGCATCAATATCTTAGTCAAAGCCGTTCTAGGGTTCAGCGCACTGGAACGGCTTTTTCATGATTATTCACGTTCCACGCTTATTATTTAATCAAAGTTTCACGACTTTGTTTAGGTTAATTGAATAATCAGGATGCCTGGTCTTTTTCTTTTTGGCGTTCATCCAGCTCTTTTTTGAGTGCCTTTTTATCCTGGTACGATGCAATCAGCATGATGGGGATCAGCAGCGGAGCCACAATAATTCCTAGGGCAATATCTTTCAGTTTCGGCATGATCTCTCTCCCTTAGTCATTATCAAAAACAGCATTCAGCACACGGCCAAATAAGCCACGTTTTTTAGGTTCTGGTTCAACATGCTCAGGAAGATGGATCCGTTTACTCTCGGAAGTAGTCAATTCGTCATAGTTAGAGTCAGTCTGTGACCGAGGATCCGTTGCTATATTTGAATTTGTAGATTCATTTAGCTTATCAATATTTTCTTGTTGTGACTGTTCTAAGGTGCCTTTAAACTCAATTCTATGAGTAAGATCTTCAATATGTTGCATCAAAGACTTTTCTCTTTGATTTGCTAAATCTAACTGATTTTTTAGTAAAGAAATCTGATCTTTTAATAGATTTTCGACTTCAGATTGAACGTGTACCTGTACATCCTTCTGAACTTGTTCAGTACGTGTACTGGACTGAACACCGACTGGGTTGCCATAAACTCTGATAAGTTCAGATAAGTCTATTAGACCATCATTATCTCTTGATAATTCACCATTTTTTAAAGCCTCATATATTGTTGTCCGTGATTTTTTAAAGGCTTTACTTGCGTCCATAACGCTAAATTTTGTAGTGTTCAATACAATCCCTCTGTTCATGTACAAGGATGTTCAGGTGAGCATATTACTGAACATTATCTTTATTTTGTTTGAAAGCCAACCTTTACTAGATATGGATATAGTTCTTTAAATTTTTCAACATCTAATAGCATTTCGGCAATTCGTACGGCAAATTGCGGATAGCTTTCGGTGCCTTGAGAATACTTACTCATTTCAGGCAGTTCTGACAATTTGTTAGCAAATAAATGACGCTGAGCATCTGTTAACTTGGTGAAAATATCTAAGGTGTTTTGATCTCTAGCTTCTAGATTTGGTTTGTTAACGTTTTTCTTTTGCTTGAATGAGAATGAAAAGCCATAAATTGAACGTCCTTTTTTATGCTGCTCATACTTAACAGTGATATCTGTAAACTCATTAATTTGAGCCATAGCTAGATGTAAGACTCTGTCTTTAAAGTTCCCCATTCTTGTGTACTCATCATCAAGCACACCAATTTTTTTTCTAAACTCTTCAAGCTCTATAACAGGAGTTTGGCCAGTGCTACGCCATGCGATCAATAATTCATATAGACGTACAGCATAAGCACTACTGAGATTACTAACTTGCTGTAATTCATACTTAGTGAACTGTTCTTCGAGTTTAGTAATTAATGGAACAATAGCAGGTGCAAAAATTAACTTAACAGTCGCTTCAGCATCAACATAACGAATCTCACTAACCCATCGGCTTAGTACGTTTTCGATATTTCCTCGTTTATTCATCTCTTGATAGCTAAATTGTCTAGCAAATAAATCTTTTGAAGCATCCTTTAATGCTTGATAGGCAGTCTGTCTTGCAACATTGAATTGATTGATATAGCTCTCTGCATGGACTTCTAAAGGGTTGTTTGCATTAATTCCTTTACCACTTTCTCTTGCTTCAACAATAGCTAAAAGAATAAGTCGCTGTTCAACTAGATCTAGGTTATAGCTTGCGTTAATTAAAGCATTATCTTTTACAACTAGATCTCGCATGTTATTAGTCTACTTTTTTATTTCTGAATATAAATCTATATAAAATATTATGTAGTTAAATGCAAGGTAAACGTAGTTAAATCTACAAAAAAAAATAAGTAGACTTATGGTAGGTAAACGTAGTCATATTGGTAGGTAAACGTAGTCATATTGGTAGGTAAACGTAGTCATATTGGTAGGTAAACGTAGTCATATAACCCTTGAAAGCATTGTGAACAAAGGCTTTCAGCATGTCTAAAAGTATTTAAAAGTATTAAAATAATTAAAAGCCCAGGCAAGGAAAAATTGCCCTTGGTTTTCGCTACGCTCAAACTCTATTGAATCTCGCTTTCGCTCGATTCGTCGGGGCAATTTTTTGGCTTATCTCGTTGTGACTTTAAGAAAAAGCAAAAGCACGATGAATTCGCTTCGCTCATAGAGCTTTTTTACTCGCTGCGCTCGATCTAGACTCAGTTTTTTGCATGTGATTTATGCTTATTTAGGCTTCACAGCCTAAAAAGCTGTTTTTCAGAGGGTCTAAGCGCGAATTTCAGCGATTTCACTCGTAGACACTCGTTCTGTACCTTCCAGTGTGAATTTGAGCTTAAATCGCAAACAGGCAGCATTTAGAGCTACATTTAAAGAGGATTCAGATTAATTCCTTATCATTTGTTCCATGATCAAATTTAAATTTCTTAGGTCGCTTCTGTAGATTTTCAAGATTTCTTTCAGCATTCGTTATTTTTTGGCTAGAACTAGAAGCAGTATCCAGGTCCACTGATTTTTCTATTTTATGTAAATGTACCTTTTTTTCACTCATTCCCATTTTATTCAAATTTCGCAAAACTGAACTGTAAGAAATATTGTTCGCTAGCTCAGGTAAATCAGCGTGGATTTCCTTAATTGTATAACCAGCTTCTAGCCGTTTTTCTATTTCTGGTAATACAGAGATGATGAATTTTTTAGCGCCATGCCTGGTAACCATAATAACTTCCTCTTTCCTTAATTTATGCAATTATGTGCAACTATATGCAATTAAGAGCTTTTATATGATTTTATATGAAATTATCTGCAACTATAAGCTTTTAAATGGTTTTTATTCATTTTGATGTGCAATTATATGCGTTTATGTGCAATTGAACTTTCAGTGGTATTGGCAAGATGTGTAATGTTATATAACATGGCAAGCCTTGGTTATATAAATTACCCGACTTATTCGCTTTCAGCTCAACGTGGCATCTTGTCCTGCGGAGCTTTTGGCATAGCCAAAATGTACTGGAAATCAAAAAATGACTGAACAAAAAAAGCCAAAACGGATACGCCAAAAAGTAATTCAAGTTGTGGTAACTGAAGCGGAGAAAAAGCAAATTGAAGAAAATGCTGCTCAGGGAAATTTATCAGCTTCTCAATATTTGCGTGATCTAGGATTGGGTTATCAACCTAAAAGTCTGACTGATATAAAAACAATCCAGGAAATTCGCAGCCTAAAATCAGATATGAATAAAGTGGGTGGACTACTGAAAAACTTAATGAATGGAGAACTGACTGATCCGAAAGAGATCCGATCTAAAGTAAATGGGCTGCTGCTGGATTTTTCTAAGAACCAAAATTCCATTGATCTATTCATTTCTAAAGTCAGATCCGCGATCAAGTTTTAAAAAAGTGTAAAGTGTGTCCCCTTGTATAGGGGCGTTAGCCAGCTGTCCCTTCAGAGCTGTATTCAAGTAACTAATCTAAAAAAGTGTATAGGTGTGATGCCTTGTATAGTGGCGTTAGCTAGCCGTTCTTTTAGCACTGTATCCAATAGCTAATCTAAAAAAGTGTAAGGTGTGATGCCTTGTATAGTGGCGTTAGCCAGCCGTTCTTTTAGCACTGTATCCAATAGCTAATCTAAAAAAGTGTAAGGTGTGTGCCCTTGTATAGTGGCGTTAGCCTGATGAATTTCGTATAAGAGATTTTATGTTAATCAGATGATCAAAAGGCCCGTGAATAGGGCCTTTCGTATAAGGTGTATTATGTTAATAATATAAATTTTTAAAAGCATATTGATTTAATAATAGAAAAATTATCAGAGTAGGGCATGTGTAAAGTAAACGTTCGATTATTAACCAATAATGATTAAAGATTTATATCTTGTATGTGTTAATTTTATTAACATATATATACGAAATTAATAATGCCTTAAGTGAAATAGTATGCTAGGTAAAAATCATCATTTTTTAAAAAAATTTTCGATCAGTGATGCTGCTATAGCGTATAAAAAACCTCGCTCGACTATACTTAAATATATAAAAAGCGGAGATTTCGAACTTGACTACAATAAATTGATTGAATACAGTCAGTTAGTTAGAAAATTTGGTGAACTTACTTACCCTATACAGGACGAAAGAGAGCAACAAATCAAAAAACTAAAAGATGAAGTTATGCATTTAAAAAAACAACTTAACTTTTTTAAATATACTTCAATCTCAAACAAAAATAGACTATTAATTTCTCATAAACATTCCATTTAACATAATGGTTGTTATGCGAAGTCGACTTGTAATGCAATTTGCATTACACTGTTCCTAGTACATTAAATACTTGGGAAATATGATGGCTACTGTTAACTTCAGGATCGATGAAGCCCTTAAAGAAAAATCTTATTCAATCCTTAAAGAGCAAGGTATTGCACCTACGGATTTCTTCACTAGTATTCTTGAGTATGTTGCTACGACTGGGAAACTGCCTGTTAAAAAAGCTTTGCTTTCGGAAGAAGATGAAGAATTATTAGCTCTTGTCCGTAAGCGCATTAATGATCCTAAAGAGATGTTTGAGGAAGTCACATTAGATGACTTATAAGCTTTTACGTCACAAGGACTTTACAGCAGAATGGGAAAAACTCCCTGTTGCTATACGAGATCAATTTAAAAAGAAACTAGCCAAAGTCATAGAGCAGCCACATATTCCAAAGAATATGCTTAGAGGCGATCTTGCAGGTTGCTATAAAATCAAATTATTAAAAGCTGGTGTCCGACTTGTCTATCAAGTTAAAGATGATCAGGTAGTTATCCTGCTCATTACCGTCGGAAAACGAGCTGATAGCATAGTTTATGACGAAGCGAAAAAGCGAATTAAAGACTAAAAATGGGAGCTTAAAGCTCCCATTTTTGGCTTCGTATAAGGTGTATTATGTTAATTTTAGGAAAGGCTCTAAGACTAGCAGAATGATTATGTTAGTCTAGAGCCATATAATTAACATTATTGAAGTATTTTACATGGCAATTTTTCGACATTCTTCTGCACACTGACGGCAAGCCTCAGCACATTTTTTACAATGATCATGTGAATGTTTTTCACACTCTTCCGCACAATATTCACAGATCTTAGCACAAAGCTCACAAATCTCTTTGAGGAAAGGTGAGTTATGTTGTTGCATACGCACACATAACTGACAAATATCTGCACATTCTAGACAACGTTGAATACATTCACGCATCATCTCTAAATCTTTTTCTTTTAAACAAGAAGTTGCACATTCAGTACAAA
Organism: Acinetobacter lwoffii; assembly: GCF_024129355.1. GTDB lineage: Bacteria > Pseudomonadota > Gammaproteobacteria > Pseudomonadales > Moraxellaceae > Acinetobacter > Acinetobacter lwoffii_I. Next base: position 32,407 of record NZ_JAMXXP010000029.1, on the reverse strand, counting down.
TAAGTGAACAGTTTGTACATGCAGAAATACACTCTGAAAATTTCGTATTAATCATTTTTTACTCTCAATTTATATAATCAAAGAAATAATTAAAACATAATTTTTTTCTACTAATTATTTTAAATTATTAGTAAATGTAATACATAATGTTAATTTATATGAATAATGTTAATTTTAACTAAATCTTATTTATATTCCAAATTATTAAAAAACAGTTTTTAATTAGGATAGATGATCAAGTATCAAAAGCAGCTATTCTTAAAATAACTACAATAATTTTATCACTTTAAAAATAGATTTTCCCTCTATTTAACATAATGGGCGTTATACGAAGTACACTTGTATATTAATATAAATATCAACAACTTAAAAATTTCACCATGATCACAAAATGCACAAAAAATGGCTTTTGTAATAAGTTGGTGAGTTTTTAAGCGAATCTGTAACATTTTGCCAAGAAATTTGATCAATAAATGATCAATTCGGCAATCAGTGCCCATTTCATGCGGATCCAGGTTCCAAAAATATCCCCAATTGCTGTGGATAAAATTTAGGCTATTTTGTACGCTCTGGCGCACATGAAACTCGGCCCTTTGCGGCTATCCGCGATACTGGAATTTTCCTATGATGAACTCATCGGGAACAGGAAGTTTCATAACATAAAACAATAATTATAAGTTATTCGATAGGGATCCGAGGATATTGAAAGCACATGAGAAAACATGAAAAACCCCGGCAGGATGCCGGGGTTTTTTATTACCTATCATTTCTCATTTGCAAAACAAGCATAATGCCTCTAAAATATAGACTATAATCTATATTTTGGTTGTGGTATGTGGACAGTCATTACGACAGATCTATTTAATCAGTGGCTTGAACAGCAAGATGAATCTACTCAAGAGAAGGTCCTAGCTGCCCTGGTTGTTCTACAGCAGCAGGGGCCGAGTTTAGGCCGCCCTTTAGTAGATACTGTGTATGAGTCTAAATTTACCAATATGAAAAAACTGCGCGTTCAACATCGCGGTAGACCCTTAAGAGCTTTCTTCGCATTTGATCCCTTACGACAGGCTATTGTTCTATGTATTGCTGATAAAGGCGGTAAAAAGCGTTTTTATAAAGACATGCTGGATATTGCAGATGAACAATACCAACTTCATCTCACTACCCTAGGAGATAAATCTAATGGCTAAGACTCTGCAAGAATTGTTAGCTAGCCGCTCTCCAGAGAGCCAAGCCCGTATTCAAAAAATGGCAGATGAATTACTGCTAGAAAATCAGCTTCATCTTATTCGTGAAGAACTCGAAATTTCTCAAAAAGAGCTTGCTGAAACTTTGGGAATAAAACAGCCATCGCTTTCAGCAATAGAAAATCGTGGCAATGATCTTAAGATTTCAACCATGAAAAAGTATGTTGAGGCAATGGGTGGGAAGCTCCGTATTGATGTAGAGCTTCCAACAGGAAAACATATAGGATTCAACGTTTAACAATAAAAATGGGAGCTATAGGCTCCCATTTTTAGATTCGTATAACGTTGAACCCGACGGTAAATAGTCGTGTGATCAACATTCACACCCCGTTCGGCCAGCATTTCCTGCAGTTCACGATAGCTAATGCCATATTTACAATACCAGCGCACAGCCCAAAGAATGATTTCGCCCTGAAAATGCCGACCATGGAAAGGATTCATATGCTGCACCTTTAGCTAAAACAGTCTTCAGCTTACCATTCGTGGTTATTTGCAACAGTGCCTGTTGAACTATGTCCGGGAAGGGGACAGGGTGATTGTACATTCCATGGATCGTTTTGCTCGAAGCTTAAAAGATTTAGTCACTGAAGTAGATAAACTGGTCAAACGAGGAATTGCCATCCAGTTCGTAAAAGAAAATATTACTTTCACTGCTCAATCTACCCCGATGGATAATTTGATGCTGCAATTGATGGGCGCTTTTGCACAGTTCGAACGTGAGATCATTTTAGAGCGTCAAAAAGAAGGAATAAAACTGGCCTCTGCTCAAGGAAAGTACAAAGGGCGTGTACATAAATTGAAACCTGAACAGGCTGAAGCTTTAAGACAAGAATGGAAGGAAGGAAAGTACCCTTCAAAAATGGCATTAGGCCAGGCATTTGGAATTAGTCGCCAGGCGGTATACCGCTATTTAAAAGCAAGTGAGTAACTCAATTAAAATGGAAAATATTCGAAATTTTCTTGAAGATAATCAAGTCAAAATCTACTTCTGTACCATCTTTATCGGAGTTATTTTTGGATTAACCATCAGTGGAGCGACGATTTTAGAAAGTTTGATTAACCCTGCACTGGCATTAATGTTATTTGCTACTTTTTTACAAGTACCTATTGCAGAAATTGGCAAGGCATTAAAAAATTTACGTTTTATTTCTGCATTACTTATTACTAACTTTATTGCCTTACCTTTAATTACGGCAGGTCTAATACAATTTTTACCTGAAAACCCACTTATTCGTTTAGCTGTACTTTTTGTTCTACTAGCACCGTGTATTGATTATGTGATTACTTTCACCCATGTTGGGAAAGGTAATGCAAGATTATTACTTGCGATGACACCTGTATTATTGCTTATCCAAATGATCTTATTACCAATTTATCTTGGTGTACTCCTCGGAGAAGAGGTAGCTCAGCTTGTTGAAATTGGTCCTTTTGTCCATGCGTTTGTATGGTTCATTGTTGCACCCTTAGCAATGGCAGCTATAGTTCAGTTCATTGGGAATAGAAATGAACAAGCAGAAAAAGTGGCTGAAAGCCTAAACTTATTTCCTGTACCTGCCACAGCCCTAGTTTTGTTTATCGTCCTAGCATCAGTTATGCCTCAAATTGGGCTTGCAAAAAGTGCAGCTCTTCAAGCTTTACCAATTTATATTTCTTTTGCCATTATTGCTCCATTCGTGGGTTGGATAATTGCTCGTATTTTTCGATTAGAATCTGGCTCTGCTAGTGCTGTGTCCTTTTCAGCATCATATAGAAATTCATTTGTTATTCTTCCATTAGCTTTTGCAATTCCGGGAAGTATGCCCATAATTCCTGCTGTAATCTTGACTCAGACTATCGTTGAACTATGCTTTTTACCAATCTATATTCGTCTGATACCTCGACTATTCAAAACCTAGAGATTTAAACATTTAAGTAGTTGTTATAGTTAGATAAAAGTATTCAGAAGCCCACGCTTACATCGAGTAATTTAATAAAGGGGGGGGGAGCTAGCTCCCCCCCTCTTTTATTCATTTGCTAATTAAAACTTACTCGCAACTTGATATGTGATGAATGAAAAGATGTAGGCTAATGCAAACAAATAAGTTGCCATAATGATGGGCTGTTTCCAGCTGCCAGTTTCTCGTCTAATTGTTGCTAACGTAGCAAGACAATGGGGAGCAAAAATAAACCATACCAATAATGATAAACCTGTGGCTAACCCCCATCCATCCGGGCCTGAAATTTGACTTAACAGACTTTGAGTTACTGTATCTTCATCACCTGACATCGCATAAATCACCCCAAGAGCAGCAATTACAACTTCCCTTGCTGCCATAGCAGGAATGAGTGCAATACATATTTCCCATGTAAACCCAATAGGCGCAAATATAGGATGAATTAAATGTCCTAACTGACCAGCTAAACTATAGTTAATGGCCGGCATGCTTGCATTATCTGGTGGTTGAGGGAACGTGACTAGCACCCATAACAAGATAGACAGTGCGACGATAATGCCACCAACTCGTTTTAAGAAAATAGTTGCCCTATCATATAAGCCTAATGCAATATTTCTAATATCTGGAATTCGGTATGTGGGAAGTTCAAAAATAAAAATACTTTCAGTTTTATCTTTTCGAACCAATTTCAGAAACACTGAAACTAATAACGCTGAGACTATTCCCGACATATAAAGACCAAAAAGGACTAATCCTTGCAGACTTAACCAGCCGTAGATTAATTGGTTCGGAATAAATGCCGCGATCAATAAAGCATATACTGGCAATCTTGCTGAACAGGTCATCAAGGGTGCAATCATAATTGTTGCTAATCGGTCCCGTTCAGAGCTGATACTTCTGGTTGCCATAATTCCGGGAATCGCACAAGCAAAACTGGATAGCAGAGGAATAAATGAACGGCCGCTAAGCCCGGCTTTAGACATTAATTTATCTAAAAGAAATGCTGCTCGGGGTAAATAGCCTGACTCTTCAAGCATTAAAATGAAGAAGAATAAAATCAAAATCTGAGGCATATATGCAAGCACGCTACCTGCACCAGCAATTACCCCATCCACAACCAAGCTTTTTAATAGAGGATGTTGGATTAGTGGTCCAATAAAATCACTGAGCCATGCGACAAAATTTTCAATGAATTCAATAAAAGGCGTTGCCCATATAAATACCGCCTGGAACATCACAAACATGGTTAAAGTTAAGATTACTAAACCCAATACAGGATGTAGAAAAATTTTATCTAGAAATGCGGTTCTTTTATCACCACTGTCATTATTTAAAATAACTTGTTTGGTGATTTGTTTGACCTGTTCAAAATGACTTAATTCAGAATGATAAGGAGTAATAAAAAGATTTTTTTGATCTAATTGATTAATTAAATCTTGAATTCCTTTTGTTTTAACTGCGACAGCTTCAACTACAGGGATACCTAACAGTTGAGACAGTTTATCCTTATCAATGGAAATACCACGCTTTTTGACCTCATCCATCATATTTAATACAAGAATCATAGGGCGATTTAGAGCACGAACTTCGAGAACCAAGCTCAAATGTAAGCTTAAATTTGTGGCATCTACAACGCATATAAAAATATCGGGTAGAATTTCACCTTTTAGCTCGCCCAAACAAACTGCCCTGGTGACTTCTTCATCTAAACTACTAGGTTTTAAACTGTAAGTTCCGGGTAAGTCCAATACTCGTATTGCATCACCAGAAGGTAATTTAAAAGAACCTTCTTTTCTTTCTACGGTAACCCCAGCATAGTTGGCAACTTTTTGTCGCGTACCAGTAAGCGTATTAAATAAAGAGGTTTTTCCGCAATTTGGATTACCGACTAATGCAATGTTCTTAATCTTCATTGGATACTAACTCTACAAAAATTCTTTCAGCTTCATTCTTTCTTAATGCGAATCTTGAAGTTTCAATTTGAACTAAAACAGGATCTCCGCCAAAAACACCTTTAGTGAGTACTTGTAGAGTTTCACCCTCTCTAAAACCTAATAGTTGGAGCCGTTCCAATACGGGATCAGTGGTATGACTGTATTGATTACCTTTTTTGAGATCTCTAATTTTGACGATCTGATTTTGTTTAACTTGAAATAGATTCATTTTCGATACTCTTACTTCAAAGCCAAAATCTTTCGAGCACCATTAAGCACGAATAAAGAAACCAGGATGCCAATGATTAAGTCTGGGTAAGCTGATCCCGTCCACGCCACGAGTACACCGGCAAATATAACGCCCATATTTACGACAACGTCATTCGCCGAGAAAATCCAACTGGCTTTCATATGTGCGCCATCTTCTCGATGACCAGAAATAAGATATAAGCATGTCACGTTAGCTATAAGTGCGAGCAGGCCAATAACAATCATGAGCGTTGATTCTGGCTCGCTTCCAAACATGAATCGTCTAATGACATCAATAATCACGATGACAGCAAGTAATAACTGAATCCAACCTGCGAAATGGGCTGCTTTCACTTGATATTTCGCAGCTTTTCCGACGGCATATAGCGCAATACCATAAACGGCTGCATCGGCAAACATATCTAGAGAATCAGCAATCAATCCTGTAGACGCAGCAATAATTCCGCTGATGAATTCTATAAAGAAAAGTAGAGCATTAATGCCTAATAACAGTTTAAGTACTTTAGCTTGTCTCACAGGATCAGGTTCATTAGGTATATCGCCTGAAGAAAGCTGTGTTTCATCAAGTTTCGCCCCAAAACCCAGTCCTTCAAGTTTGGCCGTAATTTGCTGACTCCCTTCATTATGGAAGACTTTCAGTTTTCGATTGGGAAGATCAAAAGTAAGACCTTTAACTGCTTCAATATCTGCAAGAGCCATACGGACCATTTGCTCTTCAGCAGAGCAATCCATTTTAGGAATGGTATAGGTACTTGTTTGCTTAGCTTGTTGATTGCTTATATAAGTTTCAGTCTTCACAAGCTTTGCACCAAAACCCAAAGCTTCAAGTTTGGTAGTTATATTTTCATCTTTTTGATTATGTAGAACCTTTAAAGACCGGTTAGGTAAATCAAAGATGAGTTTTTGAACACCATCAATTGAAGATAGCGCCATACGAACCATCTGTTCTTCCGCAGAACAATCCATTTTGGGAACTAAGTATTCACTCATGTAGTGCGAATCTTTTAAAACGTCTTCAGTGCTTAAATTTTCTTTGGGATCAGAACCACAACAGGATTGAGCGGTATCTTCACAACTGTTTGAAGTGTTACAGCAAGGAGATGAAGATTTTTTTTCTTCCTCTTCACCACAACAGCTAAGCGTATTATCACAATTCTTTGAATTGTTTGCTTCTGCAATTGATGGATGATTTTCTTGTTGAGATTTCTTATCTTCGCATGGTGTTTCTTTACTACATCCACAACCACTCATAATTATACCCATTAAAAAAATTTATAAACTTTGAATATTAGAATCCCTATAGTTACTATAGAGTCAAGATTTTTTGGAAATACCAACTCAATGCATTTAAAAATTGGTGAACTCTCTAAAAAAACCTCATGTTCAGTATTAACAATTAGGTTTTATGAAAAGGAAGGTTTAATTCCGGAACCCGAAAGAACGGAAGGAAATTACCGCCTTTACGATATAGGCTATGTTGAGCGAATTAAGTTTATTTTGAATTGCCGAACTTTAAATATGAGTTTGAATGAAATTCGTCAATTACTCACCTATAAAGATAATCCCAAGAAAAATTGTTCAGATGTGAATGAATTAATTGACTTACATGTCAGTGCTATCAGAGAAAATATAATCAAGCAACAAAAGCTTATTGAACAATTATCTGATTTAAGAGGTACTTGTGATGGTTTATGTACAATTGACCAATGTGGAGTTCTAAAAAATCTAGCTTGATTATCTAGACCTATGCTTTTTCAAAAACTCTGTATATCTTTACTTAAGGCTGCAAAAAGATTAAGGTGACTTAAATTTTGTGATCAGATCTTAGATAGCTTTGGTTAGCTTCCGATTGGTGTTTTAAATACAGATTTGTGTATGAAGAGAAAAACATTTCTAATCCAGATATTGGTACTCTTATTCACATTCCAGAATATTTGGAGTGTGGCAGAGGCTGCTTGTCTGCATGAAATGCCAAACATACCCAATTCAATACTCTCTAATCCAATCGATTTAGACGAAAAGAGTGATAGTCCTCGTCAAGCACTTTATTCCCTAGAAAACTATAAAGAAATCTATGACTATTGTCAGAAGGTTTGTTTTAACGAAAAGTGCAGTCATTTCTCAAATACAATCGTGATTCAGATTGACCCACCCGATGATCTGAAGCTTAAAGCTAATTTTGAGACCGGCATTACCCCAACTTATTTGGGAATAACTTTTTATAAACCCCCTTATCTGGATCAATTAACCCCGCCTCCCGATTTGCCCCTACTATTGGTGGGGTAGTCTTATAAAAGCCCACCACTCCTAATTTCATTATGCGTGGGGCATTTTCATGTCAAAAAACAAATTACATCAGGATACCTCCATCCTGAATTTATCCTGGTCAGCCTTAGGTAGCGGTATCTTGCTATCTGCAATGATCAGCTTCAGTACTTCCGTAGTCGCCAGTACTCAAGATTTAACGCTGCAGCAAGCTATTGAGCAGGTTAACCAATATCAAGCGTCCCAAAATTTCTGGGAAACGCAAAACAGCATTAATGCCACGAATCTTCAGCAAAGTAAGCTGTTTAAAAATCCTGAACTGTCAGTTGAACAAACGGGATTTGGTTCAAATAATGAAAAAGAGCTTACCATTGGCATATCACAACCCTTGGATATTTTTGGTGAGCGAAGAGCAAACCAAAAATTAGCCAGTCTCTCTACAGATAAAACAGCGCTGAAACAGAAGATTTATCAAGCACAAATTGAGCTTGCAGTGAAATATGTATGGTCACAACTGGCCATTGCTGAACTTGAAAAAAACATTGTCAATGAACAACTTCGGGTGAGCCAAGAAAACCTTCAAGCAATCGAAAAGCGCTTTAATGCAGGCAGTATTGCCCAAGTAGATGTAAATCGCGCACGTTTAAGCCATGCTGAAAATATCCGTCTTTTTAGACAGGCAGACTTACAGGTACAAGTGGCCACCCAACAATTATCAAATTTATGGGGTACGTCTGATAAGTCATTGCAGGTAAACCTCTCTTCACAAAAGCTCTGGCCAAAATCGACTCATGAACAGGTTCAAGAATATTTAGCGGAAAACTACGTTGAGAAATATCGAGCTTTACTGGTATTAGAGTCTCAAGCAACGGTTGATCAACTAAGGGCAAAGGCACGTCCTAACCCCACTTTAAACCTAGGTGTCAACCGCACCCAATCCTTGGAAAACTCCACACAAAATCAATTAGTAGTCGGAGTCAGTGTACCGCTTAATATTTTCGATCGTCAGCAAAATGGCATAAAAATCGCGCAAGAAAAAATGAACTTATTAGAGCGTCAGAAAGAGTTTTATCTGAAGCAAAATGCGCTGCAAATAGGCACAATTTTAACCGAGTTGCAGGGTTTAGAGCTGCAATTCAAAGTCGTTGACGAGACTCAAATTCCTTTGGCGACTCAAGTTCAAAGTAAGACGCTACAAGGTTTCTTGGCAGGCAAGTTTGCTTTAACCGATGTTCAGCAAGCCACGCTTCAATTACAAGACATCCGTCTGCGTAAAGTCCAGTTGTTACGGGATGGCTGGCAAAAGGCCATTGAAGCAGAAAGTTTGAGCTTAGGCATTAGCCCAAGTGAAGTCATGTCGAAAGATGCTATTGCACAAATCAATCAAAACTTATGGCAAGACATACAGGCCATGCCTGTCATTGGTGGGGGAAATTAACATGTTCGATCTTAAAAACAGCTTAAAAAAACAGAGCGGAAAAATCTCTCAACCTCTACTGATTAGTTTGGTTATCGGCGCTACCGTACTCCTCAGTATTTTTTTGATCTTAACTGGTAAGAATAAATCGGAAACATCAGATGAACATGCAGAGGAAGAAAGCGGAGAAGAACATGGCGGTGAAACCGAAGAGCATGCAGAAGGTGTGAGCCTGACTGCCAAGCAACTGGTGGAACAGGGCATACAATTATCAGCGGTCGATCAAGGCCCGGTGGTTAAATTAAGTTCTTATCCTGCCAAACTGAATGTGAATACTGACCAGCAAGCGCACGTCTCACCGAGTTTTAGTGGTCATGTAGAAAATGTCTATGTAGAACTCGGTCAAAAAGTTCAGAAAGGACAGCCTTTGGCTGCGTTGCTTGTTCCTGATCTAGTTGATCAGCAGGCCAATCTTAAAATTGAACAAACCAACCTTGAACTGGCGAAACAAGACTATGATCGTGAGCGTCAGCTTTGGTCACAGGGCATTTCAGCAAAACAGGACTATCAACGTGCTTATAACAGCTATAAACGGGCACAAATTCAGGTTCAAGCGGCCCAATCACGTTTAAGTGCATTTGGTGCAGTGAATGCCAGTAACGGACGCTATATTTTGAAAGCTCCCATTTCTGGCGTGATCAGTAAAAAGGATTTGGTTCTCGGGGAAAATGTTCAGTTAGCCGATCAACTCTTTACGATAGACCGGTTAGATCAACTCTGGCTTGAGTTTATTGTTCCAAATTCTGAAATTATGGGCTTAGCCCCGAATCAAAAGATCGAATTTAAATCCTTGCAAACAGAAAAGGTTTATCAAGCTGTTATTCAGACTTTAAATACTGAAGCGGATATTCAAACAGGTCGTCTTCAGGTGCGAGCAAAAGTTGAATCGAATGCAACCGAATTACGTCCAAACTTGATGGTGAACGTACAGTTGCAACAACGGAGTGAAAGTACCGCATTACGGGTACTTAAGTCCGCAGTTCAGAATGTCGATGGAAAAGATGTGGTTTTTGTCGCCACTCAGCATGGACAAAAAGTTGAATTCAGTCCGCAACCTGTGAAATTAGGGCAATCATCTGGGGAGAGCCAATGGATTGAAGTGGTGAGTGGGCTTAGTCAGGGACAAAAATATGCCGCTCAAGGCAGTTTTTTACTGAAATCCGAGCTGGAAAAAGGAGAGGCTTCACATGAGCACTGAAACTCCTCAAATTCCAGACCACGAATCGGTAAAACCTGAAGGACTGTTTGATCGACTGATCCAGTTTTCTATCCATAACGCAATCTGGGTCATGCTGTTTATTGCGGCTTGGATTGCTATTGGTATTTATAGTTATCAAAAGTTACCGATTGATGCTGTACCAGATATTACCAATACTCAGGTGCAGATTAACACTTCAGCCAATGGTTTTACGGCTTTAGAAATGGAACAGCGGATTACATATCCAATCGAGAATGCCATGTCAGGCATGCCGAAAATGGAACAAACCCGTTCTATTTCACGCTACGGCTTATCGCAAGTGACCATCATTTTTGAAGATGGCACGGATATTTACTGGGCCAGACAGCTTATCAACCAGCGCTTGCAAGAAGCAATGGGAGAAATGCCTGAAGATGTGCAACCTAACATGTCACCTATTTCGACAGGTTTAGGTGAAATCTATCAATGGGTGATTAAAGCCGAACCAAATGCTAAAAAACCGGATGGGACCGCTTATTCGGCTATGGATTTACGTGAAATTCAGGATTGGATTGTAAGGCCACAATTACAGCGCGTAAAAGGCGTTGCGGAGATCAACAGCATTGGTGGCTTTAATAAAACCTATGTGGTTGCCCCGGATCTGAACCGATTGCAACAATTGCAAATTCCTTTGTCTGATTTACAAACTGCCTTAACAGAGAATAATGAAAACCGTGGTGCTGGCTATATTGAGAAAAATGGACAACAGCTAACGGTTCGTGTTCCCGGCACTTTAAACACGATTGAAGATATCCAGAACATCAGTATTGCCAATAAAAACGGCTATCCGATTCGGGTGGCAGATGTCGCCAATGTCTCAATTGGTCATGACTTGAGAACAGGGGCTGCAACCTATAATGGTGAAGAAACTGTATTGGGTATTGCCATGATGATGATGGGAGAAAATAGCCGTACCGTTGCTCAAGCCATTGATGAAAAGGTGCAATCGATCCAGCAATCGCTACCTAAAGGTGTGGTGATTGAGACTGTGTATGACCGTACGCATTTGGTTGATCGGGCGATCAAAACCGTTCAGAAAAATTTGATTGAGGGTGCAATCCTCGTCATTGTTATTTTATTTCTCTTTCTAGGTAATTTCCGTGCTGCGCTGATCACGGCTTGCGTTATTCCACTGTCAATGCTGTTTACCTTGACGGGAATGGCAGAGCAGAAGATTAGTGCAAATCTGATGAGTTTAGGGGCACTGGACTTCGGTATTATTATTGATGGTGCAGTGGTTATTGTAGAAAACTGTATCCGTCGGCTAGCAGAAGCTCAGAAGCTGAAAGGTGGTTTACTTAGCCGTTCTGAAAGATTTAAAGAAGTCTTCTTGGCTGCAAAACAGGCGCGTCGTCCTCTGATTTTTGGACAGTTAATTATTTTGGTGGTTTATCTACCTATCTTTACCCTGACGGGTGTAGAAGCCAAACTTTTCCATCCTATGGCAATGACTGTTGTACTGGCTTTAATTGGGGCCATGATTTTATCTGTCACTTTTGTGCCAGCCGCAGTTGCCCTATTTGTCACTGGAGAAGTCAAGGAAACCGAAAGTCGCTGGATGCATTGGCTTAAAACCAAATATGAACTGCTTTTAGATAAAGCCTATGAGCTTCGTTTATTTGTGACTATTGTGGCTGCCTGTATTTTAGTGCTTACGGGCGTGCTAGCCACTCAAACAGGTAGCGAGTTTGCACCTCAACTGGGTGAAGGTGATTTTGCTGTTCAGCAAATGCGTTCCCCAAGTACAGGGTTAGAACAGTCACTGAGAATGCAGGAAAATACTGAAAAGTTACTGTTGAAAGAATTTCCTGAAATTAAAGCGATCTTTGCTCGTACCGGTACAGCAGAAGTGGCCACAGATGTTATGCCACCCAACATTTCAGATGGCGTGGTACTGTTAAAACCTCATGATGAATGGCCTGATCCAAAACAAACGATTGATGAGCTTCGCCAAAGAATGATTACTTTCTTAGCGACATTGCCGGGAAATAACAGTGAGTTCTCGCAACCCATTGAACTGCGCTTTAACGAGTTAATTTCAGGGGTGCGAAGTGATGTGGGTGTCAAATTATTTGGTGATGACATGGAGATTCTAAATCGCGAAGCGAATAAAATTTCTCAAAAAATTAACTCAATTTCAGGCGCGACAGCCGTTAATGTAGAACAGACCAGTGGCTTACCCTTGTTGAATGTAGAGGTGGATAAGTCCAGAGCTGCACAATATGGCTTGTCGGTAAGAGCAATTCAGGATCTGGTAGCTACAAGTGTCGGTGGCCAGAATGTTGGAACAATTTTACAGGGAGACAAGCGTTTTGATTTTGTCATCCGTCTAGATGAATCCCAGCGTAGTCCTGAACAGTTAGCGGTACTTCCTATTCAATTGCCGAATGGTGGTTTAGTCCAACTGCAAGATGTGGCACGCGTTGAAAATATCCTGGGTATTAATCAGGTCAGCCGTGAAAATGGTAAACGTCGAGTGGTTATTACTGCAAATGTAGAAGGACGTGATTTAGGCTCATTCGTAACAGAGCTTCAGAGCACGTTATCCAAACAGGAATTACCAAGCGGTTATTGGATAGATTATGGCGGTCAATTTCAAAATCTGATGTCTGCAAAAGCGCGTATGCAATTGGTGGTTCCGCTCGCATTGTTGACGATCTTTATTTTATTGATGGCTGTATTCCATAATATCAAAGAAAGCTTACTGGTCTTTAGTGGTGTACCGTTTGCCTTATGTGGAGGCTTAATCGCGTTGTGGTTGCGTGACATTCCATTATCCATGTCAGCAGGGGTTGGCTTCATTGCACTATCGGGGGTGGCTGTACTGAATGGCTTAGTCATGCTTACCTTTATCAAAGAGTTGCGACAACAATATGACCTTTATTATGCAACGTGGCAGGGTGCAATTTTGCGTCTTAGACCTGTGCTGATGACAGCTTGTGTGGCGTCCCTTGGGTTTGTCCCGATGGCTTTGGCAACCGGAACTGGGGCAGAAGTACAGAGACCTTTAGCAACAGTGGTTATTGGAGGAATTATCTCCTCTACCCTGCTTACATTGGTTTTATTGCCCGTACTGTACCGCTGGATGAATGAAAAGAAAGCTTCTTAATCCATTAGATTAAGCAATTTTTAGCAGAGATATTGAGCCTGTCTCAAGTATCTCTGCTAATCATGGATTGAATAAGGAAAATTTTATGTCAGAACATCATGATCATAGCCATGCGGTTGTTACTGAAGGAAATAGTAAGAAATTAATGTTTGCTTTGGGTTTAACGACTACTTTTTTAATAGTAGAAGTTGTCGCTGCTTTTATTACCCAAAGTTTAGCATTACTGTCTGATGCCGCTCACATGTTTACTGATGTAGCCGCATTAGCTATTGCTCTTGCTGCTATCAAAATTGGTAAAAAAGCCGCAGATGATAAAAGAACTTTTGGCTATCAGCGATTCGAAATTTTAGCGGCTCTGTTTAATGCAGTGATGCTTTTTGTGGTGGCGATATATATTGTCTATGAAGCTTACCAACGCTTTACGCATCCTGCTGAAATTCAAAGTGTTGGAATGATGATTGTCGCAGTCATTGGTTTGGTCATAAATTTGATTTCAATGAAAATCCTTTCTGCGAGTGCTCAAGAAAGTCTAAATGTGAAAGGCGCATATTTAGAAGTCCTTAGTGATGCACTGGGATCGATAGGCGTGATTATCGGAGGAGTGGTCATTTATTTTACCCAGTGGATGTGGGTAGATACCGTAATCGCTGTGTTAATTGGCTTCTGGGTTTTACCTCGAACTTGGGTTTTATTAAAACAAAGTATCCATATTTTGCTTGAAGGGGTTCCTGATGAGATTGATATTGAGTCGTTAAGAAATGATTTATTGATGCTAGAGGGTGTTGAAGGGATTCATCAGTTGAAAGTCTGGGCTATATCTTCAAAAAACATTCATTTAACTGCTCATTTGGTTGCTCCTAATAGCGATCCAGATCAGCTCTATCAAAAGGCCTTAGACGTTCTAAAACATAATCATAGTATTACTGAAATTACGTTACAAATAGAAAGTAAGGAATGTAATACATTGGAACAGCATAAACATTAAAGTGCTGCTCTTTCTACATAATGGACAGATGACTAGGCTGATAAACCTTACCATTTTCCTGTATTACACTTCTATTTATCACACGCACTTTAAACACCATCCTGAGACATTTTAAAATTACAAGAATGTAATTTATGAGTCCTCTGGGTGTTAATTCTTTAAAGTTAGAATATCTAACAAGTATTAAATGAGAGTAAATAAACATGCTATTCAAAAATAAATTTTGTACTAAATTACTGTTAATTAGTGCATTCTTTAGTATCGCAAGTTTTAGTTATGCAGATGGCGGCTTGTTATTTCTTGAAAAGAATTTAAAAGCTTCTAAAGTTGAAAATTCTAAACAAAAACAAGTTAAAAATAATGAATCAAATGAATCAAATGAATAGTTGGGTTGCATAAATAAATCAATTAGACTTATTCATTCAGCAATATAATTCCTGAATGAATAAGTTTATAACTAAAACCTATCACACCATTAGTTGAACTACATATAATTATAATATTAAAAATAAAGTATTTTTTTTAATCCCATTTCAATGGGTCATCTTTATATATCTCAATTTATGTTGTAAACATACAATGTAATTTCTAAATAAAAATATCCAATTTTTTTAAATCACTTCAGGATATAAAGCTTTAGCTATGCCAAAGCCAATTAAACCTGCTATGGCTAAATATAGGGCTTTCATGTACCACATGCCCCAAAGTACAGTTATTTTATTTGCTGAAAACTTATGTACTGGCTGACTTAAAAAATTGGTTGTTTGGTTAAATGACTTTTCAGATGCTTCAAGAGCATAATAATTTAATGCGGGGAACAAGCAAGCAACCAATAAAATAGCGATTGCGGGAAACACAAATGCTTTAGGCAGACTAAATTTTATTGCGAATTATAAAGCCGCACCTACACCAATAATGCCTAAAAAGGATTTAGTAAAGCTTGCAAAGTCTAAGCCAGTTGTGCCTGCACCTTTCCACATCAAAAAGCCTATGTGGGGCAGTAAAAAAGTTTCATACTAAGTATTAAAGTATCATACTGAGCAATAAATTCTCATACTAGATTGCTCAAAGGATTTATCTATGGCCTTACCTAAATACAATCTTGAATGGTGTCAAAACTATGCGAAACAGCATAAAGGAGAATGTCTTTCAAAAGAATATCTAGGTAGGACTGTTAAACTCCTATATAGATGTGAAAAAGGCCATGAATTTTATGCCACTCCTGCCGTTCATATACATAAAAAATCTTGGTGTAATGAATGTAGCAATAGAGATGTTGCGCATACCTATGAATTTGTTAAGGAATTTATAGAAAGTAAAGGCGGTGTTTTATTTTCTACAGAATACATCAATGTACGTCAGAAGCTTGATGTGCAATGTGAAAAGAAGCATAAATGGAATCCTACTTTTCAAAACTTATTTCACAATAACTCATGGTGTCCAGTTTGTTCTGGTACAGGTAGGCGTACCTATGGCAAACGTGTAAGGGTCATAAGCTAGTATGAAACTTTATTACTCATAAATGTTTCATGGATTCATATCTAAAGTTCCAGTATGAACATTTATTGTTTTTTCAGTTTATATGCTTTCACATAAAATCAAAGGCTTGAGAGTAAGCCAATCTGCTTTTAAATATTCAATAACCTCTGTTTTGTATAAGCCATTCACCGTTTCAGCCAAAGCAATATCATATGAATCACCAGTTGTACCGACTGATGCTCGTAAATTTGCTGCCTCTAAACGATGACATTGTTGTCAAAATGCAGGGTATTGGTGGCTCCCCTTAGGGGCATAATTTGTTGAAGCCTAGGTTACTACTAAAAAATTAAAAAATAGGAGCTTAGAGCTCCCATTTTTATATTAACTTTCTAAGTCCCTATGTTACTTTGAAGAATACTTCATCATAATGTCCGAATACAGCTATATTTTTTTGATTTCTACAATATCACTGGATTCAATGAGCGATTGGATATTACCAAATAAACTTTGAATATAATCAGACGCTATATGGATATCTAAATCCTCCCTGCTACGCCATTCTTCTAAGAAGAAATATCTACTCGAGTCATTTTCGCTAATATAAAGCTCATATTTCAAGCATCCTTCTTCGTGAAGCGTAGGCTCTATTACACTTTTTAAAAGCGCTTCTAACGTCTCTTTTTGATCTGACTTTGCCTTAAAGTTCGCAATTACTGAAATAGTCATTATTTCACCTTTAATTTGTTTTAGAAGTTTTCTAGTACAATTTTGCCTTTTGACTTACCTGATTCAAGTAACTTATGCGCCTTCTCCAAGTTTGCAGCGTTAATTTTGCCTAGATTTTGGTTGAGGGTACTTCTAATTTTTTGCTGGTCAACTAATTGAGCAACCTGTTGCAATAGATCACCTTGCTTTTCAATATCATCGGTTTCATACATTGAACGGGTGAACATCAACTCCCAATGGATAGAAATAGATTTAGTCTTAAATGGCATAATATCAAATGTTTGTGGATCATCGATCAATCCAAGCTTGGCTTGTGGTGCAATCAGAGAAACTATTTGCTTGATATACGTTTCTGTATGATTTGTAGAGAATACATATTTTGGTTTTTCAATGCCTAGTGTCTCGATTTGTGCATTTAAATCTTTGCTATGATCAATGACATGGTCGGCACCAAGTGATTCCACCCAAGATTTCGTTTCTTCCCGTGAAGCTGTTGCTATAACGGTCAGATTTGTTTTTGCTTTTAGGAGTTGGATAGCAATTGATCCTACACCGCCTGCACCACCAATAATTAAAATACTGCCAACTTCTGTTTCTGAAATTTGAAATCGATCAAACAGCATTTCCCATGCCGTTATTGCAGTTAATGGCAATGCTGCTGCTTCTGCATTAGATACTGTAATTGGTTTAAGACTGATAATTCGTTCATCGACTGCTTGAAACTCAGCATTACTACCATCTCGGGTTAAATCGCCAGCATACCAAACAGAATCTCCTACTTTAAACGCGGTAACTTTTGAGCCAACTTCAATAATTTCCCCAACGGCATCCCAACCTAAAATACGATTATTTGCTTCAGACGAATTTTTTCTCACTTTGGTATCAACTGGATTCACAGAGATTGCCTGAACTTTTACCAGTACATCACGCTCCTTAAGCGTAGGCTTCGCTTTTTCAATATCTACCAATGAATTTTTAAAATCATCATGGTTATTGATAACATACGATACGGCTTTCATAGATTTGTCCTTAACTTTAAAAAAATATAGTAAAAATAGGAGCGAAGTGCTCCCATTTTATGTTATTCAATCATTAAAACTCTTGGCTCGTTGGGCGCAAAACAATTTCATTAATATCTACATCCGCAGGCTGTTCAATTGCATAAGCAATTGCTCGAGCGACTGAGTCAGCTGGTATGGCTTGTTTGTAGAAATCAGTAACAAACTCTGAACTTTCTTTATGAGAAGAACCGAATTTTAGTTCTGACTCAATTGCACCAGGCTCAATAGTCGTCGTTCTAATTGTTCCCCCAACTTCATGACGAAGGCCTTCAGAGATGGCTCTTACAGCAAACTTAGTACCGCTATAAACAGTACCTCCTGGACTAAATACTTTTAACCCTGCAACAGATGCGAGATTAATAAAGTGTCCAAAGTTTTGTTTTTGGAAAACAGGCAGTGTAGCTGCTATACCATAAAGAACACCTTTAATATTAATGTCGATCATACGATCCCATTCATCAACTTTTAGCTCACTTAATGGTGCAATAGACATTAATCCAGCATTGTTTACCAATACATCGATTTGACCAAATGCGCTTAATGCCTTTTCAATAAGTGCTTGTACTTCATGTGGTTTGGTTATATCCATACCAATAAATTCAGCTTGACCACCTTCAGCACGAATGTCGTGAACAATAGCCTGTAATTTTTCAGTACGTCTAGCACCAAGTACAACCTTTGCACCTTTTTTAGCAAGTAAGCGAGCAGTAGCTTCACCTAAACCACTACTTGCACCTGTGATAACAATAACTTTATTTTCTATATTATTCATACAAGTAACCTTCAACTTATCTGTCAATCATATTTGATGGATTAAGTATTACAGCCTTGTTAGGTATAATAAATGAATAATATTATCTTTCAGAATTCCTATTTACGGAATAATTACCATAACACAGGATTGGACATGCAGAACAAATTGGAAATGATGCGTATCTTTTGTGTCGCAGCAGAGTCTCGAAATTTTAAAGAGGCAGCCACTCAGCTGGGTATTTCCCCGCAGGTAGTGACACGGGCAATAAAAGAGCTAGAAGAGCAGCGCGGAGAGATTCTGTTTTACAGGAGTACTCGACAAATTAAAATTACCGCTGATGGTGAGCGTCTGGCAAAGCAAGCACATTTTGCGGTAGGATCCATTGATGCTCTGTTTGTAAAAGACACCAAGGAAAAACGAGATGAAATGCGTGGGACCGTCCGTCTTACTGTGTCGTCTGTGTTAGGGCGCAAATTGGTAGTACCCGCACTAGCAGAATTTGCCACACGTTATCCAGATATTGTCGTGGATTGTGTGCTAACAGATTCACACTCGGATGTGATCGATGAGCGGATAGATATCGGGATCAGATTTGGATTTTTGCCGGACAATCGATATGTGGCAAGGGAATTGGCTAAAGTGAACTTTTATTCTGTGGGTACGCCAGAGTTAATTGATAAGGTTGGAATGCCTAAAAAAATTATTGACTTAGATAAATACCCTCTAACAGCACTATTCGATCATAAAACAGGGCGTTACTGGCCATGGACATTCACCGAAAGTCGAAGCTTCACGCCATCAAAGCCTCGTTTTATTACAGATGATCTAGAAGCTGAATTTCAAGCTATTCTCGCTGGAGTTGGATTCGGACACATGCCTGGATTTCTAGTTTTGCCGTGGCTTAGGAGTGGTAAGCTCATTCAGATACTTCATGAGGAAACCTCTCCCGTTTGGCGCCTGTATTTATATCGTCCACAGCGGGGCCCGACACCTTTGCGAATCCGAGCATTGTTTGATTACTTAGTGGAAGTGCTGGGCCATATAGAAACCTGAATCAGATAAGACCATCATGTATCTAGAGTAACTACAATTTTTCCTATTTGCTGATTTGATTCAAGATAGCGCTGAGCGTCATGCATGTCCTCAAAGTCAAAGCAACGGTCGATCACTGGGCGAAGATATCCTGCACCTATACTGCTAAGAATAAATCGTCTGGCTTGCTCCCTTAAAACAGGGTCATGGAGAACCTCAAGGAACAAAAAACCTCGCATGGTTAAGCTCTTGCGTAATGCAACTTTAAGAGGAAATGGTGTGATCTCAGGGCTAAGTGCACCATGCATAACCATAGTTCCTCCTACAGACATCGCTTTTGCAATCTGTTCAATATGTGGCCCTCCTACAGCATCGAAGGCGACATCAAGATGTTCTCCACCTAAACGTAAAACAAGCGCCTCATACAAATCTGGTTCATCTTCACTGGCTATAACATTTTTAACACCGAGATCCAGTAAACGTTGCTTTTTCTCTATCGTCTGTGTACTTGCAATGACCTTAGCACCCGCTGCTTCAGCTATCTGTATCGCAGCTAGTCCTACGCTACTTGAAGCTGCTGTGATCAAGATTGTTTTTCCTTTCGAAACTCCACCAGCATGGATTACACCACCCCAAGCCGTCAAATACTGCATCCAGATTGAGGAAGCTTCTTCCCAGCTTAAACTATCGGGTTTGTGAACTAAAAAAGTTTCTGGAATCAGAAGCTTGTCCGCATATGTCCCATATTTGGCTAGATTGTCAGTCGGAAGAATCGATACTGCATCTCCTGGAGAAAATTGGCGTACACCTTCACCTATCGCCAGAACTACGCCTGCTCCCTCATATCCCAGACGAGAGGGGAATACTGCCTTTTGAATATAAGTACCACGCCGAAACATCACATCAGCCCGGTTGAGTCCGATCGTTTTCATCTGGATTAGAACTTCTCCTGCGGCTGGTAAAGCCACAGGAAGTGTTTCTAATGTCAGAACATCTGTATCTCCAATAGAATTGAAGCGCCAAGTCTTGGCCTGAAGTGCGTTAAATGACATCAATCACGACCTTAATATTGGCAGAGCGATCTTGAACAGCATCATGAGCCTCAATCGCTTGATCTAGAGTAAAATGACGAGGATCAACAATAGGACGCAGTTTACCTTCCTCAACGAGACGAGTCGCGATCTTAAGGACATCACCATGATGAGAACGGCGATTACCTGTTAACATCGGCAATAGGACGAATACGCCAGACAGTGTGGCACACCGTAGAGATGAACTCGCTAAATTATGATTACCAAATGCAGCACAGCTGGTAATGTGGCCATAGTGAGTTGTCATTGAAAGTGAAGCTTCTAGTACTGGACCACCCACAGTGTCGTAAACAATGTTAAAACCTTGACCCTCAGGGCTTGCAGCAATAATGTCATCGGAAGATGCTGTTGTGTAATCGAGAGGTGTTGCACCGAGTTCTGAAATCAGTGATTGATCAGCTGTACGACCAGTCGCCCAAACATTTGCATCAAGTGCTTTTGCAAGCTGAACCACCATATAACCAACGCCACCAGCACCACCCTGAACCAGTACAGTTTGCCCTGGTTGGACCTTCGCATGATCCACTAAACCTTCCCAAGCGGTGAGGAACGTCAATGGTAGTACTGCTGCCTCGCGCATAGAGATATTCCGTGGCTTTAATGCGATCAGATCAGCATCTGCTACAACATATTCTGCTAAAGATCCTTGAAGACCACGAACGCCACCAATCAGACCGTAAACTTCATCTCCGACGTTGAAGTGAGTGACACCTTCACCAATAGCAGTGACAACCCCAGCCATATCTGTTCCCAACACGGCAGGAAGCTCTGGCATAGCATATGGTGCTTCACCAAGACGAATTTTATAATCAATAGGGTTTACACCACTAGCATGAATACGTACTAGAACTTGCCCAGCCTCAGGTTGAGGTATAGGGAGTTCTACACGTTTAAATTCATGATCACCAAAATTTTCTAAGATAAGAGCATTCATCATCTTATTCATAGTTATTCCTTATTCTTAACTGGGGGATGATATGCACAGTACCAAAGTAAATTAATCCAATAAATGATATTTATAGGATTTGATAATTCCTAAATAATGAATAATAAATATTATCCGCTCACTAAAAATATTCTAGTACAGTCTGTAAAGGCAGTTTAATCTAAACTGTCGGTAGTATTTTCAAGGCTTGAAACGTTCAAAATATCTACAAAGTGGCTAAAATTTGAAACATAATTCTAAAAGGTCACAGCATTACAAAGAACATGAGACAAAATAAAAAATGGGAGCTAAAAGTCCCATTTTTTTTGTGACTTTCGCATAAGCTCTATGATGTTAATTTAAAAAAACTAAAAACAGGGATAGAAAATTTTCGCTAAAGATCTTTTTAATTTTCGATTTATAAAAAATATTGCTTTTTTTATACTATGGGGTACTATAGTATAAATGCTAGCAAATAAGGAGGTCTAATGCCTAATCAGGTTGACGACAAAAAAAAGATTCTTCTACGCGTCAGAAAGATCAAAGGTCAGACGCAAGCGATTGAAAAAGCGTTAGAAGATAATGTGGAATGTGGTGCAATTCTGCAACAAATATGCTCTGTGCGTGGTGCTATTAATGGTTTAATGAATGAAATGTTGGAGGTTCATTTAAAGGACACATTAGTATCAGGTGAAACCACAGAACAACAACGAAAAGAAGAATTGGCTGAAATCGCCAAGATTCTAAAATCATATTTAAAGTAGATCTGTATAAGGAATTATTCCATGAAGTCACGTGCTGCCGTTGCGTTTGGTCCTGATCAACCTCTTCAAATTGTTGAAGTTGATGTTGCACCACCGAAGAAAGGTGAAGTATTAATTAAGATCTCCCATACCGGTGTGTGTCATACAGACGCATTTACTTTATCTGGCGATGATCCTGAAGGTGTTTTTCCCGCTATTCTCGGGCATGAAGGTGCTGGTGTTGTAGTTGAGGTTGGTGAAGGCGTGACTAGCGTCAAACCAGGTGATCATGTTATTCCACTTTACACTGCTGAATGTGGCGAGTGCGTATTCTGTAAATCTGGAAAATCGAACTTGTGTATTTCCGTTCGCGAAACTCAAGGTAGAGGCGTAATGCCAGATGGTACCACTCGTTTTTCCTACAATGGTCAACCGATTTACCACTATATGGGCTGCTCAACGTTCAGTGAATACACTGTAGTGGCAGAAGTATCATTGGCTAAAATCAATCCTGAAGCCAATCACGAACATGTCTGCTTACTGGGTTGTGGGGTAACAACGGGTATCGGTGCAGTACATAACACGGCTAAAGTACAAGAAGGTGATAGTGTTGCGGTCTTTGGTTTAGGTGGTATTGGTTTGGCAGTCGTACAAGCCGCACGTCAAGCTAAAGCAGGGCGTATTATTGTGGTTGACATGAATCCAGATAAATTTGCGCTGGCAAAAGAGTTTGGTGCAACGGACTTCTTGAACCCTAAAGATTACGATAAACCAATCCAGCAAGTAATTGTCGAAATGACTGGCTGGGGTGTAGATCATTCATTTGAGTGTATTGGTAACGTGAATGTGATGCGTGCAGCCCTTGAAAGTGCACACCGTGGCTGGGGACAATCCGTAATTATTGGTGTAGCTGGCGCAGGTCAAGAAATCTCTACCCGTCCATTCCAACTGGTTACTGGTCGTAGATGGTTAGGTTCTGCCTTTGGTGGGGTAAAAGGTCGTACGCAACTTCCAGGAATGGTTGAAGATGCCATGAAAGGTAAAATTCAATTAGAACCATTTGTGACACACACCATGGGCTTGGATCAGATCAATGAAGCCTTTGATCTAATGCATGAAGGTAAGTCAATTCGTACTGTAATTCATTACGAATAATTCCGTCAGACCTTATACTTTTCCATGCATGTGAATCATGATTGACATGCATGGAATCCTCTAAAACGGCACATCATCTGTAAAACAGATCTATCTATGTATCCATCATGTATAGGTTCAACAAACCTGCCTACATTTTAAATCTTTATCAGTATTCTCTGTGGAGAATGTCAGACTCTTTGTTTACTCGATTTCTCATGAAGTCTTGCTCAACATAGGTAATTGATTATGGAAATAATTGAGAAACATGCTTCTTTTGGTGGATCGCAAGAAGTGTATCGCCATCAGTCAATAGCATTAAACTGTTCAATGAAATTCTCAATATATCTGCCACCTCATGACAAAGATGAGAAGTTGCCAGTTTTATATTGGTTATCAGGACTGACTTGCAACGAACAGAACTTTATTACTAAAGCCGGAGCACAAAAGTATGCGGCTGAACATAAAGTCATTATTGTTGCACCAGATACCAGCCCACGTGGAGAGGATGTACCAGATCATGCAGATTATGATTTAGGCCAAGGCGCAGGATTCTATGTGAATGCAACACAAGCACCCTGGTCACAGCATTTCAAAATGTATGATTATATTGTGGAAGAGCTCAGAAATCTGATTGACCTGAATTTTCCGACCAACCAAGTCCAAAGCATTATGGGGCATAGCATGGGTGGTCATGGTGCATTAGTAATTGGTTTAAAAAACCCTGAGCTGTATAAAAGTATTTCTGCTTTTGCACCAATTGTTGCACCTAGCCAAGTACCTTGGGGGAAAAAGGCTTTTACACACTACCTAGATGAAACCGAAACTTTATGGAAAAGCTATGATGCGATTGAATTAATCAAAAACGATGAAGTTCATTTACCTATTTTAGTCGATCAGGGAACAGCTGATGATTTTCTTGAAGAACAGTTAAGACCTAAGCTTCTTAGTGATATTTGTTTGGAACAAGAATATCCTCTTACACTTAACCTAAGAGAAGGGTATGACCATAGCTATTACTTCATTGCGAGCTTTATAGAGAAACATATAGAGTTTCACAGCAAATTCCTAGCTAAATAACTTTCATAGATATGAAGATGTGCATGTTGTTCTTGAATGCTTCTTGAGCAATATAACTTCCAGATGAAGAGGTCAGCTTATAAATCTAAGGTAGAGTCAATTGATCCTTATATAACTAAGATTGAATTTAATCATCTCATATCTTGATTTTTTGATTCAAATGTTAATGATATTAACTTGAATAAATTCATAGCATTATGTCGAAATAAAAACCTAAATTTTGACTCAGCTATGGGATGTTTTTTAACTTTTATACAACAAAACTTTCTGACATGCATACATTAGCAATGACAGAATCAGTTTGAATTCTAATCAATTGTGGAGTTTTAGTCATGCTTAAAACAGCTTTATATGTCCGTCTTGAAGCTAAACCGGGTAAAGAAGACGAAGTGGAAGCTTTCCTTAAAGCCGGTTTACCTATTGTAATGGAAGAACCTGCGACAGTTGCGTGGTTTGGCTTACGTCTTGGACCTACAACATTTGGTATTTTTGATGCATTTCCTGATGAGGCGGGTCGCCAAGCACATTTATCTGGCAAGGTTGCAGCTGCGTTGATGGCTCAGGCCGAAGAGCTATTTTCAGAGCCACCGTCTATTGAAAAAGTAGATGTTTTGGCGAGTAAACTACCAGCTTAAACCGACGCTTAAATGTATAAATGTGCTGCCTGAAATTTTGAATGAAAGGCAGCACTTCAACCCTGTGAGGTTTGTCAGAGGCTTTTTATTCAAGTTGGGCTACTTTATTTAATGGCTTAATCTCATCATTTACATGGGTCAATATCCAAAACAGGGTAAATAAACGAATGCAGCTATGTACATGCTTTATATTGAACCAATCTATCTAATTTACTGTCGCATTTGTACATCTGCTAAACCGTGCCAATCTGCTTTTAAAATATTTAATCATCGTTATTTTGTATGAGTCATTCACTGTTTTAGCCAATGCGTTCACGACCATGTCAGTAGTCATACATGTTGATACCTTCCATACAACAATCGCTCGTGAAAATACATCAATAATAAAAGTGTTATAGAACAAGCCTGAATGTGTTTAACCATCACTAAAGTCGCCAAGCTGAAATAATTTTTATAAAAATAGACGACTGGTCTATTTTTATGTATAGTTAGCACATGGTGCAGTCAAAAGCCGCAGTGTTGTCCAATTTTTTTAAAGTTTATTTGATGAATAACGGTGGTTTTTCAAATCAATTAGTTGATCATCCTAGGATAAAAATATGCTGAATTTTAACTTTTATAATCCGACCCGCATTATTTTTGGTGGCGATACAATAGCTAAAATCAATGACTATGTGCCTACAGAAGCAAAAGTATTAATGTTGTTTGGTGGTGAAAGTGCACGTAAGAATGGTACTTTAGCTGAAGTGCGTGAAGCATTAGGTGCAAGAGAAATTCATGAATTTGGCGGAATTGAGCCGAATCCGAGTTACGAAACCCTCATGAAAGCTGTAGAGCTGATTCGAGAACAAAAGATTGATTTCTTGATGGCTGTCGGTGGTGGATCGGTAATTGATGGTACTAAATTTATTGCAGCAGCAGTCAATTATACAGGGGATACATGGGAGATTTTAGAAACCCATGGTACTAAAATTACTCAAGCTTTGCCTTTTGCGAGTGTACTCACCCTTCCGGCAACTGGTTCAGAAATGAATAGCGGTGGGGTAGTAACCAGAAAATCGACCCAAGCCAAATTGTCATTTAGCAGCCCCTATGTTTTTCCGCAATTTTCCGTACTGGATCCGAATAAAACTTTTAGCTTGCCGACGCGCCAGTTAGCAAATGGCGTGGTTGATGCATTTATTCATGTCATGGAACAGTACTTAACTTACCCTGTGAATGCACAAGTACAAGATCGTTTTGCCGAAGGTCTATTGCAAACTTTGATTGAGATTGGACCGAAAATCTTGGAAGATTCAGCAGATTATGACACGCGTGCGAATTTGATGTGGGCTGCTAGCATGGCACTGAATGGGCTGATTGGAGCTGGTGTACCACAAGATTGGTCAACCCATTTGATTGGGCATGAGCTCACGGCTTTACATGGTATTGATCATGCTCGTACCTTGGCCATTGTGTTGCCGGCCAATCTACAAGTGCGTCGTCAAGAGAAGCGAGAAAAATTACTACAGTATGCAGCTCGAGTCTGGCAGATTGTCGAAGGTGATGAAGAACAACGTATTGATACTGCTATTGCTCGTACTCGAGCCTTCTTTGAGCAACTTGGATTGCCGACTCGTCTTAGCGATTATGGACTGGGGGAGACAGATATTGAGATCATCATTACGCAACTTAAATCACATAATCTTACACAGCTAGGCGAACATAAAAATGTTTCATTAGAGATCAGTCGCCAAATTCTCGAGATGAGCATCTAAGCTAAATGCGCGTATATGGCATGCTCTGACCCTGTAACAATGCTCCTCAATCATGAAAATTATCGGAGAAATAACATGAAAATTTTAATCGTTTTAACCTCACATGATCAACTTGGCAATACTGGTAAGAAAACAGGTTTCTGGCTAGAGGAACTTGCTGCACCGTATTACACCTTTATTGACTCTGGTGCTGAAGTTACGCTGGCGTCGCCTCAAGGTGGGCAGCCACCACTAGATCCGAAAAGTAATTTAGCCGATGCTCAAACTGAAACCACTCATCGTTTTGAAGCAGATCCAACTGCAATGCAAGCATTGGCACAGACGCATAAACTTAGCGAAATTTCTGTAGCTGATTATGATGCAGTGTTTTATCCAGGCGGGCATGGCCCATTGTGGGATTTAGCAGAAGATCCGATTTCAATTTCTCTGATTGAACAGGCGATTCAGTCTGGCAAACCTGTTGCAGCAGTGTGTCATGCCCCGGGTGTTCTTCGTCATGTGAAAGCGAGTAATGGAGCGCCCTTAGTTAGCGGTAAATTAGTGACTGGTTTCACCAATACTGAGGAGGCCGCTGTAGGTTTGACTGAAATTGTACCATTTTTAGTCGAAGACATGCTTAAACAAAACGGTGGTCATTATTCTAAAGTGGATGATTGGCAAGTACATGTTCAAGTAGATGGCTTGCTGGTTACTGGACAAAATCCAGCATCTTCTGCTGCAACTGCCTCAGCATTACTTCAATTGTTGAAATAAAGAGTAGCTAGTGTCTGTTGTGGTGCTTACCAGTGAATAAACTTCTGACTCTGAGCAACTGGCGCAATAAGCAAAATAATCCTCACTTAATGGTGAAGGGCCTGAGTGAATAGCTTTCCTTTATTTATTTTTCTATATACAGGAAGGATATTTTTTTTAATTTAGATCAATTAAGTCATGATGACTTGGATACAATGAAATGAAAGACAGCAAACTTTTTCAAAACTTAAGCTTAGGCCCTTATGTTTTGCAAAACCGTATTGTATTGCCACCATTAACGCGGTCGCGCAGTACTCAGCCAGGGAATATTCCAAATGAACTGATGGCAACCTATTATCAACAGCGTGCCGGGGCAGGATTTATGGTCACCGAAGGTACGCAAATCGAGCCACGTGGTCAAGGCTATGCTTGGACTCCCGGTATTTACAGCCCTGAACAGATTGCTGGATGGCGTAAAGTGACGGAAGCAGTGCATGCTAAAGGAGGCATTATTTTTGCACAACTTTGGCATGTTGGGCGTGTTTCACATACATCTTTGCAACCCGATCATGCATCACCGGTCGCGCCCTCGGCTATTAGGGCTGATAGTAATGTTAAAGTCTTTATTGAGACCGGGCCCAATGCGGGGGCCTTGGCTGATCCTTCAATGCCACGTGCTTTAAGCAATGCAGAAGTTAAAGAATTAGTGCAACTCTATGCTCAAGCAGCGCGTAATGCCTTGGCTGCTGGTTTTGATGGAGTTGAAATTCATTGTGCAAATGGTTATTTGGTGAACCAATTTATCTCTGCACATAGTAACCACCGTGAAGATGAATATGGTGGATCACTAAACAATCGTTTGCGTTTTTTACGTGAAGTAGTAGAGGCAGTTGCTGAGGTAGTTGGTGCAGATCGTTTAGGAGTGCGTTTTGCCCCCTTATTTGAAAGTACAGAGGAAGATCGTGTCTACATGGGTTTAGTTGAAGATGATCCACATGTGACTTATATTGAGGCCATAAAGATACTTGAAGAAGTTGGGATTGCCTATTTATCGATTGCAGAAGCTGATTGGGATAATGCACCAGAACTTCCTCATGATTTTCGTAGAGATGTCAGAGACACTTTCAGTGGTCGGATTATATATGCAGGTCGATATACGGCAGAAAGAGGGACTCGAATTTTAGAGGCAGGACTGGCCGATTTAATTGCATTTGGACGCCCATTTATTGCGAATCCAGATTTACCCGATCGCATCGCCAATGTCTGGCCATTGAATGCAGTAGATGCAAGCAGTATGTATGGTGGGACGGAAAAAGGCTATATTGATTATCCAGCTTACGCAGATTAATATCGACTAAGTAAGTTATTTTGCCAACCTTTGTGGTTGGCAAAATAAGGACTTAGGATTGCTGTTGCCAGCATAAATTCTTCTTAAAACAAATTCTTAAAATTTTTTAGCTGTGTAATGAGCCAACCTGCCAGTGGGAAAGAAATCAGTTGCGTTACTGGCACTAATACTATGACTTCAATCAACACCATCATCGGGAAACTTTGATGCTGTGTAATTGGCTTTAATAAAGTGAGAACCAGTAATAGTGTGGGATATAAGCCTAAATAACCAACTAAAATACGAGTCATGAGGGCTTTAGAAGGAGAATTCATTGTGCGCTATACTCATGGATTGTAAATTGATCTAATAGCAACACAATAATAGGTAATCATTGGACTGCTATCATGAATTATTAATTATGTAGTTGATATTTAATTTTTATGAATCTTCACTTTTTAATAGAAATTTAGTTGCTCTCAGAGCTTGATGTAATGGTGTTTTATCTTTTTGCAACTTACTCAGTAATGCTGCACCTAACCACATTTGGTAAAGTACTTGTGCCAAAGTAGAGGCCTCGGTATCTGCTTGGATAGACTGATCCTGTTTTCCCAAATCAATTAAACCAGCAATACGTTGGATTACATCATCAACGCCAGCGGACATAATCGAGCGCATATCTTCAGATAGATCGGCAACTTCTGCGGCAAGTTTCACAATTAAACAGCTATCCGCCCAACCACACTGTGTTTCAGGATCTTCTATCCATAAATTAAAATACTCAATCAGCTTTTGATAAGGGGATTTATCACAACGCCATACATCATTTAAACGGACTTGGTAATTGTCTACATAATGCTGTACCAATTCACATCCGAAAGCTTCCTTAGATTGGAAATAATGATAAAACGAGCCTTTAGGGATTTCACAGCTCTGTAAAATTTCCTGTAATCCTACGCCAGTAAAACCTTTATGCAAAATCAGGTCTGAACTGGTGTTAAGAATGTGTAAGCGCTTCGCTTCAGACTTTTTAATAGGAGTAGGCTTCATATTAATTATTTACTCTATTGTAAAAAATAGACCAGTCGTATTGTTTTTTATTATAACTCATCTACAATGGATGTAAAGAAATTTTAATCACAGTTTTTGATTGTGAAGAAAAATACTTTTAAATAAAACATGGAGTTATATGTGTGAAAACAGTTATTAATCAACGCATCGTTTTAGCTAAACGGCCAGTGGGTGAGCCAAAACACAGCGATTTTCGTATTGAACAAGTTGAGCTCAATGAACTTAAACAAGGCGAGATATTGTTAAAAACCATTTACTTGTCACTCGATCCTTATATGCGTGGTCGCATGAGCGATGCTCCTTCATATGCAGCACCGGTTGAAATTGGCGAAGTGATGGTCGGTGGAACAGTCAGTCAAGTGGTGGCCTCTAAAAACCCAAAATTCAAAGAAGGCGAGTGGGTTCTTTCCGGAAATGGCTGGCAGGGCTACGCAATTTCTAATGGGTCTGCCTGTCAAAGCTTAGGTATGCAACCTGAACATCCATCTTGGGCATTGGGTATTTTGGGAATGCCAGGATTTACTGCTTATATGGGGTTGTTGGACATTGGTCAGCCTAAAGCCGGTGAAACATTAGTCGTTGCAGCTGCAACGGGACCTGTTGGTGCTACGGTTGGACAAATTGGTAAACTTAAAGGTTGTCGCGTGGTTGGCGTCGCAGGTGGGCCTGAAAAATGCCGTTATGCAGTAGAAGAACTCGGCTTCGATGCTTGTATCAATCATCATGATGAAAATTTTGCAGAACAATTACAACAAGCAGCTCCCAACGGTATTGATATTTATTATGAGAATGTCGGGGGTAAAGTGTTTGATGCGGTATGGCCATTGCTTAACTCTGCGGCACGTGTACCGGTGTGTGGTGTGGTTTCCCAGTATAACGCTACCGAGCAAGCACAAGGGCCAGACCGTTTACCGGGCTTTATTTCCACCCTTTTAAAAAAGCGTATTCGCATGCAAGGCTTTATTATTTTTGATGATTATGGCAGTCAGTATCCGGAATTCTATCAGCAAATGTCTGAATGGTTGAAAGACGGAAAAATCAAATATAAAGAGCATATGGTGCAAGGTTTAGATAACACGATCAATGCTTTCAATGGTATGTTGAAAGGCGAAAACTTTGGCAAAGTGGTTGTAAAAATTTAAAAAAATAGGAATTATCATGATCACACTACATCATTTAGATCAATCACGTTCTTTTCGTATTTTGTGGTTACTTGAAGAAATCAAGCAGCCCTATGAGCTGAAACGCTATTATCGTGACTCAAGCACGCATTTGGCCCCTGACTCTTTAAAAACCATTCACCCTTTAGGGAAATCTCCAGTATTGGAATGGGATGGCAAAGTTATTGCAGAGTCAGGCGCAATCGTTGAGTTATTAATTCAGAAACTTGCGCCGCATTTAGCACCAGATATGGATGAATCTACCTATGTCGATTATCTACAGTGGATTCATTTCTCAGAAAGCTCTGCCATGCTGCCATTTTTGTTAAAAACGTTTAATACGATAGAAACCAAGCAGGGCACGAAGTTGGTATTTCTAGAAAATTATACTCAAGTTGAGTTCGATAAAGTATTTGGCCATTTAAATGAATATTTAAAAGATAAAGAATTTCTAGTGGCAGACCGTTTAACCGGTGCTGACTTCATGATGGGCTTTGGACTACATGCTTTAGTTTATCATATGGGACAAGGTGAAAATTATCCCCATATCCAACGTTACGTAGCAGGTTTAAGCCAACTACCTAGCTGGCAAGCCGCAGTACAAATTGAACAAAATGGTGTGAAAAGTCAAAAATAGCAAGATTGTTTTTTTAAGGCAATTGAGAAAAAGAATCATGATTGACAAGTACATCTGGTTATAAAATAAGCTGACACTTATTTAAAGTAAACGCCTAATGAATTTCATCGGGCGTTCTCTATTTTAAAGATAAGGAATTACCATTATTTAAGATAAGTTTCGCCTATTCTTTCACTGCAAATTCCTATCAAAAGGGCTTGAATATCACGACGGTTACGTTGAAAGATATAATCAACTTTTGAAAGAAAAGTGACAAACGCACAGCAAGATTAAATTATTCCTCGGGGTATTAAACAAGTAATCTATATCATTTTACTAACATAAACACATCTGCGTAAAAATCACGCCCCGCTTAACTGGCAATAGTTTTTGAACCCTTGTATAAAAGCTTAAAAGAATCTAGCAAGTCTTTAGACTTCTTGCGTTAGTCAAAATTTAAACAGCATAAAGCTACATTTAATAAGGTTTTAGCCAATTCAAAAATTAGGTAAAACGATACTTTCGCAAGAGGTCTTTTATTTAATGTTAATACTCATCCAGTATTGAGGTTTTTTATCTTTTCTTGCCTGTGATCTAGGTTGTAATACTCTAATTTCATACTCACC
>NZ_JAMXXP010000028.1 GCF_024129355.1 Acinetobacter lwoffii | reverse complement strand
GTATCAGATGTATCAGATGTATCAGATGTATCAGATGTATCAGATGTATCAGATGTATCAGATGTATCAGATGTATCAGATGTATCAGATGGTTCTGCCATACATCAAAATTCAGTACAACACCCTTTATGGGGTATCGGTTTTGTCACTTTTTCAAATGAATCTTTCTTACGGATAAGATTCCCTGAAATTGATGAAACTAAAGAGATTCCCAAAAACTCAAAAGCTATAAAATATATTTAAAATGAAATAAGCCACTCAGATAGAGTGGCTTATTTTTATGAAATTGATATCGCTTTCCAACTGTAGGTATCTTTGTCTCTTTGCTTACTGAAGATAGCCTGTACATTGATTAGTGTTTTATCCTCAGTATTCTTGATTAAGTTTGGTGATATAAAGATGTCGTTAACAAATCCGAACCCTTTTGGATTTTTACGTAGCTCACCTTTTTCTTCTTTCATATCAGAAATTTTTGCACTATTAGCTAATTCCACATGTGAAATTTCAACCCGCTGTGTTTTAGCATTGATTGTTGAAAAGCATTTCAATTTAGAACCTATCGATATTTTGTCTTTTAAGCCCCGTAATATGTTTTGATCTAGCTTTAATTCTTGATCTTTATTGAGAAAAACTTTTATATTTTCATAATCATCCCTAATATAACTAATAACGCCAAATTGTTGGTTAGTACACCCCCACTCTTCTCCCTCCATCTGCTCCACAACGTTTACAACTAAATTTTGATTAGAGTCTTCTTGAATACCTAAAGTAATCAATACTGGAGCTCCTTTCTTCATTTTGAGATGATTAAAACCATTAGCAAGTAATGACTCAAATTTATTACCATTTTTAATAGAAAATTTAGCAAACTCTTTAGGCTTTTTGCCTTCTCTTTTTATTTTTAACTGCCCAAGATATGTTGCTGAAACCTTCCTAATTTCATCAAAACATAAAGATAAGGCATCTGATGCATGCTCTTCATAAAATTCTTTAGCTGCTTTTAAATCATTCTTGTTAGGATCAAACCAATTGCTTTGTATTAAATGATTTAACTCTTCCGGTAATTTCCATTGATTCTCATTTCTAATTTTAATTGATTGATTAATTTCAAAACTTGCTTCATCAAACATCTCTAAGCTAATCAAAAGCTTGGCAAAATCAAGATGAGCAGTAACTAAAAATTTTTCTTCAGTTTTACAAAGCATGGCTTTACAAAAACATGCCAAAGCTAAATCTTTTTGATCGAACTGATAAATTCTTGCAGCCTCGGCCCAAACCCAAAATTCAGATTTTTTTAACTTTAAGACAGAGGATAGAACTTGACTTGCATTTTCATAATTTCCCATACGTCTTAAGACAGCGACAGCATCCCAATCTAACCAAATAGCATCCTCATCTGATAACTTAGATCGTGCCTGATTAGCCCACTCCAAGCAAAAATCTGCTTGTTCTTTCTTTAAATCTTGAGCAGTTTTCGCCCATTTACATAGACCTCTAGAGACTTCATAAGCTACAGGGAGGTTGCGACGCTCTTTACCCTGCTTATCTATATAAGTAGTAACTTCCCAATCTTCCGCCCTCAAAGCAGCTTTGCCAAACCAGTGTACATAATTATAAAAATCAGGAAAATGTATTGCATATGGACTGATCAATTGCAAAATCATTGAAAATGCCATTTCTGGTCGACGCGTTTCTCCTTTAATATAATCCTCATAAGTTTTTATTAATTGCTGAACAAGTCTTTGATCAACTGGATCTGTTTGTTTTAGTTTGGTAGTGATTTCTTTTATTTCAGAATAATATGTCCACTCAATTTGGCTTTTTAGTTGAAGAGAATTTGGGAAATTCTGTAATTCTACTCTTGCTAAATCTCTAGCTCGCAGGTAATCACCATTCTTTCTAATTTGACTAATTTCTTGCCAATTCATCTTAAACATCACAATTTATCAATATTTTCAAATTATATTCTAATAATAGTTTTACTTTTCATAATTTTATGCTAATTAATGAATTCGACAATTTAAATTATAAATAAAGGGGTAATAATAATTGATCCTTGGACTGTCAGCACTCTCCTATACTGATCCTAACTCAAATTTAACCTGACAGAAACTCTAAAAATGGGTAACTGCCAGATCAGGTTTGACTAGTACAATCTATTTAGTTGATCCTAAATATTATTTTGATAGTCGATCCAAATATTTCTGCAGATCGTCGGCACTATTAATTGGATAAGTACAACTCCCTATACCTACTGATACCCACCAATAAGGTGCTGTAAGTAAGTTAATATCACCCTTTTCTTCATGTGAATTTGGTTCGGCAAACTCTGAACCATTATCTTCGACTATAGCTGATTGTGTATAAATCCATATTTCATAGTCATCGACCTGAATACTCCCTTCACGATCAGCCATATCCAATAAATTTTGTGCTTTCATTTTTTCCATCCTAGGTAATTTTCTACTTTATATATTGAATTAGCTTAATTATGCTCATTATTTCACAATCCCATTTAAGTTTGGCTTTGTTGCACAAACCTAGCATCAAAAGCTTATTCAGCAATATAATTTCAAAATGAATAAGCCTGCCTCTAAAATCTACCGTACAACCAATTGGTCATCCTATAACCGAGCCTTAATTAACCGAGGTAATATTTCCATTTGGTTTGATCCAAAGACTCAGTGGTATGCACAATCACAAGGCAAGCAAGGTCGAAATCAAACCTACTCCGATACAGCGATTCAATGCTGCTTAATGATCAAATTACTATTCCGACTCTCTTTACGTATGGTCACAGGTTTTGTTCAAAGTCTGATTAAACTCTCTGGATTAGATTGGACAGCTCCGGATTATTCCACCCTTTGTCGTAGACAAAAGCATATTGATATTGCGATTAGCTATCAAAAAAGTAGTGATGGACTGCATCTACTCGTAGACTCTACTGGTTTGAAGTTTCTTGGTGAAGGTGAATGGAAACGCAAGAAACATGGGGCTGAATATCGTCGCCAATGGCGTAAGCTTCACATTGCTATAGATGCTAAAACCCTGCAAATACGTGCAGTACAACTCACCACAAATAATGTCAGTGATTCTCAAGTACTCGAAGATTTACTTGTGTTAGCGGCAGTGTAAAAATGACCCCCTAATGGCATTTAAAAACTGACCCCCTTGGTTAATATAGCGGTCATTTTGGACTGCTCAATATGTTAACTTTGGAGCAAGCAGTGACAATCCAAATACTTCATCAACAAGGTAAATCTATTAAAGCCATTACTCGTGAACTGGGGGTGTCCAGAAATACTGTGCGTAAATATTTACGGCAAAACACCACACCTCAGTATCAGCGTATACAGCCTAGAATAAGTATCCTTGACCCATATAAACCCTATTTACTCCAACGTGTAAACGCAGCTCATCCTGAATGGATTCCTGCTGTTGTGCTCTACCAGGAAATTTTAAGGTTGGGATATCCAGGAAAGATCAGGATCTTGAGGGAATATCTTGCAACTTTAAAACCAGTTGCTCAACCGGAACCGATCATTCGTTTTGAAACCCAACCTGGCCAACAAATGCAGGTGGATTTCACCACAATTCGACGCAACAACACGACTTTAAAAGCCTTTGTCGCAACATTAGGGTATTCCAGAGCGACTTTCGTGAAATTTTATGATCATGAACGTACGGATGCATGGATCGATGGTCTGGAAAATGCATTTCAGTTCTTTGCAGGAGTACCTCAAGAAATCCTGTTTGATAACGCTAAAACGATCATGATTGAACGGGATGCCTATCAGGAGGGGCAGCATAAATGGAACCCCAAACTGCTCGACTGCGCCAAGAAATACAGCTTTCGTCCTCGCGTATGTAAGCCCTACCGTGCACAGACCAAAGGCAAAGTTGAACGCTTTAATGGATACCTCAAATCAAGCTTTATTGTGCCATTAAAAGCAAGCCTGAAGACTTCGGGTTTACTGTTAGATGTTGATGTCGCCAATGCCCATATTGGCCGGTGGCTGCATGAAGCCGCCAATCAGCGGATTCATGCCACCACGCAAGAAAAACCGGCTGTTCGACTGCAACAGGAGCAGCAAAAATTTACGCCATTACCGCAATCAGATACAGGTTCCAGCACTGTACCTGTTGCAGCAGCAGAGCATGTCATGTCCTACGAGAGTTTGCAGCATCCCTTATCGGTATATGACCAGTTGCTGGGAGTTTCCTGATGAATCTGCAATACGACCGTATAGAGCAGCTTTGCCAAAAGCTCAATCTGCCTGCCATCGCATCACAATGGTCACATCATGCACAACAAACATTAGGTCAGGATGGAAGTTATGCCGACTTTGTTGAAGCGATCTTGACGCATGAATATGCTGCCAGGCAACAGCGCAGCCAGCAGGTACTGATGAAACTCTCAGGCCTGCCTCAAGTCAAAACCCTGGAAGACTATGATTTTAATTATGCCCTAGGGGCCCCTAAATCACAGGTGATTGAACTGTTCAATCTGAGCTTTATTGCTAGAGCAGAAAATGTGGTGTTTCTCGGGGCTAGCGGAGTAGGAAAAACGCACTTATCTATGGCATTAGGCTATAAGGCCATCATGAACAACATTAAGATCAAGTTCATTACCGCCGCCGATCTCATGCTGCAACTAAGTACAGCCTACCAGCAAGGTAAACTGAAAACCTATATGCAACGTGCGGTACTGGGACCAAAGTTACTGATTATCGATGAAATTGGTTATTTACCGTTTGGACGTGAAGAAGCGAATCTGTTCTTTAACGTGATTGCCAAGCGTTATGAAAAAGGCAGTACGATATTGACGAGTAACTTACCCTTTAGCCAATGGTCTAAGTCATTTGCGGATGATGTTACGTTGACCGCTGCGATGTTAGATCGGCTATTACATCACTGTCATGTGGTACAGATATCGGGTGAGAGTTATCGTTTGAAGGATAAAAAAAGAATTGGGATTCAGCCGCAGGTTGAAACTTAATACGAGATCAAAGGGGTCAATTTTACTTCGCCATTTTTAAGGTAAAAGGGGTCAATTTTAAAATGCCGTTGACACTAATTCCCTTGGATGAACCAATTGATTCTGTTTATACAGATGGTGCTTATGACACAAAGCACTGCCGACAAGTCATTTTAGATCGAGATGCACATGCGATCATTCCACCTAGAAAGAATGCAAAGCCTTGGAAGGATCAGCAAGCGAGGTCTATAGAGCGGAACGAATTATTAAAGACAGTCAAACGGCTAGGCAGATCGCTTTGGAAAAAGTGGTCTGGTTATCACCGTCGAAGTTTGGTTGAAACCAAGATGCATTGCATCAAATTATTAGGAGATAAACTCAGTGCAAGGAGTTTTGATAGCCAAGTGAATGAGATCCATGCACGTGTAGCAGTCCTTAACAGATTTACGGAATTAGGTCGACCACTTACCCAAGTTATGCCTTAAATTTGGATCAATTAGGGGCGCTTTGCATTTCAAATCTTTGTGCAACAAAGCCGTTAAGCAGTCGTTATCTAAGTGAAAAATTTAATACCTATTTCAAAAAGAGGGAAAATAGCTCAGAGATGATTAAGAGGTGTACAGTTTAAATAAATTTAAAAGAAAATTTTAAAAGTGGTATTTCTCTAATTAAAATTAACTAAAAAAGAAGAAGCTAATTTTGAGCTTCTTCTTTTAAAAAACCATGAGTCGGTTATGAGCTAAATTTTTTAGCTGTTATCAGTAAATCCTTTTTATTCTTTATAATTTTGCGTGCTGTATTGCTCAACGGGCAATCGGGACAAGACCTTTTGCCCTTTTTCACCAGATAACCCTTCTACGTACTGCAAAAATGCTTCTGCATAATCTAATCCTACATCTATACGACGCTCGCCAGTGATGTTTTTAAAGCTACTGTAGAAGTCCTGACCATCGGCAAGAAAGTTGATCGTAATGACTTGATAGGTCTGATTCAGATTTAATGGCTGATATTGGCCCTGTGCATTTCGGACCTGCAAATTGGATACACGTTGACCCTTGGCCTGGGTTAAATCAACATCCCATTGTAGTCCACCCGCATATGGATAACTGCCTGTGTTATTAAGGGTAACAGCATCGATTGCATCTTCGAGCACGGCTTTAATTTCTTGACCTGTTGCCTTTAATTGCACCAAGGTATTTTTAAATGGCAATACTGTATAAATTTTCTCTACTGTAATATCACCTCGAGGCAGGTCTACCCTCACACCACCTCCGTTTTGGATGGAGATGTCAGCATTAAAATATTTTTTACCCTGCTGTAAAAATGCTTCAGCAACCAACTGTTGCACATCACCACCATGCTGATTAATAAAATCTGATTTATTGCAGACATCACCCAAACTAGAACGTGAGGTATCTTTTGTCGTTCCTGGTACACGACGTAAGCATAGATTTTGCTCAGCGGTAGCCACAATTTCTTTGCCTAATAAGTTTTTAGCCACTTTATACGGTTCTAAAATACTTAAAGCTTTCGCATCTGGCTGTACAATACGTAAAGCGTTACTGCTTTCAATATCTCGTTTAATAAAATCTAGCTCCGTACTCATCAATGCTGGAGCATCTTTAGCTGTACGTTTAAAATCATCGCCAATCAATACATTCGCTTTTCCTGCACATGCTTCAATTTTACCATTGGCATCAAAATTGACTTTTAGTTGTCCAACTACATAGCCATATTGCCATGCCTGTACCACACAAACCTGATCACCATCTTTATTTTTTAATACTGTGGGATAGTCACCCTCTGGGCTAATACCGTAATTTTTAAGTTTCGTATCTGCAAGTAAAGTATGTGAATCTCCGCCAACAATGACATCAACGCCTGACAATTTAGTGGCTAAATCTTTTTCCAATCCGTATCCCAAATGAGATTGAACAATAATTTTATTAATGCCTTGTTGCTTGAGCTGATCAATATATTTTTGCGTAGTGACTATTTCATCTTTAAATACAGTATCTTGATTTGGTCGAGAAGCATTTTTAGTTTTATTGGCAATCGTTAAACCAATTAAAGCAATTTTCTGCCCTTCTTTTTCCATAATTGTATAAGGTTTAACAAGATCAGTTTGATATAAGGGTGAAGTTTTGCCAAACTCGACATTTGCACTTAAGACTTGGGTTTTATTCTTACAATTACCTTTACCATTTAAGAAGCCAATAAATTTTTGTAAACCTGCATCCGTATTATCAAACTCATGATTGCCCAAAGTTAAAGTATCAAAACAAACGGTATTCATCAGATCCGCTTCTGCTTCACCTTCTTTCAAAGTAAAATAGAGATCCCCAGTAATGGCATCGCCTGAATGAATTTTTATTGGGTTCTTCTCACTGCTAGCTAAGGTGTTGATAAGTGCAGCAACGCGTGCAAAACCACCATTTGTGACTTGTATTTCCTCACGTTTACCTATCGAAGTTTCAAGCATTAATTTAGTGCTTTCCTCATCCAAATGTGAATGACTGTCGTTAATATGTACTAAGTTGACTTCCAACGGTTTAGAAGGAATGATAGGCGTTATATTCGTATTTTCTTTACTATCATTATTACACCCAGTTAAAAGCATACTAGAAACTAATAAACTGCATGTAAAACCCGAATACTTACTTAATTGATTATTAAAAGTCACAACTACCCCACCTGATTAGAATTTAAACAAACATCATGTAGGTCTGCTGTTTAAAATTCATGACATTCGCTATTTTTTTCTAATCGTTTTTTAACAAAAGGTTAAATTATAAATTTTGAATAAACGTGTGTTTGATTATTACTTAGCTAATTTTTACACACAAAATAAAATAAGGAGAAATATAAAATTTCTCCTTATTGAGTAAACCTATCTGATCAGTTTCGAAATTTTACAATTGATAGATTCATCTCAAAATTTACGTCTGCGTATTGTGGAAACTAAAACTAAGCCCATAAGTGACAAAATAGACCATAACCCCATGCTACCACCGCTTATTTTTCCTGTATCAGGACTATTCGATACATTTTCGTTTAAATCCATATCGACAATCACAGGATCATGATCGGAAGAACGGAATGCATCATCGCTATAGAATGCTGCGACTTGTTCATCTGTTTTAAATTCTTCGTTATAGTCTAAGGCTGTCGGCTCATCGGCATTAATATGCCAAGCAAAAGTACGTTTTACCATTGGATATAAATCTGCATCAGCAATTGCATGGTCTAAGTTTCCTGCACCACCATTGCCATTGGCATCACTTGCCACACCAAAGACATAACTATAGGCTGTTTTACCTTGTCCAATTTTTTCATCATTGAGCAAGACTTTATAATTGGCTTTTTCCAATGCTAATATCGGATCTTCTTTAGCATAACTATTCATATCCCCAACCAACAAATAATTCGGCTTAGTCACTTGGGTTGGATTTTTTGCAATCCACTGCATGAGTTTTTGTACTGCCGTTAAACGTGTTGCATTCCAGCAACCTTGACCATCACCCTGATCAGCATCGGCTAGAGTTTTATCAGCAGGACAACTGCCTTTCGACTTTAAGTGATTCGGTACTATCGTAAATATTTTTCCACCATTTACAGATTGGAAACTTTGCGCCATGGTGACACGGTTTTTTTGAGTCTGATCGTCATAAACCGCAGGCTCTCCCACAGGTTTTACGCGCTTACTGTTATAAATAATCGCAACTGCAATTGCATCTGTACCTAGTTTTGTCATTTTGGTTGGAATCACATATTTCCAGTCTGCACCTAAGGCTTGAGATAAATATGCCACTGCACTTTTATCATCAAAACCATTATTTGCGATTTCCATTAACCCATATACATCAGCATCAATTGTTTTTAAAGCACTGACAATTTTTTGATGTTGCTTTTTAAACTCAGCTTCTGAGCTTGCACCACGTTCTGTTGGGAAACCTTTTTCTGCACCATTATCATAATTCAAGACATTAAAAGCCGCAGCGCGAATTTGCTTAGCATCTTTTGCAATCATTGTTGAAGGACGTAAATTGGTATCCTTGATAATTTCAGGTTGTGCCTTTGCCTGAATAGGTTGAATTCGCCATGCATTAAAACGGTACTCTAAAATCCCTTCAACATTTTTCAGTTGAGAACCTGTTCTTAATGTATTTAAGGCATTGAAGTTTTGCGGCAGCAATGGTGTTCTATTTTGATTATTATAGCCATCATCTAAGATAATTTTAGAAAGTAAGTTTTGCTTGGCTAATGCAACTGCTTCAGCAGATTTTGCAGGATATAAATTGGTTGGAATATATAAGCGACCTAAACTTAAAGATAGCTCACCATAACGACCGTAATTGTAGTTTTCACTCACCGTTAAGGTTTGCGGGATTTTAACCAGCATCCCTTGATAGAGTTTAGGTACATTTCCTGCTGTATCCATCAAACTGGTAAATGGCAAATTAAGTGCCTGTGCCGTGACTATATTGGATGCTTGTGGATTACAGGTTTGAATATTTTGATCAAGTTGATCTATTTGGAGTTGGTTTTGATATGAAGTTAAACGGCCTTTTAAAATAACTTCTTCACCTACTTTTCCTCCAGTGATTTTACTACTTGCAGGAAGATAGACAAAAATAGCATTACTCAAATTGGCTTTGGCTTTGCTATCGGGCGTTTGTACATAAAAACCAGAAAAACCATTATCGTAACGGTAGTCTGCGGTAATAACACCACGAACAACATACGGTTGATTTTGAGTGGCAGATTGTAGGTCTGCAATCGCGGTATCTAATGTATTACAACTAATAGGGGTAATTGGCGGAGTGACAGGCGGGCTTGTGTCTAGATACTGCGAAAACTCATCTCGACTTGACCATTTAGACCATTCGCTTTCTAACTCAAATGCTGCTGCAGGATCAATTGAAGTTACATTATTTGAAGTTTTAGTACGTGACAAACTATTTTGATAACTACTAAAACCGACTCCCCAGCCAGTACCTGGATCTTCTCCCACACGACCAAAACGGTCTATTGGCGTACCTTTATATAACAGGACTAAAGCATCGTCTCCATTAAATGCAAGTCCTGCCACTTGATTGACTTTAGTACCAATTACCGCCTGCAACTCTGTTCGACCAATAATGTACTTTGCTTTACTTACCAATGAGCCTTGTAATTGAAAAGCCGCAGACTTTGTGATTGAACCATTAGTAAATTGTTGAATCTCATAGTCAGCTAAGTTCACTGTTGAACTGTCTGGATTATAGATTTCCAAGCCCTTTTTATTGGATGTGCCATCTATATACTGACTAAACATTAATTGTGCATGGGCAGAAAACGAGCACCCCATGAGCACTAAACTTAAACTCAATATTTGTGGTTTTATATTCATCATGATTTTGAACAGTTGTTAAAATTTAAAATAGATTAATTTTTATACATGACATCACTATGAATAACTGATGACATTTTAGTTGAAAGAGATAGCTCCGTAAATTTGAACAACGCCTATAAGTGATATTTTGCTCCCCAAATGATGTTATAAACATCGATATATGGAGTATTTTATGGCACGTAGACCAAGAAGAAATCATTCAAATGACTTTAAAGCTAAGGTAGCACTTGCTGCGATTAAAGCAGAAAAAACACTTGCTGAATTTGATGTTCATCAAAACCAAATTATCGACTGGAAAAATCAATTGATTTCAGCTTCCTCGCAAGCCTTCGATTAATCAAAAGCTCCAGCAGAACCGCCCATTGATCTAAAAAAACTACATGCAAAAATCGGTGAGCAGGCATTAGAAATTAATTTTTTAGAAGGTGTGTTGAAAAAACTGAGCCGCTTCAACCACAAAAGTTAATCGACGACTCACTTCAGATTTCAGTATCTAAGCAAGCTAAGCTACTGAAAGTCTCCCGTGGTTGTTATTACTATCGCCCAAAACCTGTGAGTGCATCAGATCTGAAGCTGATGCGCTGTATTGATGAATTACATATGCAATACCCTTTTGCAGGTAGTCGTATGATGCGTGAGTTATTGAACCGTCAAGGACATCATATAGGACGACGTCATACACATACTTTAATGAAGAAAATGGGCATTAATGCGTTTTATCGTAAACCAAATCTAAGTCAGGCCAATCAAGCTCACCGTAAATATCCATATCTGCTCAAAGGATTGAATATTCAACGGACTAATCAAGTGTGGGCAACGGATATAACGTATATCCCTATGGCAAAAGGCTTTGTCTACTTATGTGCTGTGATTGATTGGCACAGCCGTAAGGTGCTTGCCCATAGCGTATCGATTAGTA
Source organism: Acinetobacter lwoffii (assembly GCF_024129355.1). Lineage (GTDB taxonomy): Bacteria > Pseudomonadota > Gammaproteobacteria > Pseudomonadales > Moraxellaceae > Acinetobacter > Acinetobacter lwoffii_I. The sequence goes on along the minus strand of NZ_JAMXXP010000028.1, from coordinate 29,016 downwards.
TGGAGGTTGCATTTTGTATAGAAACATTAAATGAAGCTATTGAAAAATATGTCCGACCTGAAATCTTTAATACAGACCAAGGCAGTCTGTACTAGCTCAACCCATGTTCATATTACTTATTTAACTAAATTAATTCTCTCAATTTTTTCCATAGAAGATTTTGCATCATCGATTATATTCTGAATTTCCTTGTCTCTTTTTTTCTTAGCTTGGTTAAAAGATAGCATTCCTGCAAATATGGTAATTGCTAAAATAACAACTCCTAAAGCTAAAACATAATTTTTTGACATATAAAAATCTTCTTAATTTCAATTAACTATATCTTATCATTTAAATAATAAGCGAATAAGGAGTTTGATAAATATCTATATAAATTAAGAAATTTAGTTGAAAATGTGTTTGCGAGATTGAAACATTTCCGAGCGATTGCAACCCGATTTGATAAGCTTGCACGAAATTATCAGTCTATGATTTACATTGCTTGCATGTTTATTTGGTGTAAGGCCAAATGAGGACACGCCCTAATTTCATTCCCAACTTCATTTAAAGTTAGTTCCAGTTTCAAATCTACAGCATCAGTAAATAGATTCCGTCTATACTGATGGGGCTTATGACACCAAGCAATGCCGTCAGGTAATCGCAGACCGACAAGCGCATGGTGATTCCACCAAGAAAAAATGCGAAACCTTGGAAAGATACAAAGATTAGCTCGCTAGAGCGAAATGAATTACTTCGAACCGTTAAATGTTTAGGCAGGGCTCTATGGAAAAAATGGTAAGGATGGAAGAAATGGTCAGGCTATCACCGTCGCAGTTTGGTTGAAACCAAGATGCATTGCATCAAATTATGGGGAGAGAAACTCAGTGCAAAGAACTTTCAAAGCCAGGCTAATGAAATTCATGCACGCGTGGCAGTCTTAAATAAATTTACGATATTAGGCCGGCCTCATACCCAAGTTACCACTTAAATTTAAGTCGCTTAGGGAAGTTCTACTTTTTAAATCTTTGTGCAACAAAGCCTCTAATCATCACCAAATCATTGCATTTTTATACCAAAATACAGTGACTTTTGTTCTTGAGGTAAAAGTGATGGAAATATCGTTTTAACTTTAGAACCGTCGTCCTGCACCGCTTCAGCACTGCTGGTCATCGGCAGAACAGTGTCAGATTTCCATGGAATGGTATAAGCTGGATACATATCATTCACAGCGACATCAGTCAGCTTTGAATCCCCCATATTGGTTACAGTAATACGGTAAACCAGACAATCTTTGCCGCCCATCGTTACATTATTAATTGAATAGCTAGCAGCTTTTACCGCAGCAGCATCCATAGCTAAACAATTTGGCTGTTTAAACTGCGTTTTATGAATTTGCAGCTGGTTGGCGCCTACAGTAACGCTATCTATATTAGCAAGTGTTGCCAAAATAATACTTTGGCCATTGTTGTCTGGTTTAGCTTCAAGTTTGACTTGACTGCTTATGCCATTTGTTGAAGTAGCTGGCGCCTGAACTTTAATCAGTAAAGCCAGTTCAGCTTTTTCCAGCAAAGAAAAGCTTTGATTGCTGATCATGATATCTGTGCTGTCTAACACACCATTATTATTGCTGTCTTCAAATAAGGTATATAAGAAATCATCTGCACGGACAGGCGTTAATACGAATGTAATATTCTTTTCCTCAACACCGCCGTGGTTAATTAAACGGTGTGGAAAAACATAAGTGCCGCCGACATTGATCTGCGCGGTCTGGTCATTGACCAACTCAAGCAAGCGCTGCGCTAAATGATCCGAAGTAACCGCATCACGAATAACATCGCCCAAACCTGACTGCAGCGATTCTATTGCAAACCAAATATCATGATTATTTTGTGCAGAAGCTAATGCAGTTACCACCGCACACACCTCAGCTTCAGTATTTGCATCGACATTCAGCTGTGTCACCTGTTTTGCACCGCCCAAACCGGCTTTACATTGTGCAGATGATGTGTCAAAAAACTCAATTTTAAGCTGGTCAGTATAAGGCTGAATCGTAGATTTAACCAAAGGTGAAAAAAGGGAATCAGTACGTGATTTATTGACCGCCGTGCGTGATGCATACAGTTGGTAGTCCTGCTTTAACTTCGCGCTATTTTTAATTTTTAACGGAAAGTACGCCTTGTTTTCTACAGAGGCCTGAGTCCACAAGGGCTGACCACCATTATCTATAACAAATAAACCTGTACCTGTTTTACCTGAATCATTGTTAAATAAATCGTTTACAGCTGCATACATATTTTTAGCTTGCGCTTTATTATTTGTTAGATCCTGCTCAGATGAATCAGTTTTAACTTCTACATCATTAGTAATAAAACTTACATTTTCTGCTGTTTCTTTGTCTGTAGCACTAACTAACAAATTCGTGAGAGTAAATTTAAAATATTGATTTTCAGGTACATCACCAATAGTAAATCCAGTTGTGCTCAACAGCTGAATCGCCCTTGTTTTTGCATCACCCGCTTTGAAGCCCGATAAAAATGCATCACAGGTGCTGTAAAGTTCAGTACCTGTTTCATCTACTACTTTACATGTCAATTCTGTATTTGCTGTAGCAGCCAAGTTAGCGCCTAAGGTATCAAAAAGTTTTGAATTCTTCGCTAGTGCTTTACTATCATTAAATAGAATCATGTCATAAGAAACCAAATCATTCGGCACAGGCGCAGTTTCCTTAATTTTTTTAGTAATACTTAAATCAACATCATCATCTTCAATTTCATAACGAAAACCATCAAAAACATCACCACCACACTCACTCAAATCCAAAACGGCAATGCTTGTCTGCGTCTTATCTAGTGCAAATGGAATGACCTTTTTGCCTTCCTTATTATTATTATTAATGACTTGTATCACCAAACCCGTGACTTTTACACCAGCAGCATAATTTAAGCTCGGATTATACTTGACCTTATATTTAAAACTTAATTTTTTCGGATCAGCAGTCACTGTTGGAATAATTTCTATAGGCGTACCGCTGCTGTTATCAAAAATTCTATAATCATTGTGGTATACAGCAGGATTGCTAACAGCTGTATTATCAATAATAAAAGCAACGTCAAAATCACCAGTGACTAAGCCAACAATATTAAAATCGACAGAATGATATGTTCCTGTCGCATTCTCTAAAACAGTATTGTTCTCTGCAGAAAATTCAATAGCAGGCCGTAATTTGACCTCAATATTATCCAACCAGTTACCCTGTGTATTTGACCCCCCTTGCCCCTGAAAACCAAATGCTTTCACTTTAGCGGTTGCTCCGCCTAGGTAGCTTGATAATTGTACAGGCGTATCATTTTTATGATTTGTCCATGTTCTGGTAGTACTTGAACCAAATGAAGTAGCTCCGGAAGAGTTTTCTAAACGATTGATATTTGTAGGGGTTAATGCTGCTGAGCCTCCGTTGTCTACAATTTCATCTGCAATAATAAAAGAAATTTTTTCAGTTACGGCATTGTTCCGGGCCATGTGCCAAAGTGACCAAGTAAAGCTGTCATCCTTAGTCACACAAATATTTTGATACAGTGTTGAAACAGTATGCGCGTTCAATTCTGCATATAAATTACCTTTTTGTGCGGCTGGACCAGCTGAACCACCTTGCCTCCAAAGTTCAATTTCACGGTGACCTAAGTTAATATTTCCCCAAAAAAAAGATGCCGTTGTTTTCCAGCCTTCAATCCATTTCTGATCAAATAAGCAATATCCACCTGACCAATTCGAACCAGATCGATTTTCACATGCACTTGTATTGGGAGTAGCACCTGGTAATAAGTTTTCAAAACTTAAATTGACAAAACTCCGCTGAATTCTTTTGCTGTCTGCTGGCAAGTTAATATCCGCATAAACCTGTGTAACTGCACCCACCAACAGTAATGAAGATGCCAAAACATGAGGTAAAAATTGCTTCATCATTTCAGTTCACCTTCACTTTTTTTTGCTCTGACTCTATTTGTAAATCTAGCCACTGCGGTTCAATTTTAATTTGACCTACTTCATTCATTTCAATCACGACACGGCGGCTTTTCGCATGTGCCATTTGCATATTGGCATCTGTTTGCAGCTCCTGCGCGCCTTTAGCCGCTGATCGAATACGGTTGGCGTCTATGCCCTGCGTCATTAAATACTGCTGTACTGCTTGTGTACGCCGCTCTGCCAGCTTTAAGTTGTATGCTTGACTTGCACGGCTATCTGTATAGCCCAACAGCTGAACATTAATCTGCGGATACTGTTTCATTACATGAATCAATTGATTCAGTACAGATTGACTGGCAACACTTAGCTCTGTTCTGTTTAAGGCAAAATGTACTACATTCTGTACTTTGACAGCTTCAGCCTGTACCTGTTCATTTTTTTGATTTAACGGCCACAGTTTTGCATTTACACCATTGCAGCCTTTACCATTCAACTCTGCCAAAGATGGTGCTGCATCTGCGTCCCAGTGCATATTAACAGCTTGAATTTTAGAAGCTTCAATCGTTTGATACAAAGACTGTTCTGCTGCACGGAAAGGTTCATTCGCATGGCGCCAGCCCAATTCGCAGTATTCTGCCGCAGCCCAAACCAGCATTACCTCTGCTTGCGCCAAGCTTTCTGGTGCCTGTTCAATAGCGCCTTGCTGCTTTAAAAACTCGGCTTGCTGCCATAAATCGCGGCGCATCACCTGAGATACACTTAAAATAGGGGTTGTTAAAGAGAGCTCTTTGCCTTCTGCTAAACTGCTGGCCAATTGCTGCGCCTGCTGCAAAGCTTCTTGGCCGGCAGGCGTCAAACTGCCTTCTGACCATTCATTCAATGCATAGCTCAGCCACATTTTAGCTTTATAAGCGTGATAACGGCCTAGTGCATCACTGCTTTCATATTGAACTAATTCTGCTTTCAAAGCATCGATGTCTTTTTGCGGATCATTGGCAGCAGATACTGCATAGACCGCAGTTTGGCTCATACATAAGCCTGCCAGTAACCATGTACGCAATTTCATGTTTATCGTCCTTGCTCTGGCTCTAAAGATAAATTGGTCTTCGCAGTTTTGCGGCCAAATAAATCCTCATCAAACTTGAATCTAAATCTTAAATACGCGCCTTCACCTGTAGAGCTTGTATTCGCAAGTTCATCGTCTTGATAGCCCAAGAAGTTATAGCCTGCCGATACCCAAAGATTGGCCGCCAACAAATAACCCAATTCCGCACCTACTAAATAACGTGTTCCGCCGCCTCGATTCGCCCATAATGCACCTGATTGCAGACTCATATCCCAGCGTTCATTCAAATCATAAATCATACGACCGCTGATCAATTGTGTTAAAGCATCACTGTTAATACCATATTCATTCAGCTCAGACCATTTAGCAGCATACTGTCCTGATAAAGTCAGTTGACGTTGCGGATGGTAGTTGGCATGTATAGAAGTGACATAAGATTCACGCTTAAATGCTGCTTCCAAATCTGTGGCATTGTCTTCGTAGTAATATTCAAACTTCGATAAAATATCCAACTGGTTTTGGTCAAAATCACGCCATGCATAGCCCAATTGGAAACGGTTACGTAAATGATCCCCCTGTTCTACATCTTTGTTATCCACAAAATTTAGGGTGTTTTTAGTTAGTACTGTTGCATCGTCCGATAATTTATATGCATAACCGATTGTATTAATAATCGTATCTGAAGTGTCTGCCCGGCGGCCTTCTAAACGTGTGGTCGCTTTCCAGATATCATTCGCTAAATATTCAAGACCAAGGCTTAGCGCTGTTGCATCATTGCTGGTATTGTCTTCATTTTTAGACAATGACTGAATACGTTCAAAGCTGCTGCTGACATAGACACGCGGCTTAATTTGCCAGCGATTGCGTAGGCCCAATGCTGCTTCAGCTTCACGGTTGCTCATGCCGTCGCCAACACGGTATTCACTGAACGCTGAACCATCTTTCATATAATTGCTGGAAATACCAAATACCGTACTATTCGTTTCCTCCGTTGTATTCATAGAATACAGGCCATCAATCGCAGAAATTACTTCGTGACGTGCATACAATTCTGTATTTGGAAGCACCTTTACTGTGCCGCCTAATGCCAAAACCTGTTTCTCTGAGTCAGATAAATCCTGCTCATATTCTGCAAATGCAGTTGCGCCTTTCCACGGCAAATTGCCAGTAAATTTAATTCGGCCTGTTGTGCCGTTATATGGACCTAAACTTTCAGTCGCTAAAGTCGCCGCATTAACCGTTTCATCGTAATGGCGCAGGCCCAATTCAATCGCCAGCACCTTAAAGAAATTACGCTCTAAACTTGCAGATATGCCTGTACGCACACCGCTATTGCCCTGATCTTCTGTACGGATAGCCTCTACACGCGCCAAACCGATGTTGGTAATTGGAGCAGATGCTTTAATGCCGCTTTCTTTACGTCCCGCGTTAATAGTGGCAGCATCATTTTGAAAACCATCTTCGGCCTGCTGATGATAAGCGCGGACATTGGCAAAGCTTGGCGCATATTCAAACTCAATACGGCCTGCAGTGCCTTTTTGCTGATCTGAACTGCTGCTGTTGATTTGCGTGATTTGGTCAGCGTTACCATCGGTATTTTTAGACTGCGCGATTTCAGCAATTAATTTACCGTATTGACCCACTTTTAGCACAGTATTCACACTGGCAATTTGCTCTTCCTGCAATGGATCATTACTTTGTACAAAAGAGCCACCTATTTTTAAATGGCTTTTTACTGCATAACTGAAACTTAAACCGCCAACTTCATATTCCTCACCAATCTCTTCTGCTTCAACAGTGATGCGGATATAATTTGGGTTCAAATCTTTATCGACACTTGCGACTGCCTGCTTTAGATAGATGCTGTTGCTATACGTATCAATTTCATAATCTGAAAACCGCGTTAAAGTTTGTTTAGCAATAATTAATCCCGGATTATTGCGGTCACGAGTGATTACTTCAACTTTTTCACTATTTTCTAAAATCAAATCATTTGAAATAGAACCTAGGCTATACGGGCCAGTAATACCCATCGCACGGTTTTCAGTGATCACTTGCCGTGATTTAGTTTGCGCGCCAAACGCTGCTGCCTGAAGCTTATCTCCATCATGACCCAGTTTTACACCCGTTAATGAACGGTTATATTGACCTAATGCCAAGCCTTCGTCTTTCTCTGTACGCGTTACATAGTCACCGTACATAGCATATGAACGACCTTTGTCTAAACGAACATACAGCTTGCTCGTTGATTGCGCTTCAAAACCTTTGGCGGCAGCATCGCCATAAACTGGATAATATTCATCTGGCTGAATATCACGAAATAAACGCTGTTTCGAACTCTTATTCGAATCATAAGCAAGCGTCAGCAGATAATCGCCTTTAACCTTCCCTTTAATAAACATTGCTGTACGGCCAGTTAAAGATGTATCACCCCAATCAGCAATCTCATTTAATTCATCTTCAAAGCCATCATTTTGATTTACGCTATGCAGCTTGTCACTATCAAAATTATTGAAGTTAATTGAACCTTCAACTAAACCAACGGCAATGAGCGGACGCAAATCAGCTTGGAATTGAATATCAATTTCCTGCTCCAGCAAACCGCTGCTGACACGCAGCTTGCCGCGTCCCGGGATGCTTGGTGAAATGATTGGCACAATCATTTCACCACCGTCAATAAAGGTCTGAATACCTGGCTCATTCGGATTCATATCCTGCAAGTCAATCAAGCCTAAGTCACTTTCCAGTGTCAGCTGAGTACGTGTTGCAACCTTGACACCTTGTTTATCTTGCAGCTGCACTGCTATTTGTAGTACATCACGGCCATTCGCCATCACTAGCTGATTCGGCTGATTTATTTTTAGCTGATGAACTCCACCCGGCACTATCACAGTGATACTCTGGCTTTCACGTACGGTGCCAAACAAATCTAGCTGCTGTACTTGTAGAGTATTTTTTCCAGTCTGCAGTTCAACACCAACATATTCTACGCCCTGCTTGCGCTGATCTTCCAAGATTGCTAGTTTACCGCGCTGCTTTTCTTGCACCTCAGCACCATTCACCAAGATTTTAAGCTGAGTGCCCGCAGCACCTTGAATTTGTACCGAAGTCTGAGCAAAAGGCAGCACTTGCCCTTCTTTTAAATTTAATATTTCTAATTGATTGTTGTCACTGCGTTTTAAATAATCCTCCAAGTTCACTAAAATAGGAGGTTTGACTGGATCAATGACCAGCTGTGTCTGTTTGCTGCCCTGAACAGCATCTTTATTCAGCAGACAATTCTGATCATTGTCATTGGCTAAGCAGCCTTGTGTATTTTCATTACGCGTACTGCTGTCTAAATAAGACGGCACATCAATCGACAGCTGTTTATTAATCGCTTTTTCAAGATTCAAATTACTTGAATTAATTTTATCTTGACGCTGTTTCACGGCCTCATTCAATGGCGTAGAACAAGTACCCGCCTGATCTGCCATCGCAAAATCTGCACGGTGCAACTCGCCGCGCTTAACATCAACAAAGCGGCTCGATGGATCACCGGCATTACGGTTCGATTGCGTAATTAACTCTACGCCTGCCGGCAGTGTCGTGCGGTCTAATTTGAGGACATGCGTTTTCGGTGAAATACCGTAGAAGTCATATTTGCCTTCTCGGTCTGTGATGATATAGCTACCATCTTCCATGTATAGACGTACACCTGGTACACCTAATTCACCTTTATCCTGCATACCATTGCGGTTACAGTCGGTATAAACCTTACCCACCACAAAGGCATCTGAACTGAATACTCCAGGCCGCACTTTCACTTTTGCCTGCGCTTCATTTGAGCTTAGACCTGAACGGTCGACTACACGAGCACGGTTAATACCGTCTCCATTCAGCGCATTTGGCCCAACCAAAACACGGTATTCAATTTTCGCTGTAGCATTCACAGCAAGATCGCCTAAGCCTAGAGTCAAATATGGCCCTTTTCCGCCTTCTGGATCTGGTGCAGGTTTGCCGTTAACCCGCATTGTGCTTGGCACATAGCTAAAACCGCGCGGTAAAGTATCTTGCAGTTTAATATCACGCGCCAGCACGTCGCCATTATTCGTAACTGAAATACTATAATTAGTAAAATCACCCAATTCGACTACCGTATCACGTGCAGTTTTTTTCACCATAAGACCAGATTCGCTCAGCATCGGGTCAATTGGTATATCGATATTGGGTACAGGGCTATTGGATGCAAAAGTAAACATGCCGCCATAAGAGTAGTCAGAATGCACTGCCAGCCCATTAAATGATGTGATCGGGTATACCAACTGATCACTGACAAAACTGTAGCCTTTGTCTGGAATCGTTGAGGTATCTACCAAAAGTTTGTAATTTCCTGGAACTACCAGCGGATAAACAAACTCACCTGTTGCTGAAGTTACCTGCTTTGCAGGCATAGAAATGAGCGCACCCGTATTACGGTCTATAGTAAACGCAACATTTGCACCAATCGGCTGGTCGTATTCATCGACTAAGGTTACTGTAGCGCCAGCCACAGGTTTTTGTGTTTTTGAATCAAAAACAATACCGTATGGATCAATTAGAACCTGAGTCGACACCTCATTGATTGGTGTCGTAACCTGACCTTGTTCATCTAAGCATTCAACTAAACTAATGTTGACTTCATCACGCTTCAAGGTTTGCAGCTTGAGATCAGCTAAGTTTTTAACTGTATTTTCTTCTGTTTCCAACTCAAAATAGAACAGTCCAGAATTTTCATCACTTTCAACAGCAGAAACCACAACAATATCACCAGTCAATTTTGACTGGATCTGAATACGAACTTGTTCTTTGCCAAAACGGTTTGCATTACAAATTGCAGCATTGGTTTTTAAATAAATCGGCTCATTGACTTTGCCTGTGTAAATGCTGGATGCATAGTCACCCGTGGTGCTGTCAATAGTCGGTTTACCGACAATATCTGTTTTAACCTTATCCGACAGGGTCTTTTTATCCGTTTGTCCAGTACGGTGTAAAACATAAGCTTCATTCACCAAAGTGGTATAGCTGACTGAAGCTGATGTTTTTACTGCAAGCTGAATCGTGCTTTTTTTCCCTGCAGCAAAAGGCTTTTTATAGGCCATGACAGCATGACCTATTTTTGTTTTATCATTAGGAAATTGAGTCAAATACTGGCCTTCCGCAGTGCGGTATAAAGCCACTGCGTCTGGGTCATTATCTGCAGTCTGAATATCTTCAAAAATAGTATTCGGCGGCAACGGGTCTTCAACAATGACCCATGACTCTTTTTGACCATCTACGGTAATTTCCGCAGGTGTAACCTGCAGTGAAGCAGAGTTCGTCACTGTCAGGGTATAATTTAAACGATGTTCTCGGTTATTTGCAGTAATTAAGGTTTGATCAACCGCTTTTTCTATTCTTAGTTTCGGCGTAAAAACTTGTACAGGGTCTTTTACTGTTTTCTTCTGTATAGGCTCTTCACGGATTTGCGCGCTAAGCGGTAGCTCTAACTTTGCCTGATCTGGAGCTAGCAAAGACGTATCAGCCGCAACCCACAGGTAAACAGTCTGATTAGGCGCCAGCTGCAACCCGTCAGTGATTAAAGTATCAGAAATATCAAACACGCCATCTTGATTGGCGTCTACATAAATTTTTATATTAGATAAATGATTAATAGATGCAGTTTTAAAATCAAACCATGCATCAGTATTACTTGTATTCGTTACTTGGTTCAGCCAAATTACTTTCGAACCGGCTTCAACTTGTTTCATTTGGTCAGGAAATAGCTCTAAACCATAAAATTTTGCAACTTCAACATTAACGGCATTGGATTGGGTAGTCCGCAGCACTTGTCCGCCCTGCAAATCACTCACCTCATAGCTTGCGTAAGCAATATTCTGAATGATTTGACCTGCTGTCGGCATTGCAGCATGACCCTGTTGAGCAAAAAGCAAAGCAGATGCAAAAGCAGATGCTGAAAGTGCATCTATCTTTATGTTCATCACTTTTTTATTTGACATAACCCCAACCCAACAAAAAAAATAATTTAAATGCCTCTTCCTAAAAAGAGGCAGCACAAAAATAAAGGATTATTGAGAATCAACTTGGACCGCAAATTTTAATTCAGCTGTAGCTGCTGGTGTTAATGTACCAACAGCGTACTTCAACTCTTTCGTACCAGTAGCCGGTGCTGCAGCAGCAGGATCAGCTGAGCCAGTGAGATAAGCGGTATAGCTTGGCACCATATCCGTAATCACCACATTTTCTGCATCAGCATTACCGTCATTGCTTGCTACGATTTTGTAGTAAACACAATCACCTGGTTTTGCATCTAGTTTAGTTTCAGCATACGCTGTTGGAACACTCTCACATTTCGCAGAAAGTGCTTGTGTTTTCACTAAACGCACTTGGCCTAAGTTGATCACCGTACGGTCTGTAATACTTACATTAGAAGGTGTTGGAGCAGCCTTATAGTTTGGATAGATTGTTTCATCATTAAATGCAGGATTCTTCACAGATGCTGCAGGTTTAAACGTTACAACTGTCGTATCCGATTCGCCGGCTGAAGCTGTTGCAGGCGCTTCAACTTTGACAAGAATAGAGACTGATTCTTTTGGAGATAAACCAGCTGCCGTATTCGTAGTATTGATGGTTGCCAATATAGCAGCTAATGATGCTGTACGATCAGCTTCCGTCGCACCTGTAATCAACTCGTTAGCTGATTGCTTTCCATCACCATCAATATCAACATAAACAGAAGTATTTACACCCGAAAGTGTCGAAGTCCAGTCAATGTTTAGCGGATAAGGTCCTGCACCTTCCAATACGTTGCCGATGTTGGTTAAGGTATGGCTGTATACAATTGTGCCGCCTGGTGCGACCTGACCTTGACGGTCTGGAGTAAAGGTCAGCTGGCGCTGTTCTTCCACACCTACATTAAAGGTAATGTTATCGCTGGTTCCCGTAGCTGGCGACTTAATTTCAACTTTAATATCTTCCTTTGTACCAGCAAGTGTATCTGCTGGTGGCGTAACCACTAAACAGAAACTTTTTGACTCACTTGGTTTAATATTGCCAGAGTTCGCCACTTTTGCTGTTGTACAGTTGCCAGAACTATCTTTTTCAAAAATTTCTACCGTCCAGCCCGCAGGTACATCAGGCACAGTAATGATATAGTTGTCCGAAATATTGCCTTCATTTTTGATGGTGATATCGAAGGTTGTCGGTGTTGCTGGCGGTGTTGTTGCATTATCTACTGGAGTAGAAGTGCCCGCACCTGTACCTTTTTCGCCACCTGTTGTCGGCTTATTGACCAAGTCAACTTTATTCTCTGTCAGTTCAGAAATTATTAGTTTTAAGGTGTCCTTTTGCGCATTTTTAACCGAAGTGCTAACCATAGTAATACCCACACCAGGTTCTAATACTTTTTCCCCATTTGGCAAAGTCACGCGAACAACAAATTGTAATTTATCCCCAGCCGCAATCGGACCTGTATCGACAATACCGTCACCATTGGTATCGGTTGCAGGTGTATTGCCATCTGCTTTTAAAATTTCAACAATAGCGCCATCTGGTAGTTTGCCAAATCCGCTAATCACTGTTTTGTCTACAGTTAAATTATAAGTATCCGTTGAATTGCCGCGGTTATGCACAACAACCATATCACCTTCGGTGCTAGATTTACCAAATACAACCGGTACGCCTTGCTGACCAGCAATTGTGATTTTGTCATCACCAACTGCACCTGATACAGTTATTGAGCCACCATCCTTAAAGCTATCTAATTTAGAATCGTTAATTGAACCGTCATAAGTACCTTCAACAACTACAATTGATGGGTTCGATGGTACTGTTGTCGGGTTATTTGGATCGGTCGGTGTTGGCGGCGTATTCGGAGTAGTAGGAACATCCGTCATATCTACAGGAGCTTTCGGGCCGTCCGGATCTAATGGATTTTGAGGTTTACCGTCAGGGTCAACATACGCGGTGTTTTTAATATCGCCCGCATTGGTCGTATCAAGCACTTTCACCTTAAAGGTTAGTTTGCCTGAAGTATTCGGTGCTACGCTTGCAATGTTATATAAAAATGCATGTTTAGTTGAATCATATTCAAACTTGTCTGCATCTGCCTTATCGTCAGTTAGCGGTGTTGTACCGCCATTAAGACGCGCTGAATCTTTAAGATATTCAACTGTTTTCGGCAATACGTCAAAAATTGCAACATTTGTGGCCGTAGTATTACCAGTATTTTTAAAAGTTAATGTATATTCAATTTCCTTGCCAACTTGCGTCACGCTAACATTAGCCGCTTTGGTAATTTGCAGTACAGCACCTGTAGTAATTCTTGTAGTATCAGTATTTGATTTCACAGCCACGGTATAAAGTGACGCAGTTTGCGCTGTTGCAGTAATTTCTAATTTATCCAGCTGACCTTGCATTGCCGTACTTGGTGTAGTTGCAACCACCACTAAGCCTACAGACTCGCCAGCTGCCAGCTCAATCAGATCAGTGCCAGTTAATGCAACGTTGCTGTCCGCCATACCGTCTTTATTGCGGTCAATATAAATCGCATACTTGCCGCCACTGCTGAAATCAAATGTCGTATTAGAGTCATCAATATCTTTAAGTCCAATACTGAATTTATCAGTACCATTACCCGTGTTTGTTAAGATATGTGAGAACGTGACCTGACCATTTGGGGTGGTTTGTGCACTGCGGTCAGCTTCTAAAGTAAAGCTGCCAATTTGCGCCACTAATGTTTTCACTTCATTCGAAGTCACTACACGTTCTGTGCCGGTATTATCTGTATACGTTGCTGTTGCAACGTTACTAATATTTGTACCCGCCAATGGAACTGCAGCCATAGTCTGACTACTGAATGACACCCCGCCAGCAACTGCTAAAGCGGCAGCGACTGTGCTTAACTTAAAAATATTTTTCATAAAAAAGTCCAACGATAAAGTCTGATTAAGACCAAAAAATTATTCTGAAGCGTTCACTTTAACTTGAGCAGAAACCGTAATTTTTTGCTTCGGTTTCAACTCGCTTACACTCCATTGCAATACACGGTATTCACGCAGCGGAACATTCACTTTTTTGCCATTTTCCATACGCGTTAGCGGTGCTTTGGCAAATGTTTTTCCATCTAAAGAGGCATATGTATCTTTGGGCATGCTTAGCCCTGTATAAGTTACATACTCAGGAAGAGGTAAATTCAATTTCAAATTTTTCAGAGAATTCGCTGACGTATTTATATAGTTAACTCGATATTCCAAAGTGCTATTTGGCTTAACTTGATCGGTTGCTTTTAACTCTTTAGACGGTTTTTTATTTTCTTCAACCTGAAACACTTTCATTTGTGCTTCTAATAATGGATTACTGTTGGCATTAACTGCGCTTGATGCTCCACCCACGAAAGAAGTTAGAAAAACTAGATAAAACCCTTTTTTCATTTGCATAGACATAAAATATAGTTTGATTAATTACAATATCTATATGTTACAACAAAAAAATTATAATCAGATATTAGTTATAAGTTTTTTGAATATATTTTACAGTTTTTTTGTAAACGACACGCCAATCTCAACTTTTAATTAACCCGAATTACAGATAAGAAAACCGATTGGAAAAAAGATGGTTAGAGCCATTTAGAAAGTTACTACACCAAGGCTTTGTTGCATAAACATTCAAAAGCTGAATTTCCCTTAAGCCATTCAAATTTAAGTGACAACTTGGGTGTGAGGTCGACCTAATTCCGTAAATCTGTTGAGGACTGCTACACGTGCATGAATCTCATTCACTTGGCTATCAAAACTCCTTGCACTGAGTTTATCTCCTAATAATTTAATGCAGTGCATCTTAGTTTCAACCAAACTGCGACGGTGATAGCCTGACCATTTCTTCCATCCTTACCATTTTTTCCATAGAGCCCTGCCTAAACATTTAACGGTTCGAAGTAATTCATTTCGCTCTAGCGAGCTAATCTTTGTATCTTTCCAAGGTTTCGCATTTTTTCTTGGTGGAATCACGCATGCGCTTGTCGGTCTGCGATTACCTGACGGCATTGCTTGGTGTCATAAGCCCCATCAGTATAGACGGAGTCTATCTGTTCTTCTTGTGGAATCTGATCAAGTAAATCACCAAGCACCTGTGAATCACTCACATTGTTGGTTGTAAGCTGTATAGCGCGTATTTGAAGGGTTTCAGCATTGATATCAATATGCAATTTACGCCATTGGCGACGATATTCAGGCTGATGTTTTTTACGTTTCCATTCGCCTTCACCTAAAAACTTTAAGCCAGTAGAATCGACGAGTAGGTGGAGACCATTACTGCTTTTTTGATAGTTAATTGCAATATCAATATGCTTTTGTCTTCTACAAATAGTGGAATAATCTGGGGCTGTCCAATCTAATCTACAAAGATGAATGAGACTTTGAACAAAGCCATTGACCATACGTAAAGACAGACGGAATAGAGATTTAATCATCAGACAGCATTGGATAGCGGCATCAGAATAAGTTTGATTGCGACCATGTTTACCTTGTGGCTGCGCATACCATTGCGTTTCCGGATCAAACCAAATTGTTAATTTACCACGATTGATCAAAGCGCGATTGTAGGATGATCAATTGGTTGTACGATAAATTTTAGGTGTGGGCTTATTCATTTGAGAATTACATTGCTGAATAAGCCCTTAGAGGTAGGTTTGTGCAACAAAGCCACTTAATAGAACAGTAGAAATCAAAAAACGACCCTTTGTGGGTCGTTTTTTACTTAATAATTAGATTGATGAACGTTTTTTCAATTCATCACGAATTTCACGAAGCAGTTCAATATCAGCTGGCGTTGTTACTGTTTCCTCTACTGCACCTTCTTGTTTCCGTAAACGATTCATAACTTTAACCAACAAAAAAACCACCCAAGCGAGGATGAGAAAGTTTAAGAAAATAGTTAAAAAGTTACCATATATCAAAACATTCACCCCAGCTTTGACGTAAATTTCATGAGTTGCATGTGACCGGGAAAAGTCAGATTGCAGAACAGGCTTTGTTCTTGATTCAGAAGCTGTATGCGATAGAGGCTGAAATAAGAAAAAATACCGACGGTACAGCAGAACAACGCTATAAGTACCGGCAACAGTATAGTCAAGCTGTTATGCAGCAACTCTATGAATGGCTGACACAACATCAACTTGCAGTACCCTCAAGCTCTGCAACTGCTAAAGCTATTAATTACAGCCTAAAACGTTGGGAAGCCTTAAGCCGTTATCTAGATGATGGCAATCTACCTATTTGCAATAATTGGGTCGAGAATCAAATGCGGCCTTGGGCTTTGGGGCGTAAGAACTGGTTATTTGCAGGTTCGCTGCGCAGTGGTCAGCGAGCGGCAAATATCATGACTTTAATCCAGTAAGCAAAACTGAATGGGCTGGATCCGTATGCCTATTTAAGTGATGTACTGAAAAGGCTGCCGACACATAAAGTGACCCAAATAGAAGAATTACTACCACACCGTTGGAAATCCGACCAAAATTAAAAAATAGGCATGGGATTCAGCGGACGCTTACCAGTGAAATCAGCTTATTAAAAAAATTAAAGGTATAGGTTTTCCCCAAGTTACCCGAACATCTATCCAAAAAAAATTCTGCAGATTTTTTTGAACATATAGAAATATATATACTTTCTGAACAGATCAATCACTAAAGTCATCATACTGTTTTAAATTAAGTTTATACAATTTATCCCAATCCATTTCTTGAGTTGGTAAAGGCTTTACTTGAAACGAGTTATAGCCTTTATGATGGGTAGCTTTATAGTTTTTAACAATATCGCGTTGGCTATTATAGTCCAAATGAATGTGCCCATTTTTTATGTTGTTCTTCGGTGTCGTAGAGTGAGGTAAAAGAGATGAGTAACACTCCCAACAATTACTAAAGCCCAAAATTTCCTGATTAATCTCATTAAGATGGATACGTTGATTTTCATCAAAGTCAACTAATTGAATGGTCAAGCGCTTGGTTTCAGGCTCCCTAGCTATCCAGATAGACATATTTGAAATATCAAAATGTTGATGCTTGCCTATATCAATATAAGAGTCACTAGGCAATCTGTTTAAACGTTTGATAAGAATGTTGCCCTGATCACGAATCATCAGATTTGAATATCGTTCAATTCGTGTAATGCCGTCATGACCTTGCTGTAGGTGTTCATAATCAATTTGAAAATGTTCAGCAGCGCGCGCGAAAGGTTTGGGAATGCATAGAATAATCAATACTAAACCGAATACGAACTGGCATTTATTATTCATGGTCAGTAAACCCTACCGCCTTGATTATTTGTTGAAAGACCCAGATATTATCTTGAGTGCCTTTGAATAAATGAGCATTTTTCCCTTCAGCAAATAACATTACATCTCCACCACCATGTGTTTCAGAACGGTCGAGTTGTACCCCAACAGCTTGTTGGTAATTATCATCAAATACCTGAGATTCAGTTACACTTTGCTGAATATTTTCTCTCTGCCTCTTACCATTACCAAAAACTAAGACGGTGTTGGTATTACCATTTACATCAAGTGAGGGAGCATGTAGTTTGCCATCTGCCATTTTTTTAGCTAAAGCATCTGGTTGTGTTGTTATTTGATAGTGATAATTTAAACCTAAAATACCTGGTTGATTTGGCGTAGTCTTTCCTGTTAGCGCATTGTAACCATTAAAAGTCATGACATGATCATGATCTGCAGTGACCACGATTAAGGTATTGCTAAGATCTACCTGCTGTATAGCTGCATGAATGGCATCATCAAAAGCTTTAGTTTCATGTAATGCGCGTTTGGCATTATTGGCATGTAAAGCATGATCAATACGTCCCGATTCCACCATTAAAAACCATCCACGTCCCTTAGACTGTGCTTCAAGCATTTGAATAGATTTTAAAGTCATTTCTGACAAACTAGGTTGTTCCACAATATTTTTATTGATTCGATCTAGGTCATAATGCAGATGAGACGTCGCTGAGAATAGCCCCAGAACTTTTTGATTCGGATTAGCGTGCTGAAGGGCGGATGCTGTTTCTACATATTGATACTTTTGAGTTTGCATTTCCTGAATTAAATGTCGTTGATCAGCACGGCCCTGTGGATTGTTGATAGCATGGTAAGGTGTCCAATGGTTACGACCACCCCCCATGAGTACATGAATCCCCTCTTTAAGTTTTGGGTTATACCCCAATCCATTTGGTACTGCCTGTACTGCAATATCAAACTTTGCATCACGATGACAAATATGAGCATAGGTTGCCGCAGGCGTTGCATGGGTTAACTCTGCAGTGGTCACCACACCAACCGCTTTACCTCGTTGTATTGCTAACTCTAAAAGAGATGGAACTGTTTGTTCAGGTATTCGAGGTTGGCATAAATTAATGGCGTTATGAATACTCTGACCATTCGCAAGTTTTAAATCTTTGGGTTCTTTTGCGAGAGTGCCTGTAGGCATGGAAATCACATCATTTTTGTTTTTTAAGCCCGTCATATAGGCACCCATAGATGGAGCACTATCTGTAGTTTGTGCATCTTCAGAATAAGTTTTAATGCGAGCACTATGTTTTAGGCGATCTATTGTAAGCTTACCAGCCTCACCAACTGCGTAAATCCGACTTGCGGTTACTGTCGTAGGTCCCATCCCATCGCCAAGAAAAAAGATAATATTTTTTGCAGGAGTATTAGATGGTGGATCAGCCATTACAGATGTACAGCCACATAATGAAATCAACAACATACTGAATTTAGATTTCATTTCTCAAATCCCATAATCTGATTAAGTCGATAAAAGACATCAATATTTTCCAAACTACCTGAAAATTGATCTGAACCTTGACCTATTGCCCCTAGAAAAACATCTGTGCCACCATGGGTCTCAGAATCCTTAAAACCAGTTTGGATAACGGCCTCCTGCTGAAAATCATCTGCAGCTGCACCTGTACACCATCCCTGATAGGAGGGTGTATAACTAAATGTATAGGATGAGGTATTCATCACAGGACGACATTCATCATCATCACGTAATTGAGTTACCGAATCATCATTTCGATTTAGAGTTGGACGCTTTTTCCCATTGCCAAAACTAATGACTGGATAGGGATTACCATTAATGTCTCGTGTTAATCCATTTTGGTTTTTTACAAGTCCGAGTACACTAGTTTGCTGTCCTGGCAGATAAGGGCCAGTACGCTCTACATAGCCATTCAACATGAGCGTGTGATCATGGTCGGCAGTGATGATAATTAAACTATTTTCGAGCAGAGGATCTTTAATTTTCAGAAAATCAATGGTTGCCTGTAGTGTGTCATCTAGCGCGATCACATCCTGAAGTGCTCGTTTTGCATTGGTATCATGCAATGCATGGTCAATCCTCCCTCCTTCAACCATCAGAAAAAAACCCTTGGTATTAGATGAAAGCTTCTGTAAAGCTATTAAGGTCATTTCCTTCAGGCTAGGTTCATTTATCTGTTTGTTCTGACGGTCTAGATCGTAATTTAAGTGGGAATCATTGAAGAGGCCTATGATTTTGCGCTGATCTGCAGGATCTAAACTGTTCAGTTGACTACGATTTTCAACAACTTGATAGCCCTGTTTTTTAAGTTCTTTTAAGAGATTACGACCATCTTGGCGTTTCCCTCCAGACTCTGTTGGCAGGAAGTGGCGTTTCCCTCCCCCAAGAATGACATCAATTCCATTTTTTAAACGCGTGTTGTAATTGCTATATCGATCTGCTTTTATCTTACTCGGTACCAATTGTGCAGCGATTTCATTTTCTGCATCACGGTGACAGATATGAGCATAAGTCGATGCAGGGGTTGCATGCGTCACTCGAGTTGTGGTCACAATTCCTGTTGCGTATTGGGCGGAAATTGCCTTTTCAAGCAAGGTTTCACTAAAAGCTTTGTTACGGTTTACTGGATCTGTATCACATTGCTGCTGTCCATTTTTTAGTTCAACGGCATTAGTTCCTGTTTGCATTGAAATGACTTCATTTTTCATTTTTACGCCGGTCATATAGGCTCCCATAGAGGGGGCACTATCAGTGACTTGAGCATTTTCTGAAAATGTTCGGACAAATGCTGTTTCTGGCAATTGATCAATGCTTAAACTTCCTGATTCACCGACCTTATAAATTCTTGCTGCAGTCAATGTCGTGATGCCCATTCCATCACCAATAAAGAACACTACTTGTTTAGGAGCTTTCACAGACATTTGACGACTAGAAACCTGTGTATCAGGAATGCCTTGGCAACCTATAAGCATACTGGTGCAGAATGAAACTCCTAGAAGTTTAAACGAGGACAGGTAATGCAAGGAGGTGAGCATATTTAGTGGCCTTTATTCAATTCGATATTCAAAGGTATTTCTAATTTTAGGTACTTCAACAGCCTGACCATTAACAATATGTGGCTGGTATTTGAACTGACGAGCCGCATTGAGTGAAGGGCGAATGAACACAGGATCACAGTCAGATAAGGCCTTAGGGTTAATAACGTGCCCTTGGGTATTCACGCTATATTCGATAGTACAGTTCCCTTCAAGTTCATTTTCCAAAGCACGCATTGGATAATCAGGTTTAAGCTTTGAAATCGGTTTATAGTTTTTCTCATCAAAGGTTGGAGGCGTTTTAACCTTTTCAGTCGCTGCAGGCTTATTTACAGGTGTAGCGGTGTTTGTTGAGACATCAGACTGGATGGGTGTAGGGGTAATATTTTTAGGCTCTTCAGCAGTGGAAGATATTATAGAAGCTGAATCATTAGTTGATGTTTTTTTAACAACTGCTTTGTCTAGGTTACTTGGTGAAGGTTTGTTTTGAGGTTGTGGCTTTGATGTCTGATTTGTTTTGACAGGTTCAGCCTGTTGAGGCGGTAAGGGCTGAACAGGGGTTGCTAAGGGTTGAGTCACTTTTGGTTCAGGTTGAGCGTGTTCAACTTGAGGTGAAGATACTGTAGTTTTGGGAAGCTGTACAAATTTAACCTGTACAGTTTTTGGCTCTACCTCTTTGATAGGACTATCAAAGTTCTGATTCAATAAACTGTAAATCACAGTTGCATGCAGTAGCGCAGTGATAGATAGAGCGACAGCAGAGCTAGAGTTGATCTGTGAGATACTGTTCACTGATCTTGCTCCTCAGTCACTAAGCCTAATTGCTCAACACCACTTTGTTGCAAAATACCAATCGTCTGAGCAACAAGTTCATAATTGGCAGTACTGTCAGCACGAATGAAAACTTGCAGGTCCTGAGGATTCTGTAACAATGGAGATAACTTCTCTTTCATTTCTGCCAAGTTGGTTGCCCGATCTGTCACTTGTTTTGTATCGACAGTTTCCCCAACATTCCAGTAGTATTGCCCTTCTTCCTGAATAGAAATAGTGATTACTTTCTGATCTTTAGGGGTGACCAATGTTTCTGCTTCTAGATTTGGTAAGTTCACTTTAATCCCCTGGGTGAGCATGGGTGCAGTGACCATAAAAATTACAAGCAGCACTAACATCACGTCGATATAAGGAACGACGTTCATTTCTGCGTTGAGCGCACGCTTTTTCTGACGTTTCTGCATCTGTTGTTAATTTCCTGCTTGTAAAAAACGTAGCATTCGAGTTTGTAACGCATTTCCGAAACTGTAGTAGCTATTAGAAATTTTTTCTGCACGTGCGCTTAGGCGGTTATAGGCAATCACAGCAGGAATAGCTGCAAATAAACCAATGGCTGTAGCAATCAAAGCTTCTGCAATACCAGGAGCTACAGCAGAAAGTGTTGCTTGCTCAAGTTGTGATAGACCAATAAAAGAATTCATGATGCCCCATACAGTTCCAAATAAACCGATATATGGGCTGACTGAACCAACTGTCGCAAGAAAGCTCAAGTGCTTTTCCAGTTTTTCTTCCTGTTCCGTGACACTGCTTAAAAGACGACGCTCAACTTGATCCGTTACCTCGACTGATGAAACCGAAGTTGTGGCATTTCTGAGGGCATTAAACTCATCTAGTCCAGCTTGGTAGATTTGTTCTAAACCACACATTTTTTGTTCAGATTCTTCTACCATGCTAAGAGGAAATTGTTGTTGGTGGAAATGCCCTAAGAAAACTTTATTTGCTAATGCTTCCTGACGCAGTTTGATCCCCTGCTTAATAATGACATACCAACTAATGACCGATGCGCACAATAATATCAGCATGACCATTTGAACAAGTAAACTGGCATGGCTAATCAGTTCCCATACTGAAAGCTGTGCCGTAGTTGGATTTGACATAAAAACCTCAATAAAATCATAATTTAATTCGAATATAGGTACAGCACGGTGCACTGTACCTGATGAAAAGTGTTATTCCAGGCCTAAGGCTTGAGCAATCTTTTCCCATGCTACATACTTATAGTTCTGATTCCCTTCTGGCATCCGCTTACGACCATCTTGAACAACCAACATACCTTGCTTCCAGACCCCACCCAGATTTGCTGAAGTCACTTCCAGCCCATCTGTTTCAGATACAGCATCAATCTCTGAGTTCAAATTGGCTGAAATTTTAAATTTTCCACGTATTTGATATGGTGCTTTAGCGTCGACTACAACGTAACTATCATCTCCTTGACTAGAAATAACCAAATAATCGCGTACTTTCCCTTTATAGATTGCAAGTCCTTCAACATCTGCCTTTACATGTTCTCCAACGCTAATAACGTTTTGCAGATTGATATGCTGAGGATCATTGAGTTTTGTGGTCCAAACAGCTTTAGCCTCTTCTCCTACATAAATACGATCATTTTCATCATCGACCACACAACCTTCTGGCTGTGATGTGACTTTGAATCTGAGCACCTCATGTGCAGTTAGACCTTTAGCGTTATTTTGAATTTTGTACTGTACAAAGGTTCCATTTTTATCATTTGGAATGGCAAAGGTTTCACCTTGTCGATTCTGATACATACAGAATCCGTATATATCCTGTAGGTCTGTAGGAAGTTTTCCTAAATCCTTAACTTGTCCCGTTTTTTGATGAATACTAAACAGATGCAAGCTGTTTTGATCACGATTAGTAGCAATCGCTAGATCTACTTTCTGTTGCCCAAGTTTGAAATTAGGTCGAATATCAACATTATTCAGACGTCCTACTTTCAAGTATTGCAACTGTTTACCTTGCAAATCATAGACTGCAAGCCCACCCTGCTTATCTGTGCCCAATACACGTGATAGATTAGGGTTTGTTGGATTAATCCAGATTGCAGGATCATCTGCTGCATCTCCACTGTTAGGCACCAAATCAGTTTCGACATCTGCTGGTAGGGCTAATACAGTCTGCGTAGAAGGCAGTTTCTGAGTGGTCCAATCAAGATCCAACATTTTGATTTCACCGTCTACAAGCAGGAGTTGTTTTTGATCTTGATTACCTTTTAGGTGAATACGTTCTGCCTCATCCACATTTTGTAAAGTGACTGGCGGAAGCTTTTCCCAAGATGTTCCTTTTATGCTGTAGCGGTAAAGGATCGCTTTTGACTCATCTATTGCTGCTAGTGCATTATCTATTAAACTCAGTCCACTGATATTCCCAAGAATAGAGCCATGTGGATCGTTTAAATCAACGGGATATCGGATGAGGTCTGCTTCAGGGTCTGCCTCATAAGACCAAATTCCTACGTTTTCTTCATTAATATAGAGCTTGGCATTATGGTCATCTACGACACAAAAACTACTATTAGGTGGCAAGCTCATTTTACGGATAAAACGAGGAGTAATTTGCGCTGAATCTTTGGACTGAATCATCCATTGCTCCCCAACCCCTTCTTCACCGATAAAGAAGCTATAAAGAGACTGATCAGAAGTAAGATATAGACAATTATCTTCAGTTTTAAACTTACGTACAGGGAGATAGGTAGGTTTTGCCCAGGTGCCTGCTTTAATATTAAAATTAAAAATTACAGGCTGCTGTTTAGAGAGATCTGTAGTCTGAATAATGAGCTGATTATTAATTATTCGATAATCAATTTTACTAAAAGAACCAGGAATATGCTGTACACGTTGACGGTCTTTATTCCACAGGCTTAAACCTTCAATTTTACTAGAAGTAATCACCTGAGCATCTGAACCTATGATCTCGACCCAATGAGCATCCTCTACTTTAATAGGTAATTTAAAAACTTGATCAACTTGAAGAGCGGGCTGATCTAGTTCTGAAAGGATATGCTCAGATTGCAGAGAGCTGCTGATATGTTTTTGCTGAGTTGGACTAGTGGATACACAGCCAGATAAAGTCAAAAATGCTGCACAAAAAGCGCTCAATTTAAAAAGTGTTGTCATGAATTTTCTCGAAATAAAAAGCACCCAAAGCCAATCTGGCTTTGGGTGAGCTAAAGGCTTAGAAGTGTGTGAATTTCAGACCAACTTTATAGCTTGGACCGTATTCTTCATATTGAGCGTTATAATTACGGTTGCTGTTATAGTTGTAATACACTTCATCAGTAAGATTCTGAGCATTAAAGAACAGTTGCATATTTTTGTTAAAATTCACATGTCCACTAAAATCAAGAAATACTTGATCATCGGTATATAAATCTTTCTCAGGATCATCGACATCCGAAACTTCATTGAGATAACGTGATTTATAGTTGGCCGCAAGACGTAGGCCGAACAGATCATTTTCCCAACCAATCATGGCATTGCCTACAACTTTGGATTGGTGTGGAAAGTTAATGGTTCTGGTCATTAGTTCACCATCTACCATGCCATCAATATCTGCTTTAGCACGGCTGAAAGTACTATTTAAGCCAAAGATAAAGTTGTTCCATTTTTGGCTATAACCCAGTTCTACACCATAAATTTTAGCAGATGAGCCGTTTTTGAAAGTTAGTGCCTCATCAAAATTAGCCCAGTCCCCTGTACCTGCTACATTGGAGTTATAAATAAAGTGCTCAATATCTTTATAAAATGCATTCATGGAAATAATGCTGGCATCACCCAAGTATTTCTCTACACCTAAATCAAAATTTGAGGCTTCAAGTGGCTTGAGATTTGGATCACCAAACTCAGCTTCATCGCCATCAATGTAAATACCTGGTCGTGACTGTTCGAAGTTCGGACGTACCACGGTATTGGTCCATGCTGCTCTTAGAATGGCATCTGCACTTAACTGATATTTAAAATGTAAACTTGGTAACCAATGATCATAATCATTTTTGGTAGAAATATTGGTGGTTTCCCCATCTAAGATTCGATAGCCTTGAGTTTCAAAAGCAGTATCTTCATAGCGTAAACCCGCAATGACGCGTAAACGATCAAAATCAATTGTATTCATGAAATATGCCGCATGAATATCTTCGGAGCTTTTATAGTCATTAATTACGGATTCTTCATCATCAACCCAATCTTCTAGGTTCAATTGAGCCAGTTGATTATGGATTGGAGCACTAGACAACGTTGGGCCGAACTGTGCAAGTTCATAGTGACCATTTTGTCCAAAATGTGCAGGTAAAGTTTGTAAATCCTCTACTTTCCAGATATCTGTATTATTCGTTTTAGTTCGCTGACTGACTTTTGCACCAAATTTAAAAACAGAAGCATAATCTTTGATCAAATAGTCTCGGCTAAGATCAAACTTGGCATTTTTCTCTTTATCTTTGGCAGTACTTTTTTCCCATTCTACTTCATCAAGCTCATACTGTGCCGGATCATACAAGCTAGCATTACCTTTAACCACGGGGATACGTGTACTTGTGTACTCTACATCCTCAAACTCACCTGCAAACCCTGCTTCAGCAATCCCACCAGGATTCTTTTCTGATGCTTCACTGTAGCCCACTTGTGTTTCTAGTGTCCATTGGTCAAAACGATTTTTGCCACCTAGTACAAAAGATTTGATTTCCTGAGTTTCCTCACGTTCTTTTAAACTGCGAACTACCTCTGCATCACTTGGAGTATGCATTGCCAATGGGTCTGAAAACTCAACACCCATACCTTGACGCGTTTCATTGTCTTTAAAGCGGCTATACAATGTCCGTAAATAGTATTCACTGTTCTTATTTGGACGATAGTCAAAATTTAGTCCGGCACCAAGTCTCTCACGTTCAATATCATATTGACGCAGTTCAGTTTCTTCTAACAGGTGATCGTCCCATGCTCCACCTGTTTCAACGTTATCTGAGCCAAAAGTGCGCTCTTGCCAACTTAGTGCTGCCGCAATACCAAGATTGTCAGTACCCGAACCTAGACTAAACTTTTGACTGACCGCGCCTGAAACTTTAGGACTATACTCTTCACGTTTATCATCATAACCACCTTCAACCGCAGCAGTATAGAACAGACCGTCATGATCAAAAGCAGATAAACTCTCTACCTCAATTGTTCCACCAAGTGAATTTGCATCCATATCTGGGGTCAAAGTTTTAACAACAGTTAATGACTGTACAAGTTCTGCTGGCAATACATCTAGCGCAACTCCACGACGTCCTGCTTCTGGTGCTGGGACTAAGGTGCCGTTAATAGTGACGGTATTCAGATCAGCTCCTAAACCTCGCACAGTCACAAAACGACCTTCACCTTGGTCACGTTCTGTAGAAACACCAGGAATACGTTGTAGTGCTTCAGCAGCGTTGTCATCTGGCAGCTTCGCAATAGCATCGGCATGTACTACACTAGCTATAGAGTTTGATTTTCGTTGTTCTTTCAAGGCTTCATTAATACTTGCTGCTTGACCTACAACACGAACATATTCAGTTTTTGTTTCTGCAGCCATACTTTGACCAATAGCTGTTATACATAAAACTAAGGTAGTGACTTTAAAAGTGAAAGGTGTTTTTTTCTTACTGCGATGAGTGCTCATTTGTTATTTCCCCAAATAGCGCAACGGCTGTTTGTTGAGCACCTTAAATATGCATAATGACTGAATGATGACAGGAAAAAAATCTAAAAATCAGAGAATAAACTTTTTAGATCATTTTGAGCTAATTTGATGGGACTATATCTTTCATTGCTCAAGTAGACTGAACTAAGTGAATGTGAATTATAGAATTAAAAGGGAGTTAAGTAGATTTTTGATATTTATAGTGAGCTAATTTGAAAAGTGGAAGAAAATATATTTGCAATGAAACTGTCATAGAATGCTGATTAGCTTTATCAAAACAATAACCACACCCCTGCTATGTTAAAACCCTTTCTACACTATCCACGACACTTTTTATTGATTATCACTGTTGCTCTGATCTGCTTAGCTTCATTTATTTTTTTTGGTAGTTTCAAAACTCAAAATGAAATTCAGGTCATTGATATTCTTGGAGAGGGGCTGGCCTGTATACTCGTTTTATTATGGATTTATCTCATTCTTAAAAGTCGCCCGAGAGGATATGTGACGAGCTATTTTTACTGGGGTCTGGTATGTGTATTTTTAGCTTTATGGATGGATGTATTGGATGAATTTATATCAATACCCAAAACACTGATTTGGGATGATTTATTAGAATCTTTTACTACACCGATAGGCTTTGTTGTACTTACTGCAGCTATGATTAACTGGCACAAAGAACAATTGGTATTGTCCAAAAAGCTACAAACTAAAGAGCATGTATTTCGGGATCATCGTTTATTTGATGCAATTACCCCCTTGGCAGATGCTCAATACTTTAAACAACAATTACAATATGAAATAAGTCAGCAAAATAATTCAGAAAAAAGCATACATCTGATGATGATCAATCTAAAGAATTTAACTTTGATCAATAGACAATTTGGTTTTGAATCAGGTAATCAAGTGCTATCTATGATTGCTCAGACGATAAGTATGAACATAAGACCTTGTGACTTAGTTTGTCGTTTAGCAGGAGATAAGTTTATTTTGATGTTAATTGATTTGACAGAACTACAAGTCGAAATGATGGCTAGAGAATTACAAAAATGTATTCAGTCACAAATATTTTATACATCTGAAGATTTTCATAAATTTAAAATAGATTGCAGCTATAGCATTAGTCAAGTACATCAAGAAAATCCAGCTGTAGAAATTCAAAAACTATATAAACAAATCAAAAGTCAGCAGCATCGAAAGCTAAAAAATGTAAAGGTTTCGGTATGAGCTATCAAAACGATCAATTGATTTTACCCACATATCTGGCCCCTGCATTATTGATTGATTTGGCTGAGCAATACGGTGTAAATCCCAATATTATTTTAAAGGGAACGCCCGTTTTTCTTGAGAGTTTGATCACAGAGAATCATGCTGTAAGTTTAGAACAACTGATACAAATGATACGAAATATGCATGAGAGTATTACCCATCCGGAAGTTCAATTTCTGTTTGGGCAACGTTATATTGAAACTTTAACTCACCCTGCCTTAAATGCAATTGCCTACAGTCAGAATATAAAAGAAGCCGTACAACGCTATGTTGAATTTCATATATTCCTAACCCCATGGTGCATTCCCGTTGCATTTTATTCGGAAAAAAAGATCATTCTATTTTGGTTAAATAATCAGGAGATCCATGCTAATTATTTAGCAATTAGTGCTATGACCGCCCTTAGGGCTATTTTGATGAATAGCATGCAAGAGGAATTGAATATTACTTATAGTTTTGTGGGTGACGAGCCAAAATTTATCGAACAATTTTGGGAACATCTTGGAGATGACATTAAGTTTAACACCCTTGTCAATGCCATGCATATCGATATTTGTGAGAGCCAACAAAAACAGAGTTATCAAACTAGTGCAATGCGTCAAGCTTATTATCGACAAGCTAATTTGGTACAACAACAGTTAGGATTAGAACAGAGTTTTCTTCAAAAAGTTTATAATTTTCTTATTCGTAATATTCATCAAGTACCGAATCTTGAAGAATGTGCTGAATATTTTCAAATGAGTATTGCTAGTTTTAAAAGAAGATTACATAAACATCATACTAGGGCGTGTCCTCATTTGAAAAATTGGTTTTAAATACTTAAAATCCTCCTTTAAGCTCTTTTGATTTCTATATTTTTTCAATGGCACGTA
>NZ_JAMXXP010000027.1 GCF_024129355.1 Acinetobacter lwoffii | reverse complement strand
TCGTTTAAATTCCCCATCATTAAATCTAGTTAAATTTTCATATTTCATGGGGCTAGTATAAACAATTTTTTACTTTCGCAAGAGATCTAATGACTGTACGGATCGACTTGCCTTCATGCATTAGGTCAAAAGCTTCATTGATCTGACCTAATGGCATGGTATGTGTCACAAAAGGCTCAAGTTGAATTTCACCTTTCATGGATTGCTCTACCATTCCCGGCAATTGTGAACGGCCTTTCACCCCACCAAACGCAGTACCCATCCATTTACGACCTGTGACTAACTGGAATGGACGGGTTGAAATTTCTTTACCTGCACCGGCTACTCCAATAATCACTGATTGACCCCAGCCACGGTGCGCACATTCTAATGCTGAACGCATTACATCTACATTACCGATACATTCGAATGAATGGTCTACACCCCAACCAGTCATTTCGACGATCACTTGCTGGATCGGCTGATCATAGTCTTTTGGATTCAGGAAATCTGTCGCCCCAAACTGTTTCGCCAGTTCAAATTTATCCGGATTGGTATCAATCACAATGATACGGCCAGCTTTAGCCTGACGTGCGCCTTGTACTACAGCAAGCCCAATACCACCTAAACCAAATACTGCAACACTGTCACCTTCCTGAACTTTCGCCGTGTTATGTACCGCACCAATACCAGTAGTCACACCACAGCCCAGCAGGCAAACATGCTCATGGTTGGCTTCAGGATTAATTTTCGCCAGAGAAACTTCAGCTACCACAGTATATTCAGAAAAAGTTGAACAACCCATATAGTGATAGATCGGCTCGCCATTATAAGAGAAACGGGTCGTTCCATCTGGCATTACGCCTTTACCTTGGGTCGCACGCACAGCAACACACAGGTTGGTCTTACCTGACTTACAGAACAAGCATTCGCCGCACTCAGCAGTATAAAGCGGAATCACGTGATCGCCCGGTTTCAGGCTGGTGACGCCTTCACCGACTTCAACAACCACACCCGCACCTTCATGACCTAAAATTGCAGGAAATACACCTTCAGGATCTTCACCAGACAAGGTAAATGCATCGGTATGACACACGCCTGTATGGCTAATTTTTACCAGTACTTCACCTGCTTTTGGTGGAGCAACATCCACTTCTACAATTTCTAATGGCTGGCCTGGACCAAACGCAACTGCTGCACGTGATTTCATGTAAAACTGTCCTTTTTTTGCTGATTTACAGATGACTAACAGTAACCTCTTTCTATTCGGAGATTCAACTATTAACATCACCAGATAAGGAATAAAAGATCCTATAATTAATGGAACATCAATGACTAAACCTTCGCCCTTTGTATGTTTGAGCATTTTTACTTTTAGCATCATGCTTTCTGGCTGTGAACTGGCTCCCAACACTGCTGAAGAAGCGAAAATTACGCCGGTTCGACCTGCGCACTGGATCGACAATCAACTTTCAAAACAGCAAATTAATAGCGGTAAAACGGCTTTCTTGCCGCTCTATGATGGCTTTATGAGTATGGCAGCACGTCTGCACCTGATTAACAAAGCTAAATATCATCTGGATCTACAATATTACATTTGGAAGGATGATTATATTGGCAATATGATCTTGTCCCAATTACTTAAAGCCGCCGATCGCGGTGTCAAAGTACGGGTTCAGATTGACGATCAAAATGGTACCCAGCTTGATGACAAGCTTCTTGCTCTAAGCCAACATCCAAATTTTGAAGTTCGGATTTTTAATCCCTATAAATTTCGTCATTTACGTGCGCTGGATTATGGCTTCCGGATGAAAAAGGTCAATCATCGCATGCACAATAAATTGATCATTGCGGATGGCACTGCAGCCGTGACCGGCGGCCGCAATATCAGTAGTGAATATTTTGATGCCAGTGAAGATTTTCAGTTCACCGATGTGGATATATTCTTCGCAGGGCAAAGCGTAACAGATGCCAATCAGACCTTTATTAACTTCTGGAATGATGATCTGAGTTATGACGTTCGACAGATCTTGAATGATGCCGGCCATCCTGAAATGCTTAAAAGGCTCAGAACTGAATTTGAACGAGAAGATGTTGACGAAACTGAACTCAAACGCCGGGTGGGCATTGCCGAGAAACAAGTCGAACAACACTTAAAAAAACAACCCATTCACTGGGCGCCGGCTTATTTTGTTGCGGATAGTCCCGCAAAAGCACACCCCCATGCCAAAAATGGCGATTATATTTATACCCATATGCTCGAACTGATGGGTGAGCCAAAAAAACATCTGGAACTGGTGTCCTCGTACTTTATTCCCACGCAAAAAGGGGCCGACTATTTAACCCGCCGTGCGCAACAAGGTGTGAAAATCAGAATCCTGACCAACTCTTTTCAGGCCAATGATGTGGCTGCGGTGCATGCCTATTATCAGCAATATCGTCAGCAATTATTGAAAAGTGGCATCGAACTCTGGGAATTTAAACCCTACATTGTCCGTCCGGAACGGACCTGGTATGAAATTATGACTGGAGACATCATCCCGGCTAAAAACAAAAATAGCTCCAGTTTGCATGCCAAATTTTTTGATCTGGATGGCATGGTGTTTGTCGGTTCATTTAATTTTGATCCGCGTTCAGCCTATCTGAATACCGAAGTCGGTCTGGTCATTGAATCGGAAGATTTTCAGAAGGAAATCACCAGTGCGATGGATCAGTACTTACCACGCGTGGCTTATCAACTTAAACTGAACGAAAAAAATGAAATGATTTGGCTGGAACATCAAAAAGATGGCCGTAGTATTCAGCATTTACATGATCCGGAAACTACAAAATTCCAGCGTTTTATGATGAATCTGGTGACGAAATTTCCC
Organism: Acinetobacter lwoffii; assembly: GCF_024129355.1. Lineage (GTDB taxonomy): Bacteria > Pseudomonadota > Gammaproteobacteria > Pseudomonadales > Moraxellaceae > Acinetobacter > Acinetobacter lwoffii_I. Next base: position 38,616 of record NZ_JAMXXP010000027.1, on the reverse strand, counting down.
GGTGAATGGTTAATGTAATGACATTAGAATGACCTCACAATTACGACGACATGAAAAGCCTGTATTTTGAGAATGACCGCTTAAATTAACTTAGTCCAATCATCGTTTAAAGGGTTTTACAGTCTATTGCGCTTACTTTAGAATTACATTTTTCTCGTATTTTGCGATTGTTCGCCCTCCACTCCCATGCAATTTTTTGATCTAATCCGTCAGTTTAAGTTCAGTGATATTCTGACGCCTGTAAAAACCCTCCATGATTTATCCCAGCAAGAATGGTATTTGGCCAAAATTCGGGTGGAACATGACTGTCTGTCCGACTCCGATACGGTCGAGGGACAAGTGGTTTTGAAATCCACTGAAAATATTCAGCTCGAACTGGAATGGCTGATTCAGGATAGCGGTTATGAACTACAAGTTTTATTTAAAGGTGTAGAAACCGAAGCCACTGATGAGACCGGTATTATGTTGAAAGGTGCACAACTGGTCGATGAACAGCAGCAAGTACTTTCTGCCCAAGCGTTGAGCTTATGGATTGATGGCACTCTTTTGCCGATGTTGCCCGAGATCCGTCAGGAAATTAAAGCACGTTTAAATTTGTGGGATTATGTCGAATACGATGGCTAATCGCCGAATTTTGTATTTTTTAAAGAGCCCATGTGGCTCTTTTTTATAATCTGAGTGACGTTTTAGATTGCTCAAACTGCCGTAGCTTCAGTTTTTTCAGGCAATGCCCAGCTAGTTAAGTTATTATAAAATTTATAAAAAATAATAAGAGAATCAAGACATGATTTCTGATAGTGAATGGCAACAGATTCGCCAGGTGGTCGCTGATGCACAACGGGCTGCCATGCATTGCTCTATTGCAACAGTCAACCCCAAAGGCTTTCCTAATATTACTCCGATCGGAACCATATTTCTCAACAAAAAGACCAGTACAGGTTTCTTTTTTGATACTTATTCCACTACTTTTTCTGAGAATTTGCAGCATCAGCCGATGGCCTGCATACAGGCTGTGAACAGTAGCAAACTGTTTTGGTTTCATTCGTTGCTTAAAGGTAAATTTAAGCGTTATCCAGGAGTACGCTTATATGCAGAAATTGGGCCTTTACGTCCGGCCTCACCTGAGGAAATACAGCAGGTGGAGTCGCGTATTCGAGCTTTAAAATGGACCAAAGGTAGCCAGTTAATCTGGTCCAGCTTTCATCATGTCCGGGAGATTAAAATTAATAGCCATCGCTGGGTTGAATATCCAAATATGAATAAATAAAGCCAATAACTTACAAATAGTAAGTTTATGTCTTCTCTGTAGCCTAAAACCTCTTTAACCATTTTATCTGATTATTGGATTAAATATTAAACCAGACCCACATGTTCAAACATCGTCCGGTAACTTTCGGCTTTTTTCTCCAGAGAAACCGGATAGGCTCGAGAAGATGAAGGCATGCGATATAAATACAGATCACGTCCGACAAAATGGGCTTGGCTAGGTTGACCAATACTCGGCTTTAAAGTCCCTTCAGGCATGGACAGCATCATGGTGTCTGTGGCCTTGTCGCCTGTGGTCATAATATGATTGCACTGCGGCATTTGGCTGAGCAGTTGCTCAATATTGGTAGGTACTACAATTTCCAAAAATTTGTCTGAAGCATTGCCCTTTAAACGCCGGATCTGATAGCCACTATCAAAAATCGCAATCCCCATTTCAGTTAAAAAACCCCGGATTAAGTTTTCCTGAAATTTTCTATTGGGTAAGTCCAAAAAGTAATCTTTATTCTCAAAAAAAATCAGTCCAAAAATCCGCCACATATCATTCTGGTAGTTTGGATAATAAAAGTTCATTTTCCAGCGTGTGGCAGGTGGCGGGAAGCTGCCCAACATCAGCAATTTTGCATTGGGTGGTAAAAATGGCGGTAGCGGATGTGTTTCAATATCAGACATAGAATTAGCTAAATTGAGAGATTTCAACTATTTTAGAAGGTCTTCCGAATCTTGCCAGCGACTTCTTGTCCCCAAAGTGTATAAACTTCCTTACTCGGATGAAAACCATCTGCAGCCATTTGTAAATTCATGGCACGGTATTTTTCAATATCGTATTCAATCCATTGCATATTCACTTGCTGATTCACAAAATTTTCTAGTTGCTGGTTCATCTGTTTAGCATACTGGCCAAATAGCCAGGCTAAAGGATTCGGTAGCGCCGGAAACATATTCATTGGCGGCACACCGGCAGCAATGATCAGTTTCGGACTAAATTTTTGCTGAATTTTACTATAAAGCTGTTCCTGTTTCTGAATCCAAACCTCGACAGGTATCAGTTTGGTCACATCATTGACGCCAACCGACGTGACGATTACATCATAGTGCTGGACTTCCATCTGGTCCAAAGCATGAATTACTTTTGAGCTGGTATCGCCTGTTTTGGCCTGTAATTTCCAGTCAATTTCAAAGTCATCTTTCAGTTCATGCAGAATTGCACCCAGTAATGCGTCATCCTGATGTTCTACGCCTACACCTGCTGCTGCCGAATCCCCTAAAATCAGCAGAGACAGTTTGTTGCCGGTTCCGGTTTGACCTTCACGTGCACCTTCAGGTTCCGGCAGTCTTAGGGTATTTTTCTTGACACGATTACCCTGAATGACAAGTGCAGGAATCAAGGCAATGGTGGCGGCTTTCAGCAACATAGCGGGCTAATTTATATAGGGATATACTTAATTTTACCTGAGTTTATTCTTTTGAACTATTTCCTCAACAGTCATTTTAAATGAATGTTCACCTAAATTTAACTAAGATAGGATTCTTGCAAAATACAGGCTTATACATCTTGCCATTGGGTAAATCACAAAGGATAAATATAAAAAAAATCCCGCTTAAAAACGGGATTTCTTATGGAAATTAAAGCTTAGATTTTATAGTCATTCCAGCGATTCATACGCTTAAAAGTTCCCACATCATTAAAACGCACGCCCACTTCTTTCATTACTTTATGCGCCGTTTTGGACGTCAGTTGACGGATATAAAATGGCTCTTTGACCACAAAATGATGAATCGCATGGGTCGAACCAAAATTACAGCAGAATAACTGGAACGGAACCATCCACCATGGATTGAGCACTTGGGTTTGTTTGATCACATCACGTGGATCAATATCGCCATAGTAATGCATATTTGAGCTGACAAACTGCAAGCTAAAAGAACGGATAAAGTTCGGAATCACCCAGATGACTGCCAGCAGATTTACAATCGGCATCGCGTCGACAATGCCTTGCGACCAGAGCATCTCATAACCGAAGAGTGGTGAAACTGCATTTAAACCATGAAAGACCACAAACAGGTAGCACAATCCATAGTAAATAATGCTGAGAGGTAAAAAGCCAAATAGCTGAGAAATCATGGCAATTTTACGTTCTTTTTCAGGCTGTTTTTCCAGAAAAAGATGAATCATTTTAATCATCTGAAATGGACGCAGATACACTGACATCAACTGGTCACTAATCACCAGAATTCGGCGAATGCCCCAAGGCATACCATTACTGATGCCACGTTCTTCCAGGTCATGTTCAGTGCCTGAATATTTATGATGATGCAAATGTAAACGACGACGTGCCCACGGACTGATGGTGTTTGGACGTGCCAACCAGACCAGTGCCAGCATCAGATGATGTGCCCAAGGTGTTTTTTTGAAATACATATAATGAATCAGGTCATGTTCCAATTCATGGGTCAATGACGCAAAAATCGCAATCAAGGGAATGGTAAACCATGCTGAGAGATAACCTGTTCCATATGCTACCGCGCATGCAATCATGCCTGCCCAGGCGAAGCCTAAAATACTCGCACCGATAAAGTTCTGATGTTTGAGTATGGGATAACGAGCACGCACCTCTTCCCCGGCCTGGGTAACGATACTTCTGACCTTGGAGATTCGCTGCTGGTCAGTCATATCCGCAGATGTAGACATATGGACAACCTTTAATTTCTGAACGGTTGTACATTAAAGGAAATTCTAAAAAAGAGAAGTTATCTTTCCACTTTTAGAGTGAGTATGTCTAAGTTTTGGACAGTTTGGAAAAGTTCTTAAAATTGGCGAAAATTAGGAAAAGTAAAAGATGGTCTTTCTCATGAAACGAAAATTTAAAAGTAATTGATTTAATTGCAAATTCATCAATAAAATAAAAATATAATTTTTGATAATTTAAAACTTTATTTTAATAATCAATATATTAGGATTTATAAGATTTCGCTTTTTTGTAAATTCAAGCTATACATTTTTTAGAAAAAAATACTGATTCAGAAATTTTTCTCAGTTTGTCATAAAAAATAAAAAGAGAAGCGCTCTAGCTTCTCTTTTTATAGATCTAAGAGCGCTTTTAACCTAACTTGTTCACCAGTTTAAGTGGTAATACTTTCATGGCTAGACCGAGTGGCAACCAAGGCCATTTCGGCACATAAGCCTTAACTGGTGCTTTTTCAATTTCTGCTGCCAATAAACGCGAACCAGTTTTTTCATCTACTTCAAAAGGTAGCTTTTTTGCCCCTTCATTAATTTCAGTACGAATATATCCTGGGAAAATGGTGGTCACTTTTATTGGCGTATCGATCAATTCAGCTCGAATGCCTTCCGCTAAATGAGCCACGCCGGCCTTACTTGCACCATAAGCCGTTAAATGTTTTGGCATACCGCGCATTGCACTCATAGATGAAATCATCACCAGATGGCCAGAGTTTTGTACACGGAAGATTTCAACTGCAGCTTCACATTGTGCTAATGCCGAAATAAAGTTGGTTTCAACCGTGGCTTTATTGATAGCAAAATTACCTTTACCAATCCGGCGGCCCTCACCGACACCAGCATTCACAATAACTCGGTCAATGGTGCCAAAGTCTTCTTTAAAAGCACGAAACACTTCAAACACTTGATCGTAATCGGTGACATCTAGTGTTTTGGCAATGACTTTGATGCCATATTGACTTTCCAGTTCCTGTTTTAAGGTTTCCAGACGCTCCAGGCGACGTGCACAAATTGCCAGGTTATAGCCTTTTTTTGCAAATTCACGTGCCATACCGGCGCCGATCCCTGAACTTGCGCCGGTAATTAAAATTGTTTTAGCCATGTGTTTACCCTATTCCTTTATTTTTATAGCGTATTACGTTTTCAATCTCATTTTAAATCCAGGTCAATAAGTCTGGACGCTGTGCCTTGATAAAATGATGTTCATTTAAACTGAGTAGTTGCGGTTCATTACCCACCAGACGCAGTGTCGTGATACTGGTATTTGTAATCGCCCAGTTTAGGGCAAAGGTTTTCTCCGGGCTCAGCCCTAGAATTTTACCCACTGCAACAGAAATCACACCACCTGAGGTATAGACCACTGCATAGCGCGGACGGCTTTTGGCCAACTGGTCACACAGATTTTCTAAGCCGCTTTCCACACGTGCTTTGAAACTTGGCCAAGATTCATCATATTCATGGTGATAATCATCGCCAGTCCAGCGTGCAATGGCACCGCTAAAAATTTTGCTCAGATAATCCCGTGGATTTTCATGTTCTGACACATCCTGTTTGAGCAATTCAGGCTGATTAAAGCGCGGCTCATAACGCGCAAATACCTGCTGATGATTAAACTCATTCCAGGCACTATCGGTCAGAATCTCGCTTTCTGGAAAACATTCATCCAGAGATAACTGCGCCGTCTGTTGATGACGCTGCATGGAGCCAGCCACCACATAAGGTGCTTCTTTTAGGATTTCGTCAAAATAGTGACCCAAAAGCTTTGCCTGTAACTCGCCGTTGGGTGAAAGCTGATCATAGCTTTCTGCACCAAAAGAGGCCTGGCCATGCCGGATCAAGTAAATGGTAGTCATTTTGGCATTATCTCTTTAAATTTAAGCACATACTTTTGTGCAATCTCATTGGCTTCCAGTTTTTGCTTGCCAATCAGTTTTAAGGCACGAATATGCAAGGCATGAATCACCACCCAGAAATCCTTGAACGCCGGATTATTGGTCTGTTTATGGTAATAACGATAATAGATCTGTTGGGCAATCACCGCGAGACGAAAAATCCCGAACACCTCATAAAATGCCCAGTTTTCCGGTTGAAGGCCGGTTTTCCCCAAGTAGTAATCCACCACTTCTTTACGGGTGAACATACCTTTTAAATTGGTCGGCTGGCGACGTGTTGCCTTAAAGATGGCATTGTCGGTATCTTCCACCCAATAGGCTAAAGCAGAACCCAAGTCCATCAGTGGATCACCGAGGGTGGCCATTTCCCAGTCCAGCACACCAATCACTTCCGTTGGATTTTCTGGATTCAAGATGACATTATCAAAACGCCAGTCATTATGAATGACACAGGTTTTAGAGTCTGATGGAATATTATCTTTAAGCCAGTTGCGTACATATTTAAAGGATGGAACATTCAGCGTTTTGGCTTTTTCATAACGGGCATCCCAGCCTTCTACCTGACGGCGACAATAGCCTTCACCCTTACCGAGATTTTCTAGTTCGGTCTCTTGATAAGGCACCTGATGCAATTCGATCAGTTTATCAATCACATTGATACATAAAATCCGGATATCGGATTCAGTAAGCTGCAGCTCAGGTGGCATTTTGGCGCGAGGAATAATTCCTTCAAGCCGTTTCATCACATAGAAATCACAACCAATCACTGATTCATCCTGACAAAGCGCGACCATTTCAGGCACGACGGGATAATGTTCAGCCAAGGCTTTCTGCACATGATATTCACGTGCCATATCATGGGCTGATTTGGCTTTGGTACCTTGTGGCGGACGACGTAAAATTAAATCGGCATTGGCATACTGTAAACGGTAGGTCCAGTTTGAAGCTCCGCCTGAATATTGGGTCACTTGCACAGGGCCTTCAACATTCACATTTTGCTGAATTAACCAATTGGTGATGGCTTGTACATCCAGTTCTTCACCTGCACGAACTGCTCCACCTACATCAATAACCGCCATAATTTTTCCTTAAAATTTTTTAATACGTTGCAATCTTCTATTTAAGCCAGTTTATTTTTTGTGGCGTGTACTGTAGCCACGTTTTGCCAGTTCCAGTTTGGCAATCATGCCCTTATGCACTTCATCCGGGCCATCAGCCAAACGTAAGGCACGTGCCTGGGCAAAGAATCCGGTTAATGGTGTATCTCGAGAAACACCGGCACCGCCGTGGATCTGGATTGCCATATCGACAACTTTTTCCAGCACACTTGGCGCAACGACTTTAATTGCAGAAATTTCAGTCAGTGCCGCCATATTCCCTAAAGTATCCATTTTATAGGCGGCATACAAGGTCAAAAGGCGTGCCTGATCAATTGCAACCCGGGCTTCCGCGACACGTTCCAGATTGCCGCCAAGTTTTAAAATCTCTTTGCCAAATGCTGTCCGGCTCATGCCTCGGTCAATCATCAACTCTAAGGATTTTTCCGCAGCCCCGATACAGCGCATGCAATGATGAATACGGCCTGGTCCTAAACGACCTTGGGCAATTTCAAAGCCCTGACCGGCGCCACCAATAAAATTCGCTACCGGAACGCGGACATTTTCAAAGCTGACTTCACCATGGCCATGTGGTGCATCGTAGTCACCAAATACAGGTAGCATGCGTTCGATTTTAACGCCGGCAGTATCCACAGGAACTAAAACCATCGAATGCTGATGATGACGGTCTTTTGTTTCATCTGGAGTATGCGCCATAAAAATAATGATTTTGGCATTTGGATCGCCTAGACCTGATGACCACCATTTACGGCCATTGAGAACAATCTCATCACCTTCCACCATCGCCGTTGCCTGCATATTGGTCGCATCACTGGATGCGACTGCAGGTTCAGTCATACAAAAGACCGAACGGATTTTTCCTTCTAAAAGTGGCATCAGCCATTGCTGTTTCTGTTCTTCAGAACCATAACGCCACAATACTTCCATATTGCCGCTATCTGGCGCATTACAGTTAAATACGACTGGTGCAATCAGGCTACGACCTGAAAGTTCGGCAATATGTGCATATTCCTGAACCGATAAACCCTGGCCAAGTTCAGAACAAGGGAGAAACATATTCCAAAGGCCAGCTGCCTTGGCTTTGGCTTTTAAGCTTTCCAGTTCTGCAGGCCATTGCCATTTGGTCCAGTCGCCGCCTTGGTTCAACTCATGAACTTGCTGCCAGAAATCAGCTTCAACTGGTTCAATTTCCTCAGCAATAAATTTTTTGGTTCTATTTAAATAATCTTGTGCACGTGCTGAAAGCTCAAACATCTCTTTATCCCTCTAAATATTCTAATTCATACGCTTTACAACACCTTAACCCAAAACCTATTATGAATAAAATGATTTTACTCCATACATTATTATGCATAGCATTCATTCTAAAACAGTCATGGACCTGCGAAATTTTCATCGTATCGACATTAACCTTTATCCGCTTTTTATGGCAATTTATGAGCAGAACAGTATTTCTAAAGCTGCACAGATTTTATCAGTTAGCCAGTCTGCTGCCAGTCATGCTTTACAACGTTTAAGACAGCATTTACAGGATGATTTATTTGTACGTACTGGCAGCAAAATGCAACCTACGCCGTTTGCGGAACAGATCTATCCTGAGCTGAAGAATGCACTTTTTGCGATTCAAAATATTTCAATACAGCATCAGCACTTCAGACCGGAAATGATTCAGAGTTTGAAAATTGCCGTACATGATGAAATTGAGCCAATGATCTTTCCCAGACTGGTTCAGCACTTTCAACAACTCAATCTGGAAATTCAACTTAGCAGCATGAAGCTGGACCGTAAAAATATAGCAGCAGACCTCGCCTCTCAACAGGTCGATTTTGTCATAGATCTGGAACAAAACATTGCTGAAAAAATCCAGTTTGAGCGTCTGGTTCAAGATGAATTTGTAGTGTGTACACAATTAACAGAAATGAATGAGCAGATTTATCTTGCCTCACCTCATATTGGCGTGTCATCACGCCGTACTGGCGTTTTAGTTGAGGATATTTATTTAAGCCGTAAACAATATTCACGACAGATTTTTTTACGCTGTCAGCATTACTCAACTGCTCTGCAAATTTTGGAACAACAAAAGACAGCTATGCTGACTATTCCTAAAAATGTATTGGTACATTTACAATTGGCTACCAGTCTAAATATTTTTGAAGTCCCTGTGGAACTGCCGAAAATTAATATGGGGATATATTGGCATAAGGATTTGCACGAGAATAAGAGACATCAATTTTTGAGAGCTGAAATTTATAAAATTTTCACTTAGGCTATTTATAAAGAAATTTAAATTGCTTAGGCTATTTTATATATAAGTTTAGATGGTTGCAGATTCATCTTTTCGCCAGAAAAATATACTTAGGCTATTTTAGCTGGTACAAAACTAAACACTGAGTGATTAGCTTTTAATCCGTAGATCTACTGGCTTTGCTCTAAAATGGCTCGACTTTTAGCTGTGATTTTACAGCTGGTTTTGCTGATTTGGATCTTGCCTTTGTTAAATCTCTCCATCACCTGGCAAATTGTGCTGGGCTTAGTATTGCTATGTTTTTCTTATTATCTGCTGCATAAAATTACAGTTTATTTAAAAGATGTTTTCCGCCCTTTTAAGAAAGGCAAAAAATACTGGTGCCGTGTAAAAGCCGTAAGTGATGGTGATACCCTCACCTGCTACCGTTTTAACATTCGTCGCTCTGAGACCAAATTGCGCTTTGCTTTTGTCGATGCCCCTGAATCATCACAAGCCTATGGCAAGGAATCGCAGCGTCTGGTCAAAAGCATGGTGAATAATAAAATGGTTCGGGTCAAGATTACCGACATTGACCGTTATGGCCGCTGTGTCGGTGTGATCTACCGCTATCGCAAAAATATCAATGAAGAGATTGTCAAACGTGGTGCAGCGTGGGTCTATGAAGAATATATCAAGGATAAAAACCATTTACGCTATATGATGGAATTGCAAAATAAAGCTAAGAAACAGAAAAAAGGCCTTTGGAAACATACTCGTCCTGTACGTCCAAGTGTGTATCGTAAACAGGTAAAATCGTAAATTTGGTTTTATCAAAGATAAATGGCAAATAATAAAAAGTGATCAGGACATTCAGATCACTTTTTTCATTTTTTTAGTTTTACTAATTTAATAAGCCAAATGCACCAGAAAGCGGAATGCGCCAGCAATCAGGGCCAGCGTTAAAAATCCTGCCAGCCACAACCCTACAAACCATAATGCCTGTTTGCCTTTCATGACCACTCCTTAATGATAGCCATCATCGCCGACCCTGACCTTATGCCGGAATACCCAATAGGACATACCGGTATAAATCACAATAATTGGAATCAGGATCAAGGCGCCAATCAAGGCAAATAGCTGGCTATTTTCATGCGCTGCTGCCTGCCAGATAGTCACGCTTGGCGGAATAATATATGGCCATAGACTTATCAAGAATCCGGTATAGGCAAGGAAAACCAGAACAAGCATATAGGTAAATGGGCCTAATTCACTGCGTCTTTTACAGGCACGCAAAGCCAGCCAGGTAAATAGCAGAACCAGAACTGGAACTGGCATAAAATAGGTAAATTGTGGCTGACTAAACCAGCGTTCAGCAATTTGAGGATGAGTCAACGGCGTATAAATACTGACCGCACCCAATATGATCAGTAAGGCAATAATCAGCTTAGGCATCAGTTTAAACATTCGATCCTGCAAATCATCTCCGGTTTTATAGATCAGCCAGCCACAGCCTAATGCCGCATAGAGCACCACCACACTGATTCCGGTGAAAATACTGAATGGAGTGAGCCAGTCCAGACCACTACCGACATAGACACCATTTCGAGTTTCAATGCCCTGAATATAGGCCCCTAAAATCATGCCTTGCAGGAAACTGGTAATCGCAGAACCACCGATAAAGGCTTTATCCCACCAATGCTTACTGCGGTTTGCCTTGAAGCGGAACTCAAAAGCCACGCCGCGGAAAATCAAGGCAATCACCATCAGAATAATTGGCATATACAGCGCCGAGAGTACGGTCGAGTAAGCGAGTGGAAAAGCTGCAAATAACCCTGCACCGCCCAAAACCATCCAGGTTTCATTGCCATCCCAGACCGGAGCCACGGTATTCATCATGACATCACGTTCATCTTGATGCGGGAAAAAAGGAAACAAGATGCCGATGCCCAGATCGAAACCATCGAGAATGGTATAAATCAATACACCTAAACCAATAATCACAATCCAGATTAATGATAAATCAATCATTTTTTATCCTCCTGATCCGGTTGTTCAGGAACTTCTTCAATACGTTCGCGAATACTACTTAATGGTCGACGCGAGGCCTGCACTACATCGCTGTCTGATTCATGATCTGGTCGAGTATGAATAAAATCCGGGCCTTTGTGCATCAGACGCAACATGTAGTAAATCCCGATACCAAATACCACACAGTAGACGACTACAAAAATAATCAGGGTTAGCCCCACCTGTTCAGCGGAAACTGGTGACAATGCATCTTTGGTCCGCATGATGCCGTAGACTACCCAAGGCTGACGGCCGACTTCTGTGGTAAACCATCCCGCCAGCATGGCAATAAATCCGGAAGGTCCCATAATCAAGGCAAATCGGTGCAATGCACGGGACTCATAAAAGCGACCTCGGGTACGTGCCCACGCTCCCCATAATGCCAGTAACAACATCAATACGCCTAGTCCAACCATAATCCGGAAGCTCCAGAACACCACCAGTGAATTCGGCCGGTCTTCAGGCGCAAAGTCTTTAAGCCCCGTAACCTTGCCATCCATCGAGTGGGTTAAAATCAGGCTACCCAAGTTGGGAATTCCGATTGCATATTTGGTTTCTTCGGCCTCCATATCTGGAATACCAAAGAGATATAAGGGCATCCCTTCATTATGATTGGTTTCCCAATGCCCTTCCATGGCTGCAAGTTTTGCTGGCTGATGCTCAAGGGTATTAATACCGTGCATATCACCGACGATGACCTGTAAAGGTGCTAGTACTAGAAGCAGCCACATCGCCATGGAAAATGAGGTCTTGACCAGTGCATCACGACGGCCTTTGATCAGATGCCATGCGGCTGTAGCAGCGACCAGTAAGGCGGAAACCAGAAAGGCAGCCATGGCCATATGGGCCAGACGATAAGGGAAAGATGGGTTAAACACGATAGCAAGCCAGTCTTGCGGCACAATCAGGCCATTTTCAATCGCAAAGCCTTGTGGGGTCTGCATCCAGCTATTAGACGATAAAATCCAGAACATGGAAATACAGGTGCCTATCGCAACCATCAAGGTCGAGAAAAAGTGCGCCTTTGGTCCCACTCGCCCCCAGCCAAATAACATGATGCCCAGAAAGCCCGCTTCCAGAAAGAAAGCGGTGAGTACTTCATAGGCCAATAAAGGTCCAGTCACGCTGCCTGCCACCCGGGAAAACTCACTCCAGTTGGTTCCAAACTGGTAGCTCATGACCACACCAGAGACGACACCCATCCCGAATGCCACAGCGAAAATTTTCACCCAGAATTTGAATAGATCCTGAAAAATCGGATTTTGGGTTTTGAGCCAGCGCCATTCCAGAATGGCCAGAAAGCTGGCCAAGCCAATAGAAATTGCCGGAAAAATGATATGAAAAGATACAGTAAAGGCGAACTGTATTCGTGCTAACTCTAATGCAGTTAAACCCAGAGTCATAAGCTTCACCTATGCATTGTTATTTGGCATCTTTGCCCTTCAATTTTTAAGTCATGAATTTTTCTAGTGACATGGCTAGCTTAGGCGTGGCTGTTATAAAAAGTATGTAGTCTTTTGTTGATTATTTTTTAATCAGGTTAAACTATGTAACTCTTGCTGATAAAGAAAATATTACTCTGAATAATTTTTAAAACTCTCCTCTTGAGCTTTAGATAAAACAGGCGTAAATTAGGCCTAAATTTAGTTACCCAGGTTAACTAACCATATGTTTTCCGAATCTCCCCGACTTCGTACGCTGTTATTACGCTGCGCACGACTGATGAGCGATGAGATCAATACGATCTTGTTGTCATCTCAATTAAATTATTCCTTATGGCAGGTGTTATACGTCATCCAGTCAAAGCAACAATGCACGCTGGCAGATATTTCCAGTTATCTCAATGTATCCAAGCCCGGTATTACTAAGCGGATTCAGCAACTGGTTGAACTCGATCTGATTGCCCAACTCGAAACTGAAGACAAACGTCAAAAGCTGTTCAAGTTGAGTGAGCAAGGAATTGAGACCTTTGCGATGTGTTCCAAACAGATCGATGCATTTGAAGATCAGTTGCTTGAGCACATTGAATCAGATGATCTTGAAGGCAGTAAAAATACCTTGATGCAACTCATTCAGCAGTTATATCCCTCATCTCAGGACAGACCTCAATGAGCCAAGAACAAGAAACGCCTTTATGGACGCCCAATTTTATCCTGATCAGTCTGGTGAATTTCCAGCTGGTTCTGGTGTTCTATCTGCTGGTGATTGTGATTGTCGGCTACTCGGTTGCTGAGCTAGGTGCATCGACTGCACAAGCCGGTCTGGTATCAGGTCTGTTTATTGTCGGCACCCTATTCGGACGACTATTGATCGGAAAATTACTGAATCGTCTGGGCCTAAAAAATACGCTTGTCATTGGCCTGACTGGCTTTCTGCTCTTTTCCGGACTATATATGATTCCGGCCAAGCTGGAAGTTTTACTGGGCATCCGTCTGATACATGGCTTTATGATGGGTATGGCTTCTACTGTACTGGGTACAGTGATTGCACAGACCATTCCTGCCACACGGCGTGGTGAAGGAATTGGCTATTTCAGCATGAGCAGCACCTTGGGCACAGCGATTGGTCCCTTTGTCGGAATCTGGCTGATGACAAATTTTAATTATCAGGTAATTTTCATCTTTACCAGTATCGTTGCGCTCAGCTGCCTGATTTGTGGCTTGTTTATCCAGCCACCACGCCTTAAGGCAAGTCATTCGTCGGCAGATTCTACTTCGCAAAGCACCAGCAAACTAGCCCAATATATTGAACCGAATGCCCTACCGATTGCACTGATTGTTCTGCTGGTGGCTACTTCTTATTCAGGCATATTATCGTTTATTCACTTTTATGCCAAAGAAATCAATCTGGTCGAAGCAGCATCTTTTTTCTTTCTGATGTATGCCTTTGCCATTCTGCTTTCGCGTCCTTTTACCGGCCCGCTCATGGATCGTAAAGGCGAAAATATCATTATCTATCCTGCCATTGTGATTATGGCACTGGGGATATTGCTACTCAGTCAGGCGCAAAACTCTGTGATGTTACTTGCCAGTGCTGCCTTGCTTGGTTTTGGTTTTGGGAATATCCAGTCGGTGTGTCAAACCATTGCGGTGAAAAGTACGACATTGCAGCGTATGGGACTCGCAACCTCAACCTTCTTTATTGCCCTGGATGCCGGTCTTGGTTTTGGCCCGTATTTCCTAGGTATGCTGCTGGACCAAATTGGTTATCGCCAGCTTTATCTGTTCTCGGCGCTGCTCACCCTGAGCTGTCTGGTCTGGTATTACCTTCTGCATGGCCGTAAAGTAGGAAAAGTGCAGCCTTCTCATTAAACGCTTTTAAAAGCGCCGGCTAAACCGGCGCCGGTATTCCAACGGCGTCAGACCGGTTTTTTTATGAAATAAACGACGGAATGAACTTGGGTCCTGATAGCCGACATTTTGTATAATCACATCCACAGCTTGATCGGTTTCTTCCAGTCGTTTACGTGCGGCTTCAATCCGGATCGCTTGTAGATACTGATTGGGCGGTATGTCTAAGGCTTGTTTAAAACGTCGAATCAGGGTTCGGCCGGTCACATTAAACTGTTCCGCCAGCTGGTTCAAACTAAAGTCTTCATGAAAATGCTGCTCTAGCCAGTTCTGGATTTTTTGTACCAGTTCATCATGGTGCGGCTGGCCAATATTCAGCAATGAATAAGACAACTGGCTATCACGGCGGTAATCAATTACGAAAGATTTAGCCGATTGCATGGCCACCTCAAAGCCATACAAGCGCTCAATCAGATGCAAACCTAGGTCAAACCAGGCCAGGCCTCCACCTGCACAATAGATATTCTGATCCCGGCTAATCATCAGATCGGCATTCAGTTTCACCTTAGGATAGCGTGAACGAAACACTTCCTGAAAACCCCAATGTGTTGTTGCAATCCGGTCATCTAAAATGCCTGCTTCTGCCAGAAAAAAATTCCCCGTACAGTTTCCTGCAATTAAAGTCGCCTCTGCATGTGCAGATTTTAAAAAATGAATCAGTTCTGGATTCTGTTGCAATACATCCTGAATCGGTGCAGCGATGGTCGGTACCACCAGAATATCTGCAGTTTGAATCTCTTGATAAGAAAAATGTGCCTGCAACTGCAGCCCATTGATACACCGAATCGGATGTCCCTCCGGACTGGCGATACTCACCTTAAACAGGCGCTGTACGTCCTGCTGCTGGATCCGGTTCCAGCTTACGCCAGCCATTGTAAATAAATCGACCACACCCGTAATGGCCGAAGCCAGAGCCCCATGAAAGCCTAAAATCACCACCTGTTGCATACTTTACTAATTGTCACTTTTCACCCGATTCATGTCATTATTGACAATCCTCCTCAATAAAAGCAACTGCTAGTCTTGATGCTATCTCAAGGATTGCACATTCAGGATAGTACCGTGACCCAACTGATTAATGATAAAGATCTGCATTTCCAGCTTTATGACGTATTCAAACTTGAAGCGCTGACTAAACTGCAACGCTATCAGGATCATGACAAAAATACTTTCGACAGTATTCTGGAAACGGCAAAAGGTATCGCGACTGATTATTTTGCACCGCATAATGCCAAAGCTGATCAACAAGAACCGAACTTTGATGGCAAACAGGTCAAAACCATTGATGAAGTGAAGACAGCCTGGCAACAGTTTGCCGATGCCGGCCTGCTTTGCGCCCAGCATGATTATGCAGATGGTGGCATGCAACTGCCCACTTTGGTGAATATGGCCTGCAATGCGTATTTTATGTCGGCCAATCCGTCCACCGTGGCTTATTCTTTTCTAACGGCCGCTGCGGCGAACCTGATACAGGCTTTTGCCTCCCCAAAACAAAAGCAAATATTCCTACCGCATATGTTGAGTGGCCGCTTTGCTGGCACCATGGCCATGACAGAGCCGAATGTAGGTTCCTCTTTGGGCGATCTGACCACTAAAGCCATTCCTCAGGGAAATGGAATTTATAAAATTAAAGGCCAGAAAATGTTTATTTCGGGTGGCGATCAGGACATTACCGAAAATATTGTGCATCTGGTCTTGGCGCGGATTCAGGATGCGCCGCAAGGCGTGAAAGGAATTTCCCTGTTTATCGTACCAAAATTCAAAACCAACGAGGATGGTTCACTCGGTGAAGCTAATGATGTACAGCTGGCTGGCTTACTGCACAAAATGGGCTATCGAGGTACTACATCTACAGTTTTAAGCTTTGGAGAAAATGATAATTGCTTAGGCTATTTAATTGGTGAACCCGGTCATGGCTTAAAATATATGTTCAAGATGATGAATGAAGCACGTGTGGGTGTCGGTCTGGGCGCAGCCATGATTGGTTATCGTGGCTATCTGGAATCTCTGGATTATGCTAAAAACCGTCCGCAAGGCCGGCCAGTTCATGAAAAAACACCTGACTCGAAACCAGTGAATATCATTGAACATACCGATGTCAAACGCATGCTACTGGCGCAAAAGTCATATGTAGAAGGTTCGCTGGCACTTTGCTTATTTGCAGCCCGATTAATTGATGAACTTCAGGCAGCTCAAGATGAAGATAGTGCAATTCTGCTTGATCTCATTACCCCGGTGGTCAAATCTTTCCCTTCTGCCTATGGTCCGAAAGCCAATGATCTGGCCATTCAGGTCTTGGGCGGCGCGGGTTATACCCGTGAATATCCGGTGGAGCAATGTTATCGTGATAACCGACTCAATCCGATTCATGAAGGCACTTACGGTATTCAATCTCTGGATCTGCTGGGACGTAAACTCTGGCAGCATAATGGCAAAGGGCTAAATCTGCTCATGCAGCGCATCCAGAAGACCTTGTCAGAGACTCATGAACCTAAGATAGTGGAACTCGCAGAGATCTACAAACAGCATCTGGCGACTGTACAAAAAACTACTCAGGTTTTAGGCCAGGCCTTACATCAAGGAAAAGTCAGTGACGCTTTGGCCAATTCAGGATTGTATCTGGATATGATGGGCAAAACTATTCTATCTTGGCTCTGGCTAGAAATGGCGAATCAGGCTCAACTCAAGTTTGGCACATCTTCGCAGGCAGAAGATCAGACTTTTCTGGCAGGGAAAATTCAAGCAGCTCAATATTTTATTCGCTGGGAACTCCCTGAAATTGAGCATCAGGCCAAATTATTGATGAATATGGATGATACTTGCCTGAATATGCAAAGCGACTGGTTCTAGACAGAATTTATCAAAAAATGCGCCTGTATTAGGTAATGCCAGTCACTTACAAAATTGACTGGCATTTTCTTTTTTAGATTCATGGCTGTATTTGATATGTAGAAAAGTCATCCGCAACTGTTTGAGGCCGGACTACATTAAAAAATGATTGTTTCTGCGATAAATTTGTTAGTTGATAGGGGCTGACGAGTTTTGCGGATGAAAAATGCCTTTGGTTACTTTGGGCGAAACCAAAGTAACAAATGAGCTGCAAAATTTTGATTTAAAACAATAAGGCTCCGCTAAAAATTAAGGAGTTTATTTCTAAACTCCTTAACTGATCAGCATTATCTGTATTAGGCGCATTTTATTTTTTGAATCATCAAGCTGCGGATTCTTGCACATCAAACTTTTTAAAAAGTTTGGCACGTTTGGAAGGCAAAATGTTAGCTTTCGTCAGATCGCCCTGATAATGCTGATATACCCGCTGATCCATGATTTTGTACCATAAAGGTGGAATCAAGGCTGGAATCAGCATGGTTGCATAACCGCTGGGTAATTCTGGCGCTTCATCAAAATGCCGCAACGCCTGAAATGGACGGCTTGGAAAAGCATGATGATCAGAATGCCGTTGTAACTGATACAAAAACAGATTAGTTACGATATTGTTGTTATTCCAGCTATGTTCCGGCAAGGTTCGCTCATAACTGCCATCCGCTTTCTGTCCACGTTTCAGTCCGTAGTGCTCGATATAATTCACAATCTCAAACAGGCTAACGCCATAAAATGCCTGTGTCAGTGTATAAGGAATAATTTTCTTGCCATACGCCTTTAGCATCAAGGCATGATAGCCGGCACTCATGGCCCAACCATGAAACAGCTCATTTTCCTGATTAAAGAATTTCAGTCCCTTACGCTCGAGCCGTCTTTTTTCAATCTGGATTGCAGATTTTAATCCGCCTATTACGGTACGTGGCCAGAAACGGTAAAAAGATTCACCCATTTTTGAAGATGCCGGATCTTCTGGTGTCGCCACCCGTTTATGGTGTCCATAAGGATGTTCGATCCGGAAATGGTTATAGCCCAAAGGCATCAGGCTGGCATGAGACCAGTAATGGTCTTTTTTCTGGGGACGATGGCTGAGTTCATGTGCGGTATTCACCCCCACACCATTAATCGCACCCATAGAAACTCCAAGCAGTACCTGATCCAGCAAAGACACATTTGGCCGGCTTACGACATAACCGGCAAAGGCATTGGCTGCCATTTGCAAGGGAATAAATGCTTTTACAATGCGGTCATAATAAGGATCGTTAACCAGTGCCTTGATCTGCTCATCATTTGGGTTATTGGCATCATCGCCAATCAGGGCATCCAGAGTCGGAATGATGACATGCAGTAATAATAGTCCGCCCATGGCAAAGATTTTTTGAGTGGCTTTGGGACCAAAATGATAACCGGCCAGAATTCCCATTCCGATCACAGGCAGACCTGGGCTGAGCAACCAGCCAAAACGTTTTTTATCCAGCTTGACACCTTTTAGTGCCGACGCTTCCTGCGTAAACTGCGCTTTCTGGATTTGTGCAGGGGCATTCATTGCGACCTTCCTTTTTTATGTTACTCTGCACTTATAGTTGATTATTTCAGCAGTAGCGAACAGTATTCAACGTCCAGAAAAGCTATGTCAGCGTCTTTGGCACATGCTGCCAAATTCTGGCCTAAAATCACAAAGTTAAAAAATTTATAGTCAATTAAATGAAATAAAACAGAAGAATAGAGTTAGGCATGGATGCTTTAAGTAAAATTTTTGATGATATTCATCTGGAAAAATCGGAATATCTTTATCTGAATGTATTTCATCCGGGCGGCTTTGACTATCAACATGAACCCTTTATGCTGGCCTATATCCTGTTACAAGGACAGGCCCAATTAAAGTTCATGAATGGTGATCGACTGGAGCTGCAACAAGGTGATCTGGTGCTATTACCCGCAGGTTCCTCCCATCATGTTTCCTGCCCAGACAATGCCGATTTTTCTGAGCACCATGCGATTAATCCTTATTTTCAGAGCAATGCACAGCAATGTGTTGATCTCAATCGGGAAAATTCGGCGGAGCATAGTTTCATACTGGCTATTCGTTCTAGCTTGGATATCCAGATGGCCAAACCTCTTTTGAGTGCATTACCTAAATACCTGCATATTCAACATATTCTGGGTGATACGGCGCCAGAATGGTTACAGGTTGGCTTGCAGTTTCTGGCACTGGAAACCCAGCAGCTTCGTCCCGGACGTGACAAGATTCTGGATCATCTGGTCAGTATTTTACTGATTGAATGCGTACGTGATTATATTTTAAACCTGGAAAATGCCTCGAGCTGGCTAAATGCGCTCTCGCATCCGGAACTATCCAATGCACTGGCAGCGATTCATGGCAAACCTGAACAATTCTGGACTGTAGAAAGTCTGGCCGAACAATGTCATATGTCACGTTCCAAATTCGCCCAACTGTTTACCCAGATTGTCGGTGAGCCACCCCTTGCCTATCTGCAACAGCACCGCCTGCGTCTGGCAGCGCAATATTTGAGAAATAGTGGATTTGGTATCCAGCAGATCGCTTATCTGGTTGGTTATTCATCCGAGACGGCGTTTAGTCAAAGTTTTAAAAAACAGTTTGAACAGACGCCGACCCAATACCGGCTGAATTGTCAGAAGAACCAGTCTTTATTACCAGACTAAAATTACTGGACTAATGCCAATACTGCTGTGACCGGATCTTCGCTATTGCCAGAAAGTAGCTGCTTGTGCATGGTGATATGCTGCATAACCTGAATCTGCGCTGCTTCAATATCCATCAGTTTTTCAATTTCAGCTGCCAGATTTTCAGGTGTAGCAGCGGATTGGATGAGTTCTTGAATCACTTTTTTGCCAGCAATTATATTTGGTAATGAAAAATATGGGATTTTTACCAGTAATTTGGCAATTCGATAGGTCAGCCAGTGCAATTTATAAAAAGTCACCATCGGACGGTGCAGCAACATCGCTTCAAGCGTTGCAGTTCCAGACGCCAGTGCAATAATATTGGATGCATTCATGACCTGACGGCCAATTTTGGATTCAGCGCTGGTATTTTCCATCAAGCGAATTTGGGTTTTTAAGCTCTCAGGATAAGTGGCCAGTAAACTTTCGATTTGCTGCTTGCGTGCATCATTAATCGCAGGAATCAGAAAGGTATAATCCGGATATTTGTGATGCAGAATATTAGCTGCATCCAGAACCAAAGGTCCCAAACGCTCAATCTCGCCACGGCGGCTTCCCGGTAATAATGCAATATATTTCTGATCTGGGTCTAGGCCTAATTCTGTCTGAGCCTCCAGAATTGGATTTTCAAGCGGCAATTGGCTAGCGAGCGGATGTCCGACAAAAGCTGCAGGAACATCCCATTTTTTAAAGAACGCTTTTTCAAATGGAAACAGGCACAGCACCAGATCAATACTGGCTTTAATGCCATGTATACGGCCTTGACGCCATGCCCAGACCGAAGGACTGACGTATTGCACGGTTTTAATCGGTAACTGTTTTTGTTTAATGGTTTTTGACAAACGCAGGTTAAAATCAGGCGCATCAATCCCGATAAAAATATCGACCGGATCTTTAGTCCAGGTTTCCACCAGACCATCCCGCACAGCAAACAGTTTTTTAATATCTTTTAAAACTTCGACAATGCCCATCACCGATAAAATATCCATCGGATAATAGCTTTTAAAGCCTTCAGCGATCATTTGTGGCCCACCGATACCTTCAAATTCAGCATCAATGCCTTGCTCACTAAAACGGCGAATCAATTTTGCGCCAAGCGTATCTCCAGAAACTTCACCGACCACGATTCCAATTTTAAGTTTTCGATTTAGCAAGTGGGTTTCCTCTCAGATCCGCATGGAAATTTATTGAATCGGGATTCTAACATAATCCTATGGCTATTCCGGAAGAAGCTTAAGTATCTTCTAATTTTAAGAAACCCACCGTTTAGAATAACTTAGTCAATAAGGGAGCTTGCATAAAAAGAATTAAATCGACATTTACAGGTACATTCAATTAGACAGAAATGGGGCAAATCGGACAGTTAAAATCAATCATTATATTCGCACTTTATACATAACCCAGCGAATAAATATGAAAGATCACCTAATATTCTTCACCTAGCTTTATCTTTTTTATGCATAAGTAAATCAATAATCAAGACAACGACTTATATCCAAAAGTCATAAGATATGCTCGTTTTTTGATTTTGGCATATATGCATGTTTGGTCCGATTGAATTTATTTTAGCAGGCGTTCTGGTAGGTTTTTGTGTAGGTGTCACCGGTGTCGGTGGCGGTTCATTAATGACGCCAATTCTTATCAGTTTATTCCGGATTGAACCGCATATCGCGATTGGTACTGACCTGCTCTATGCCGCGATTTCTAAATTCTGTGGCTCGTTTGTGCATGCCAAGAAAATGAATATTGTCTGGCCGATTGTGATCTGGCTGGCCGTTGGCAGTATTCCCGCATCTTTTGCAACGCATTGGGTACTCGAGAACTATCTGAGCCAATCGACGCATTACAAAGCCGTCCTGACCATGGTCTTGGGCTTTATGCTGACTATTACCGGCTTATCCATTCTGTTTCGCACCCAGATCGAAAATCTTTTTAATAAATACAGAAAACAAGAACTACCGGATATGACGCAGGATCTGGAAAAAGTGAAGCTGCAAGCCAAAGAAAAGCGCGTTGCTATCATCATCATGGGCATTATCTTGGGCATATTTGTCACGCTATCTTCAGTGGGTGCCGGTGCATTTGGTATCATGGCACTTGTAGTGATGTTCCCGAATCTGCCGATGATTCGTATTATTGGCTCTGACGTGGTGCACGCGGTATTACTGACACTGGTCGCAGGTCTAGGTCATATGTCTTCAGGCAACGTCGATTTCATGCTGCTCATGTGGTTATTGGTGGGGTCTATTCCGGCGATTATTGTCGGCACTTTACTCAGCTCACGTATGCCGGAAAAACTGATCCGCAAAATTTTAGGTATTACCCTATTTGCGCTGGGCGTGAATTTCATGATTAATCCTGTGAAATCAAAACCGGCTCAACCTGCTGAAACAGCAATGATAATTGTGAATCAAAATTCCCCGTCCGTTTAAGTTAACTATCCGATTCATCACTTTTTTTTCAAAGAAGTATTCATCTTTTTTATAACAAAGTGACGCATCATTCATGTTATATTCGGGCTATTAAACAACCTTTTGTATGATCGAACCAGTGACGGCAATGAATACACAACAGTCAAATCCTATTTCAGCATCAGATATTGATGACGTGAATATCCACAGCATGATTCCTCTTGTAACCCCTGCTGAGCTTAAAGCAGAGTTACCGTTGACTGAAACTGCTTATCAAACCGTACTGCATGGTCGTGAAACGATTCGTAAAATTCTGGATGGTGAAGACAAACGCCTGTTCGTTGTAATTGGCCCTTGTTCTATCCATGATCCGGCGGCGGCGCATGAATATGCTGAACGCTTAAAAGTACTGAGCGAAAAAGTTAAAGACAGCTTATACATCGTGATGCGGGTTTATTTTGAAAAACCACGGACTACCGTAGGCTGGAAAGGCCTGATCAATGACCCAGACATGAATGATTCATTCAATATTGAAAAAGGTCTGCGTATCGGTCGCAAGCTATTACTTGAACTGAATGAAATGGGCTTGCCATGTGCCACTGAAGCACTTGATCCAAACTCGCCACAGTATTACCAAGACCTGATTTCATGGTCAGCAATTGGTGCACGTACCACAGAAAGCCAGACCCATCGTGAAATGTCTTCTGGTCTTTCTTCACCAGTCGGCTTTAAAAATGGTACTGATGGCGGTTTAACGGTCGCGACCAATGCGATGCAATCTGTGAAACATGGTCACAGCTTCCTCGGTCTGAATGATCAAGGCCAGGTGGCTGTGATTCGCACTTCAGGCAATCCTTATGCTCACGTGGTACTGCGTGGCGGTAATGGCAAGCCGAACTACGATGCAGGCTCGGTTGCCGATGCAGAAGCTGCTCTAGCCAAGGCCAAAGTCAGCACCAAGATCATGATTGATGCCAGCCACGCCAACTCTAACAAAGACCCGTACCTGCAACCACTTGTACTTAAAAACATTTCCGAACAAATTCTTGATGGAAACAAGTCAATTGTTGGTATTATGGTAGAAAGTCATCTTAAGGGTGGTCGTCAGGACATTCCGGCGAACCTGAATGATATGGAATACGGTCAATCCGTTACGGATGGCTGTATCGACTGGGAAACGACTGAAAAAGTTTTACTCGACATGCATGAGGCATTGAAAGACATTTTACCTAATCGTTAAATGATCTGACCAACGCCATCGCCAAGATGGCGTTTGCATTTCTAGAACAAGGAAAATTTATCTGATGAATGATATTGAAACGGCATTAAGCCAGATTGAGAATTTTCAGTTCATACACGAACATCTGTTTAGCTCCGGTCAACCGACCACTACCCAATTACAGCTGATGAAAGAATACGGTGTATCTACAGTCATCAATGTGGCGTTGACCGATAGCGAACAGTATCTGCCGCATGAAGATAAAATTTGCCTTGAGCTGGGACTGAACTATATTCAGGTTCCGATTTCCTGGGAAACCCCTTCAGACAATCAATGCCTGCTGGTACTGGATCTGATCGATCATCTGGTAAAAGAGCAAATGGTCTGGGTACATTGTTCGCAAAACTACCATGTCAGCTGTCTGATGTACTTATATCGTCAGTACTATATGGATATGGATCTACCTACAGCACAAGAATACTTGCATCAGATCTGGGAACCAAATGAAACCTGGACTGGTTTAATGCATGCAGTTGCCCTACAGTTACAAGGCCGTAAAGCAACGCAGGAACTGGAACTTTCCTTAATTAATCCAAATTATTTTGCCTGATTTTATTTACTATGGCTCAATAACACGGTTGCCATCGACATAATGCCTTCCTGACGACCGGTAAAACCTAACTGTTCAGTGGTGGTGGCTTTAATACTGATTTGAGTCACATCAATATCCAAGACATCTGCAATACTTTGACGCATGGCCAAATTGTGTTTCGCCAGTTTTGGACGTTCACAGGCCACGGTAATATCGGCATTATTCAGGTGATAACCACGATCCAGAATTAGCTGATAAACATGCTTGAGTAATACCCGACTATCTGCACCTTTAAACTCAGGATCTGTATCAGGGAAATGCTGGCCAATATCTCCGAGCGCCAAAGCACCCAACAAAGCATCACAGAGTGCATGCAGCACTACATCACCATCCGAATGTGCTTTCAGACCGTGAGTATGCGGAATTTGAATGCCTGCCAGAGTGATAAAATCACCTTCTTCAAATGCATGCACATCCAGACCCTGGCCAATACGAATTTGTGCGATCACCTTATACATCCTTTAGAAATAGCCCATTGAAATCTTGTACACTTGCTTTCTATTTCGCTATAGTTAGACCAAGCGTAACACAGTGAAAGTATAAGCGATCATGCTACTGAAAACTGATATAAATATGTTGAAAATAATTGGCCTGATGCTCGGTCTGGGGACGATTTCTACGGGTAGCTCAGCGATCACAATGGATTGTAGCGATGACAGCAAAAAAACGGCTGCCATGAATAAAGTCTGCTCAGCATCGCTGGCTGAATCTCGTGCAAAACTCGCAGACCAATACTTTACTGCTTTTCTGATTACTGATGCACCTGTGCGTTTATTACAAGATAGCCAACAACTATGGGCGACCCGCTTACAGCAATGCAAAACGCTAGACTGTTTTAAACAGCAGTTTGAATGGCGTTTAGATGATTTAAATGTCTATATTTCACTGAATCAAAGTCTGACCCAGCATTATATTAAGTTTGAACAGGGACAAATCGCCAAGCAGCCCGTGCATCTCAAGATTCATCAACTGACCAAAGACCGGATCAAGATTGAAGGCCTGGCATATCGTAATCCAAATAACCGGACCGAGAAGCAGACCGTTCCTTTTTTAGCCTATACCACGCCTGAGACAAAAAACCAGATCACCGATAATGAAAATGACTGCCGCTATGAGTTTAACTATAGTAAAGCCATTTTAGCGGTCAGTAGCCAGCAGAAAGGCTGTGAACGATTTACCGGTATTTATCGACTATATGATTGATTTAATTTAAAAATATTAAAATTTATTGTTATATAAAATGATATCTTTGATGTAAAAAATAGCCCGCAAGCGGGCTATCAATTTAAGCTGGATAGTATTGCGCAATTTCCTGACTAATCATCGCAGCCGTTGCAGCTGATAAAGTCCAGCCCAGATGACCATGTCCGGTATTGTAAAAGACCCGCTCATGTTTGCCACGGCGTACCACAGGCATCATATTTGGCATCATGGGGCGTAAGCCTGCCCACGGAACAACATGCTCAGTACACAGGTCAAAATTACGATTGGTCCAGTCAATTAAAGGTTGAATTCGGTCAGCACGAATATCCCGGTTATAGCCATTAAACTCGGCTGTTCCTGCAACACGCAAACGATCCTTGCCTAGGCGTGACAAGACAATTTTCGCACTTTCATCTAGCAGACTGACCCAAGGTGCGTTGTTCTGGCTCTGCTCATCATTCAGTTGCACGGTAATCGAGTAGCCTTTGACTGGATAGACATTGACTCGTTCACCAAATATTTCAGCCAATTGATAGCTGCCAACCCCTGCACAGACCACAATGGCATCTGCATTAATTTCCAGAACATCCTCTGGAGAGGAATGGACATTTTCAGTACTAGGTTTGCATTTAACCCGAATATTCTGAGCCTGATGATCAACAACAAAAACATCTTGACCAAACTCAAATTTCACGCCTTTTTGCATACAGGCTTTGGCCAAACCGGTACTAAATTTATGAATATCCCCGGTGGCATCGCTCTGACAGTAAAATCCTGCATAATAATCGCCAGTTAATGCAGGTTCGATCTGCTTGATTTCTGCATTGGAAATGGCATTGCGCTCCAGACCACCGCTACACAACAGATCATTGACTTTGATCGCAACATCATAATCTGTCTTGTTATGATAAAAATGTAAAATTCCACGTTTTTCTAAATTGAAATCAATATTTTCTGTTTCGGCAATTTCAAATAAGCGTGCTCTTGCCAGTAAAGCCAGCCGTACAGTCTCTCGGGTATTGGCTTCATAATGTTTGATATTGCCCAGAAATTCCATGAGCCAGCTGTATTTATGCACACTGAAAGAAGGATTGAGCAAAAGTGGTGCGGTTTTTTGTGACATCCATTTGATGCCTTTGAGTACCGTGGCTTTCTGGTTCCATACTTCGGCATTACAGGCAGAAAGCTGGCCGCCATTGGCAAAGGATGTTTCCATTGCCGGATAAAGATGCCGATCAACCACAGTCACTTGATAGCCTGATTGTGCCAGCTCATAAGCTGTGGTTACTCCGGTAATACCGGCCCCAATCACCACGACATGACGCATAGACACCTCCTTGATTATATTGATGTCTTTTCCCATCTGTCATGTGTACCTGAGAGCTTCGGTAGATACATTGCACATCAATGCGGCCACCTTCCCCTTCGGTGAGTGATTGAACACTTCTCTCCAGAGTTTTTATCCATTATCACAGTCCTTTTGCCTGAGAGTTTCCTGGGAACTTGCTCCTTCGGCGAATGCAGAAGCATTTCTCTCCTGCAATAATGTTTTATTATCATGAGCAATTTATATACCATTTTTAGGAAAAACACAGTTTTTATTTATGTTAATTCACGTGAATTTATCTGTGATTCTTTTTAATTAAGAGCATACATGGGTGATGGAGGATATTGCCTAGATATCAAATTTTTAGATTTTGCTGTCCTAAGTAAAATGAGCAAGTTCTATCCTTTATAAAATTCCAGAACTTATTTAATTTTGGCGTTTAAATAGAACTCAACATTTGCTTAGGCTATTTTAATAATTCAAAGTATATGTCATCCAAAGCAAAATTTAGACTTTTATCATTTATTCTAGAATTTTAGATAATCCAAGAAAGCATCAGTACTAAGCTTCCTGCTGCGACCACTGTTTGTACACTGATAATACTAGCCATTAACTCACTATCGCCACCATACACCCGGGTTAAGACATAAGAAGCTGAGGCGGTAGGAAGTGCAAAGAACAAGACCAATACCTGAGTAGTTAATGCATCAATCTGGAAAATTTTACACACTAAAAATGCAATCAGCGGCATTCCGAACAGGCGACCAAAGGTTATCAGGCTGAGTGGCAATACATCACGCTGAAAACCCTGAAACTGTAAGGCTGCTCCCACACACATCAAACCGAGCGGCAAACTGCACAGTGCAATCTGTTTAAGGAACTGCTCTGTTCCAGTCCAGAGTGACAAACCGGAAAGATTAAATAAACCACCCACTATACAGCCTAAAATTAATGGATTTTTAGACAAATCCAGGACGATTTTTTTCAGCTGCATATCGTGGCTACGGGTAAATGCCAGCACTGACAAGATATTCACCAAAGGAATACACAGCACCATGATCACAGCGAAAATAGTCATACCCTGCTGCTGAAATAAGGCGCTGACAGCAGCAAGGCCAATATAGGTATTAAAGCGCAGTAAACCTTGAACATAGACGCCGAAACGCGCATAGGAAATTCGGTAAATTTGGCGCAAGATATACAGCGCAATACTGACCACAGCCATGATGCTAAATACGACCAGTACTACATCCTGAATGACATTCATTTGAATCTTGGCAGTGGCCAGATTTAAAAACAGCATTACCGGAAACAATGCATAATAATTTAACTTTTCAGCGCCTCGCCAAAAATCATCACTCAACCATTGCCTACGCTTAAGCAGATAACCAAAGCTGATCAGTCCGATGAGGGGAAATAAAGAAGTTAAAATAATATGCAGCATGTGACATCCTGGTCTGTTTTCTGCCTAATCTTAAGCCGCTTAGACTGAACAGAAAACTTAGCATATTGATGAGCTTTTTCACCACTCAATTTAAGTAGCAAAAAGCTTGAATTTTCACCAACCAATCATATTGATCTGATGATTTTTTCTAAAATCAGTAAATGTAACGGAATCAAAGGTTCTCCGAGCTTTTGACCCAGTGGATATGCTTCAATCTTTTCAGTCAGCTGATAGCCATGGCGCTGATAATATGCCAACAGTTCAGTACGAACATTTAACACTGACATCTGAATCACGTTCTTCTTAAATATTTCGAAAATATGGGATTCGGCAAAGTCCAATAATTGCTTGCCATAACCCGAGTTTTGCTCAGCAGGTGCAACAGCAAAGCTTCCAATCTCTGCTACTTGCTGCCCTAAGCTCACGCCAATACAACCAAGAAGCTTATTTTCAATTTCCAACACAAACAGCTGAAAATCTGCTGAATTGAGCAATTCATATAACTGTTGTTCTTGAATACGATCACCCTGGATCATTCCTTCTTCTGTGGTCCATCCACCCCGAGTACGATAAGCTGTATTAATTAGTATGGTAAGTTGCTGAATATCAGCTTTGCTTGCCAATCGTATATTTTTATAGTGATTCATTTTATAAATAAAAAAGTCAGACCGGAGTCTGACTTCAAAACAATTTCACTTTAAAGTTAAAGCAAATTATTTAGGTTCAATCGGTGCAAATGGCGCAACTACATCGGCATTTTGCGCACGGTGACGCATGAAGTGATCCATCAGCACAATCGCCAGCATCGCTTCAGCAATCGGGGTTGCACGCACGCCCACGCAAGGATCATGACGGCCTTTGGTCAGTACATCAGTATCTTCACGCTCAATATTGATGGTTTTACCCGGCGTGGTAATAGACGCAGTTGGCTTCAAGGCAATCGCAACACGAATGTCTTGACCGCTAGAAATACCACCTAGAATACCGCCAGCATGATTGGCCAGGAAGCCTTCTGTGGTGAGTTCATCACGGCTTTCATGACCAAACTGTTCAGCGACGCCAAAGCCATCACCGATTTCGACACCTTTAACGGCATTAATCGACATCATGGCATGCGCGATGTCAGCATCCAGACGATCAAAGACTGGCTCGCCCCAACCCACTGGCACCTTAGATGCAATGATCTCAAGTTTAGCACCACAGCTTGTGCCCTGTTCACGAAGCGAAGTTACTAGCGCTTCAAAACGCGGTACTGCATCCACATCGCCACAGAAAAACGGATTGTTTGGAACTTCGTTCCAGTCCAGTTTCTCTGCTTTTTCAGTACCAATCTGGGTTACATGACCACGAATCTCAATGCCAAATTTCTCGAAAAGGAATTTCTTGGCAATTGCACCCGCAGCAACACGCATTGCCGTTTCACGCGCACTTGAACGGCCTCCACCACGGTAATCACGGAAACCATACTTTTGGGTATAGGTATAGTCAGCATGACCCGGTCGGAATGTCTGCGCAATATTGCCGTAGTCTTTCGATTTTTGATCCGTATTACGAATTAACAAACCAATTGAAGTACCGGTGGTTTTACCCTCAAACACACCGGAAATAATTTCTACTTCATCGGGTTCTTTACGTTGGGTTGCAAATTTCGATGTACCCGGCTTACGGCGGTCCAGATCCTTTTGCAAATCAGCTTCAGTCAGCTCAATGCCGGGTGGAACCCCATCGATGATCGCCATCAGGCCAACACCGTGAGATTCACCACAAGTCGTTACACGGAACAGTTGCCCTATACTATTACCTGCCATGTCAAACGACTCCTTATGCTTGAATAGACTGTATGAATAAATCACGGTAGGTACGACATTGCTCTGCAGTCAATGCAAAGATACCCGTACCACCTTTCTGGAATTGTAACCAGTAGAAATCAACCGAATTAAAGTTTTGGCGCATCGCCCATTCTGAGTTACCCACTTCGATCACGATCAGGCCATTCTCAGTCAGATAATCTGCTGCTTGAGCCAGCATTTTACGCACCAGATCCAGACCGTCCTGACCTGCAGCAAGTGCAAGCTCAGGCTCATGATGGAATTCCTCAGGCAAATCAGCCATATCTTCCGCATCGACATACGGCGGATTAGATACGATTAAATCGTATTGGTTTTCAGCTGGAATTTTTTCAAACAGATCTGATTCAAGCAAAGCGATCTGATATTGCTTGTCATGATGCTCAGTATTGATTTGCGCAACTTCCAAGGCTTCTTTCGAAATATCAGTCGCATCTACTTCCGCTTCAGGGAAAGCATAAGCCAAGGCAATTGCGATACAGCCGGAACCGGTACACATATCTAGAATGCGTTGTGGTATCTTCGGATTCGGGTTTTCCGGCAAGTTATTAACCGCTTCACCCATTTGACCATGTTCACCCAGGAAATACGGGGCAAAACGGTTCTGAATCAGTTCAGCAATCGGTGAACGTGGAATCAGCACACGCTCATCGACATAGTAGGGTTTGCCGTCAAAGTAAGCCAGATTCAATAAATATGAAGTTGGAACTTTTTCATTAATACGGCGTTCCAGCAGACTTAAAAATTCGGCTTTTTCACTTGGCAATAATTTGGCATCTAGAATTTCAGCGTCCGCTTTCCATTCTAGTGACAGGGTTTGCAACACTAGCGCTGAACTTTCAGCAAAATAATCTTCTGTGCCTTGGCCCAAATGTGCATCGTATTGACGTAATGCTGTCACACCAAAACGAATAAAATCACGAATGGTGGTTAAATTTTCAGCGGCTTCCTGCATATGTTCAGGGCTAATAGTCGGTCGATCCACTTAAGGCGTCTCCAAGGTCATTTTTTTAAACGCCTTATGATACCTTGTTTTGCCTGCTTTTATAATGCTAAAAGCATGAAAAACACGAATTCTCTACGCTCACAAAAATTATAAAACTCCTGTTTTTGTGAGCGATTATGCAGATAAATGTTTACTTTATTCAGAGGTGTTTTTGTTAAATATCCATGTTAATGGTATGACGACTTATCGAAAACCGGACGCATAAGAACGGGATTGATAAAGATTGGCCTGATCCATAATCAAAGCCAGCATACATTGCCCTTGTTGCTGTTTGGCATATTTTCCTGACATTCTAAAATTACATTGCTGGGCCAGTTTACGCTCCCACAATACATGCTGACTGCGAATGGCGGCGGTTTGATTCGGATTCAATTTAAGATAAGTTTTATAGTTTTTCTTCAGACGTTTATTGTGAACTTTCAGCTCTTTTTCCAGGCATTTTTCCGCTTTAGGTGTATTACCATAACTAAAATTCATGCACTGTGTATATTCCTTGGAATACCCAATAGCAGCCTGCGTCTGAACCGCAGTACCCGCAAAAATTGCAACTAAAAACCATGCAAGACGCATAACTTCCCCTTGACCGAAACCGGTACAATCCCAATAAATGTTTAACAATCAATATTGTTTAAATTATCCACTGATATTAACGCAGTCCGGACAAAAATCCTATGCCTTTCTCGGACTGAAAGATTAAACAGTTGCACAATTGAAAATTGGCACATGACCCACATATAATCCGCATTCAATCTTCAAATGAGCCCAGATCTATGAGCTATAAGCACAATAATCTTATGGCGATGCGCCAGAATTACTGGAATGATAAAGCCTCCAGTCAGGTGCAGCAAGAAAAGGTATTTTTGCAGTCGACCTTAGTGCAACATGGCGTATTTACCGATGCGACACTGGACGATGCTAAATATCTGTTTTTTGGCTTGCCAAGTATTGTGATTGTAAAAGGCTATGCTTTGGGCTTCATGCATGACAGCGTACAGCGCCTGATTCATCAACATATTCAAACAAATAAACAACAGTTACAGCAACGATCTGAATTAAAAATCCAATTTCAAATGGCATAATGCCCCGTCTAAACTGATACAAGTTGGTGAATAAATGAAAGCTTGCCTAGCTTTTACTATGAATTCAGCAGCTTAAACTTTTTTAATACGTGCAGAAACGCTACTATCCCTTACAATGATTTATTCTGCTTCATGCTGATGATGAAAGGATCGAGTTTACATGTCAGATCAGAACGATAAGCTTAAACAACTGAAAACCTCCTCTATGGATCGACGCTTATCGATCGCAAAGGCATCCTTGCTGGCAGGCACGCGTTGGGCGGCTTCTAGTGCAAGCTCCATGTTCTCAAGTGAAGAAGAAAAAGAAAAGAAACGTAAAAAAGCCATGAAAGAACAGGCTGATTATCTGGTGGCAGAAATTGGCAAGCTAAAAGGGTCTATCGTTAAAATTGGCCAGATGATGGCACTGTATGGTGAGCATTTTCTGCCAGAAGAAGTCACTCAAGCTCTAAATACCCTGAACAATCAGACGGTGGCATTGGCATGGCCAGCCATCAAGACCCAGTTACAGCAACAACTCGGTTCAAAACTCGACGATCTCACCATTGATCATGAACCTTTGGGCACAGCTTCTTTGGCACAGGTACATCGCGCTACCCGAAAATCTGATGGCATGGAACTGGTGTTAAAAATTCAGTATCCGGGTGTGGCAGAAGCCATTGATTCGGATATGAGCCTGTTTAAAAACATGCTGAAATTGACTCGCATCGTGCCGCAGACCCGCGAATTCGACCAGTGGTTCGATGAAGTTCGTGAGATGATGCACCGTGAAGTAAATTATCAGATTGAAGCAGATACCACGCGTCGTTTTGCGGCGCGTTTAAAAGATGATCCTCGTTATATCGTCCCAACCATTATTAATGAATATTGCTCAGATCGTGTGCTATGCATGACTTTTGAACGTGGTGTGCCGATCAATAGCCCGGTAATGTTATCCCTGCCCCAAGAACGCCGCAACCTGTTAGGTGAAGCGTCACTGGAAATTGCAGTGCGTGAAATCTTCGAATGGGGCGAGATGCAAACCGATCCGAACTTTGGTAATTATCTGGTTCGTCTGGGCAATGGCGCAGATGTGCACGACAAGATCATTCTGCTCGACTTTGGCGCGATCCGCCAGTTTGACCAGCATCTGCTCAGTGTTGCGCGTAACCTGATCCAGGCAGGCTATCATCATGACTCGGATATGATGGTCAAGGCGATGACTGGTTATGAGTTTTTTGATTCGATTCCGCAAAGCATCAAACCGGATATGGCCAAAGTCTTTTTACTGGCCACCGAAGCGTTTAGTTCACCGCTAAATAATCAAGAATTGCCAGCTGGCATCATGGATGAACATAATCGCTATGACTGGAAAAAAAGCCAGCTGCATAGCCGTGTGATGCAACAGGCATCGAGATCTATGGCTTCACGTTATTTCAGTGTTCCACCCAAAGAATTTATGTTTATTAGCCGTAAATTTATTGGTGCCTATACCTTTATGACCGTGATTGATGCCAAAACCAATGTGCGTGCCATGATTAGACATCATCTCTCTTAAAATAAAATCTGCATCAAAAAGACCCGGATGATTTTGTCATTCGGGTCAATTTTTAGACATATTCGATTTTTTATATTTTTATCTTTCTTTTATTTTTCATTAATTTATTCCTCCATTTCTTCAATCCCTGAAACCTAAAAATTGTCAATCATTCGTGTCAGGGATGACATGGTTTTATCTCTGAGTGCATGTCAGTATTAAAAAAAATGACGTGACAACACCTTTAGGATAATCAGAATGAATAATATGGTGAATAAAGCCCAAGGATTTGGCTTGTCCATACTGACCAAAATCGCGGGTAGCGAAGTATTAGACCAATTAAAACTGCGTAAATTTGTTGAAAAATCGCTTTATCAAAGTTCAAAAGCAGGATTCAAAACACTGAGTCAAACCCAGAAAATCCTGAAATCTGGCCAGAAGATTCAAAAACAACGTCTCCCGCATCAGTCTAAATCCTTATTTGATCTAAACCTGACTGAAGAGCAGCAAATGACCTGTAATGCCATGCAGCAATTTGCCCAAGAGGTGCTGTATCCCTTGGCGCATAATGCAGATCAGCATGAATTATTTCCCCATGAACTCTCGCAATACAGCACTGATTTAGGTTTGAATTTCTATGCCCTGCCTGAAGCATTGGGGGGCGTTGCATCGGAACAGAATATCGTCAGCAATATTTTAATCGCTCAACATTTGGCTCAGGGTGATTTCAGTCTGACGGCTGGCTTACTTTCGACTTTTAGTGTCATTAACGCCATTACCCGCTGGGGCTCAGAGCAGATTCAGGCAGAATATCTGGGCGCTTTCGCAGAGAATCCTGAGTTAAAGGCCACCTTTGCAGTACAGGAAAAAACAGCAGCGTTTAACCCGGAGCAACTTAAAACCAAGGCTGTTGCACATCAGGGACATTATCTAATTCTGGGTGAAAAGACCTTAGTGCTCTTGGGAGAAAGTGCCGATCTGTATCTGGTCAGTGCTGATCTGGATGGCAGAGCTGAGGTCTTTGTGGTGCAACGCGACAGTACCATCACTGCGAAAAAATCGCCGGCTATGGGTTTAAAGGCCACTGAAACCGTTACGCTCAAATTTGAAAATACTCCAGCTCAACGTCTGGGAGATAAAGATTTTGATTATGCAGCTTTTGTTGATCTGGGTAATTTAATGTGGTGTGCGATGGCAGTGGGCACCTGTGAAGCAGTCAAAAAATACTGTGTGCAATATGCCAATGACCGTATTGCCTTTAGCGAACCAATTTCTCATCGTCAGAGTGTCGCCTTTATGATTGCTGATATGGCCATTGAAATTGACGCGATGCAAATGCTGATCCTGAATGCCGCCAGTCTGGCTGAATCCGGTCAAGCTTTCCATCGTGAGGCTTATCTAGCGCGTCTGCTCTGCGCAGAAAAATCCATGAAAATAGGCACCGATGGTGTACAGATTTTGGGTGGTCATGGTTTTACCAAAGAACATCCGGTAGAACGCTGGTATAGAGACCTAAGAGCCACTGCCATTCTCCATTCTGGCTTACATGCCTGATCAGAACATAAAGAAGAACAATGATGAATCTACAAACTCCAAAAAAATTTAAGCTTTTGATTGATCAAGCACATGAAGTTGCCCTCAATGTTTTGCGTCCGATTTCACGTAAATATGACAAGGCTGAACATGCTTATCCGATAGAACTAGACATGCTCGCTTCTGTGGTCGACGGTATGAATCAT
This sequence comes from Acinetobacter lwoffii, assembly GCF_024129355.1. Classification (GTDB taxonomy): domain Bacteria; phylum Pseudomonadota; class Gammaproteobacteria; order Pseudomonadales; family Moraxellaceae; genus Acinetobacter; species Acinetobacter lwoffii_I. The sequence continues at coordinate 2,924 of NZ_JAMXXP010000027.1, read as the reverse complement.
GGTAGCGAAGGCATGAATGCCGGTGCAGCAGTCAATAAACGTGGCGATGCAGATACGACTAATAAAAATGGCATCAATATGTCTACCGCCCTAAGCATTATTGAAATGTGTTATGGCGATACTGGCTTATTACTCTCGATGCCACGCCAAGGATTAGGAAACTCAGCCATTGCAGCTGTTGCCAATGAGGAACAATTGCACCGTTTTCATGGAACTTGGGCCGCCATGGCGATTACCGAGTCAGGTTGCGGTTCAGATTCCGCTGCAATTCGTACCACTGCGACTAAAGACGGTGATGACTATATTCTGAATGGCGAGAAAATTTTTGTGACCTCTGGAGAGCGTGCTGATGCAGTGGTCGTTTGGGCAACTCTGGATAAAAAGCTGGGACGATCAGCTATTAAATCATTTGTGGTGACCAAAGGTACTCCAGGAATGAAGGTCGAACGACTGGAACATAAATTAGGGATTAAATCATCCGATACCGCCACGATCAGCTTTATCAACTGTCGAGTACCTGCTGCAAACTTGCTCGGCCATGCAGAAATCGATGTTGCTAAAGGCTTTGCTGGCGTGATGGAAACCTTTGATAATACTCGCCCGCTGGTCGCCGCCATGGCGATTGGTTGTGCGAAAGCCTCGCTGGAACGCATCAAGGAGATTTTTAAGGATCAGCTGGACTCCACTTATACCACACCGTATTTACAAAGCTCTAATATCGCAACACAAATCTATCGTATGGAAGCTGAATGGGAAGCAGCACGCTTGCTGATGCTGAAGGCCGCCTGGATGGCCGATAATCACAAACCAAATTCACGTGAAGCCTCTATTGCCAAAGCCAAGGCCGGTCGGATCGGTAATGAAATTACCTTAAAATGTGTCGAACTGGCAGCAGCCATTGGTTATAACGAAACTGAACTTTTGGAAAAATGGGCGCGTGATTCCAAGATTCTGGATATTTTTGAAGGCACCCAGCAAATTCAGCAACTGATTATTGCCCGTCGGGAATTAGGAAAATCATCGAGCGAATTAAAATAATGATTGCTCATTAAATAGCGAATTAAACTTATCTAAATTGAATAAACGATGGCTTTTTTAAGCATTTAACGTTATAAAAATTCATCGTTTTTTCAAAATAAAATCAGTCCAATATGTACTCTATTCGTCCTATTCAGCCTGAAGATAATGCTCAAATTGCAAGCATTATTCGTGGTGTTTCCCAAGAGTTTGGACTGGCAGCAGAATCTGGTTTTGCCGTAGGTGATTCTATTCTAGATGAACTATATCAAGTTTATCAGCAACCGGAATCAGCTTACTGGGTTGTTGTAGATCAACAAAATAAAATTTACGGTGGTGGTGGAATTGCGCCCTTAAAAGGTGATGCAACTATTTTAGAAATTCAGAAGATGTACTTTTTACCTGAAATCCGTCAGCAGGGTTTTGCCAAGAAAATTTTAGAATTATCCTGTGAATTTGCACAGGCTCATCAGATTAAGTCAGTCTATCTAGAAACAACTAAAGCGCTTTGGCAAGCGGTGAAACTTTATGAAAAATTAGGTTTTCAGCATCTTGATCATCCTCAAGGCAATACCGGACATAGTGAAGCCTGTGAAATCTGGATGCTGAAAAACCTTTCAACTTAGAGATTTTTTAGTAGATAGATAAAATTTGTACATTAATAAAGTGCTTTCATCAGCAGCAAGCTTGACTCTTGTATATAGGCTGCCTAACATCAAAATACGTTTATTCAGGCATGGAATTCACAGTTTGTTTTTTTCTCATCTATTAAATCCAATTAAATCTAAATGTTCACTATTTAATTCTCATTCTTTTAAATTTTCTTCTATTTTATTGGGCACTTTTCTTTTTGCGGGTTGCTCATCCTTGGGCGGAGGCTCGGTAGAAAAACGCGCAGCTAAGCTGTCTAAAGGCATTCAAACTGCTTATTCTACCCCATCGAGTACAGCTAATCGTGTTTCACCTTTAATTGTTCAACATGCACAAAATCAGGGTGTAGATCCGCTTCTAGTGGCGGCTGTGATTCGTCAGGAATCTACTTATCGTAGCCAAGCAACTTCGCCAGCAGGTGCGGTAGGCTTGATGCAAGTGATTCCGAGATATTGGCAACAAACTTGTCCAGGTGATTTATACAATGAAAGCAGTAATATCCAATGTGGTACATATATTCTTTCTAAATATAATCAATCATCCGGTGACTGGAAGAAAGCGCTCGCCTATTATAATGTAGGTCCGTCGGGTTATGAAAATAATCGTAAAATGCGTAAACAAGGTAAACGTTATGCCAAACAAGTAAAACAACATAAAAAAATGCTGAAAGACTCTCTCTAATGACTGAATAAAGAGAGGTAATTCAACTATGCTTAGGCTATTTTATTTAATATTTGGTAAATAGTAATTGCTAATTGTGCTCATTAAAATCTTTAACCTGAAAGTATATCTACAACCTATTAATCTCAGCCATGAGATATGTATTCGGCTAAGATAGTTTGCAATAAAAAACCAGCGATTCGCTGGTTTTTTATTTGCTAAGATTTATAAGATCAGCCTGTGAACTCTTTTAGATTAAACACTCGAGGCTTAAAATCCCATAAGATCAACAGGAATCAGCAATACTTCTATGTACTTAGCTTAGGCAGCTCTAGCAGCCCAAATACTACTTATAAAAAGATGAGTACCTATTAAATTCTTATGGAAATTAGATAAACAACAGTTATTTGACCAAATCCCACGCATAAAAAAAACACCCCCGGCCTTATGGTCGGGGGTGTTTTGGAATAATGAGCTGGCGATGACTTACTCTCACATGGGTAATCCCACACTACCATCAGCGCTAAGAGGTTTCACTTCTGAGTTCGGGAAGGGATCAGGTGGTTCACTCTTGCTATGGTCGCCAGCACAACTGT
>NZ_JAMXXP010000026.1 GCF_024129355.1 Acinetobacter lwoffii | reverse complement strand
GTGACAACGTTGAGATGTCAGTAGAGCTAATCCACCCGATCGCAATGGACCCAGGTCTACGTTTTGCGATCCGTGAAGGCGGTCGTACAGTTGGTGCTGGTGTAGTTGCTAAAGTAACTGCATAATCGCTGATTGTGTAAGAAAAGCGCCTCTTTGAGGCGCTTTTTTTTGATCTAAACTTTTATAAAACTAAAAATAAATTGTCTGACAATGATTTTAAAAGCTGTCCTTATCTGATATCGGCTTGACCTAAACTGCACTTATGTAAAAAAAATTACCACGTAATATACAGATAAGAATATGAATATTAAATTTTCGGGCCTGGATTGGCCTGATGGGAGTGGTCACATGAATGCGAAAGTAAATATTACCAATCGTGCCGGTGCTAGTTTTCCAGTTCGTCGCATGAACTTTGATTTTGATGCTGTACCGGAATATTGGATGAATGGTTCAGCAGGTCTCACTCATTTTATGACGGCATTATCTGCGCTATTTCCAGCAGGTGAAAAGTTTTTTATAGATTCAGTCCGTGCGGTGCGTAAACATCCTGCGATTGCCAATAATGAAGCATTACAAAAAGAAATTTCCGCTTTTATTGGTCAGGAAGCGATGCATACTCACGAGCATATCGGCTTTAATGCATCTGCACAAAAACATGGGCATGATGTCGAGACGCTTGATCGTTATACCGATAAAGTCATTCAAACGACACGTAAAGTCATGGCTAAACTGGGTAAGCCTGTGGGAATTACCCAAGAAATGGTAGATTTGACTGCAACCACGGCACTTGAGCATTTCACTGCAACCATTGCCTCACAGCTTTTGACCAATAGCCACATTCAGGAATTGATGACAGATGAAACCATGAAAACCATGTGGTTATGGCACGCCATCGAGGAAAATGAACATAAGGCAGTGGCTTATGATGTCTTCGAAGGGGTTTTTGGCAAAGGATTAAAAGCCTATGCATTGCGTACGTCTTCCTTGGTCATCGCAATGGCAACCTTATTTGTGGTGCAAAGCTATTTCCTTGCCCGTCTGCTCAAACAGGATCAGCAGCTCAATTTTGAGTCCTTAAAAGCCATTTATACCTATGCCTATAGTCCTTCTAAAGGTGTCATTACGGGTATGGCGAAAGAAATGCTGATGTATTTTAAACCGGGATTCCATCCGAATGATCATCATACAGATCGACTGCTGGCGACTTGGAAAACTAAATTGGGTCTGTGACAGAACTGAAGATTGAAGAGCGACTGAAATCGCTCTTTTTTTTGCTCGATTTTTTGCATGAACTTTCTATAATGCGGAGGTTGATTCTATATAAGATGAACGAAGATGATTCGTTTAATGCAAGCAGCGGATGTAGAAGCCGTTGCAAAGATTGAGAGATCGGTTCAATCACACCCCTGGACTTTCAAACAGTTCGAAGATGCTGTAACAGCTTATCAAAGTACCGTGATTGAAGTGCAAGGGCAGGTGGCCGGATTTTGTATTTTACAACCGGTGCTAGATGAAGCCAATTTATTGCTGATGGCGATTGATCCGGCACAGCAAGGTCAGGGCTTGGGCTATCAGTTGCTGGAGGCTTCAGTGGCGATGCTAAAAAATAATCCGGTGCAGATTTTCCTAGAAGTGCGCGAGAGTAATCTGGCTGCGATCAAGCTGTATGAAAAATCAGGCTTTCATCAGATTGATCTGCGCAAGAATTATTATCCTAACAGTAACGGAAGCCGTGAACATGCCATCATTATGGTGAAAGCATGTACAGATGATTTTGCCAGTCTGTTTAAATCATAAAAGCTGACGACCTTATTTAATAATCTGGTGATTCCATCCGCTGGGTAAGGTCGTCATTAATGAGTTTCCCAAGTGCTGAATCTCCGTGGCACTTAGGGCATGATTTAAGCGTCGCCATTGTCCATCGATCAAGAGTTCCAGTGGCAGGTACTGAGATTTGTAATTCATCTTGTTGGAATGTGGTACCCAATATCCCAGATAGATAAATTGCAAGCCCAGCTTTTGTGCATGTTCAATCTGTTTCAAGATCGCAAATGCACCGAGTGAACGACGATTTTCATCAGGATCAAAGAAGGTATAGACGGCAGAGATGCCATCATCCAGCAGATCGCAGGTGGAAACGCTGATTAGACGCTCACCTTGCCATAACTCCAGAAAGAAGCTGTCGGTACAACTTTGTAATAAAAATTTTTCGAACTGATCCCGAGTCGGTGGAAACATGTCGCCATCTGCGTGGCGTTCATTGATATAGCGTTCATACAGCGCATAATGCAGGTCACCGGCGTGCTCTGGACTGGTAATTTTCATCACCAGATCCTGATTACGTTTCCAGGCTTTTTTTTGTGAACTGTTCATGCGGAATTCAACAACAGGCACACGCGAAGACAGACATTGACGACACAGATGACATTCGGGTCGATACACGAAATCACCACTGCGGCGGAAACCGGTACGTGACAGTTCCGATAAAGTTACGACATCAATTCGATGTGCAGGATCCAGAAAAACCATGCGCGCCGACTTGTTGGGTAAATAGCTACAATCATGCGGCGGCGTAATATAATACTGTAAATCGTTCAGTAGGGCCTTTGGCTGATAAGAGTTCATAACAACTACCCTCTGTTATTTTCATTCACTTAAGCGCGCGTTTTGCGCTATTGTTTTACTTGAAAATACACCTTCCTGATAATTTTTCCAATCGATAGCAGGCTTTTTTACAATATCTTGTAAAGAATTAAGATAGGCTTGGCGAGAAAGTGTGCAGGCACCCAGGCTTAAAAGATGATCGTTGACCAGTTGGCAGTCGATCCAGGGTAGTTTATTTTCCTGTCCAATCAGCATTAAAGTATAGAAAGCCATTTTAGAAACATCGGTTTGCGTACTAAACATGGATTCACCAAAACAGCCTTGACCGATGGTCACACCATAAAGTCCACCGACGACGCGATCTTCATCCCAGACCTCAATGCTATAACCATATCCTGCGTCGAACATGTCACAATAGCCTGCGATAATATCTTCACTGATCCAGGTGTCGTCTGCATAAGCACGCGGCAATGAACAGGAACGAATCACCCTTTCAAAAGCATGATTGACCGTAATTTTATAGTCCTGCTTTTTCATATTGCGTAGCAGGGATTTGCTTGGATGATAATCTTCGGGGCGAATAATGCAGCGTGGTTCCGGACTCCACCAGCAAATTGGATCACCTTCTGAAAACCATGGAAATAATCCATGTGTATAGGCTTCATAAAGTGTAGAAGGGGAGAGGTCGGCACCAATACAAATCAGTCCTTCACCTTCAGGATCAACCTCGACCGGATTGGGAAAAATGAATTCTGAGAGAGGAAGTAAAGACATGGCAGACCCGACATAAATCTATAGATAAATCATCATCTCATTCTAGCAATAAAAAAGCCGCCCATAATGGACGGCTTTTTTATTCTTGCTGCTTAGTCTAGTTTGCCCATCGCATCAAGATATTTTTCTGCATCAAGCGCAGCCATACAGCCTGAACCGGCAGAAGTAATGGCCTGACGGTAAATGCTGTCCGCAATATCACCGGCTGCAAATACACCCGGTACCGAAGTTTGGGTTGCATTACCTGCAGTACCGCTTTGTACCTGGATATAACCGTCACGAAGCTCTAACTGACCTTCAAACATGGTGCTATTTGGCTTGTGACCAATCGCCACAAACATACCCGTCACATCGACGTTTTGAGTAGAGTCATCTTGAGTTGATTTAAGACGAACCGAGGTCACGCCAGATTGCGCATCACCTAATACTTCATCGACTTGATGGTTCCAGATAATGCTGATCTTGCCTTCTTTTTCTTTGGCAAATAAATGATCTTGCAAGATTTTTTCAGAACGTAATGAATCACGACGGTGAACCAGAGTCACGTGAGACGCAATATTGGATAAGTACAACGCTTCTTCAACAGCGGTATTACCACCACCGACAACCATGACTTTCTGGTTTTTATAGAAGAAACCATCACAAGTCGCGCAAGCACTGACACCTTGACCCATATAGGCTGCTTCAGATTCCAGACCGAGGTATTGGGCAGTTGCACCGGTACAGATGATCAGGGCATCACAGGTGAACTCTTCCATATCGCCTTTTAATACGAACGGGCGCTGGCTAAGATCCACTTCATTGATATGGTCATACACGATTTCAGTGCCAAAACGCTCTGCATGTGCCTGCATACGTTCCATCAATGCTGGACCAGTCAAACCTTCGGGATCACCCGGCCAGTTATCGACGTCAGTCGTCGTGGTCAGCTGACCGCCCAGTTGCAAGCCTGCAATCAGGGTAGGTTTCAAGTTTGCACGCGCTGCATATACTGCTGCGCTATAGCCTGCAGGGCCAGAACCTAAAATAATCAGTCGTGAGTGACGTGCGCTCATCAGCTGTATCCTTTTTTATTTAGAAATTTATTGAATTATACGTGAAACTGTATAACAGTGGTGTGAGATTAAAGTCGATATTATTGATCATTGAAATCGATTTGGGCTATATAGCATAAGTAACATTGTGCTTGCACAATAGTGCATCTTTTTTCACAGAACAGGTGCATAATATGCATTTTATTGCGTCGCTTTTTTCAAGCATTGAAGCAAAAGAATATTCATGAAGAATTGGTTACAGGACAGTATATGACAGCGGTGTCGAGTGCCTATGCACAGCGCTTAGTAATGACATTATTTTTAGTCTCATTTGGGATTTATCTGTTTCTTGCAACAGTGACCTATACGCCATTTGATCCGGGGTGGATGCATATCTCTAGTGATACGCAGACCGTTTCGAATGCTAGTGGGGTAGCGGGTGCCTGGATTGCAGACCTTTTGTTTGGCTTTCTCGGTTGGGCAAGTCTGCTGATCCCTGTCTATCTGTTTATGGAGGCGATTCAGGTCTGGTGGCCGCGTAGCTTCCTGAACCGGCCATTTCGCTATGCTGCGCAATTCTTCCTGTTGCTGAGCACCTCAGCGCTTTTGTTTTTATTCTGGCAAGTTCCTGCTGATACGCTGGATAATTCTTCCGGCGGTATTATTGGCTATGAATTAGGCCAGAGTCTGGAACAATTGCTGACAGTCTATGGTGCAGCATTCTTCCTGCTGGTGCTTTGGGTGGTGTTATTTACCTTGGCTTTTGGGGTGAAGTGGAACAAGACCTGGAGCAGCCTCAAAGCAACCCCTGCTTATTTACAAGACCTGTTCTACCGTAATGTGCCTGAAGGCATGTCCGATTTTGATCGGACTGCACCTGTCGCCAAAAAAGAGCCAGTCATTAGTGCAAAAAAAGTAGCGGTTGCAGTAACACCTGCGCCTGAGCATCAACTGGTAGAAATAGATCCGGTGGTACGTGATCAGGTGGCTGAACGCTTATTTGATGATTTTGCCGATAAAGAATCACAACAACCGCAGTTTTATGAGGATATTCCTGAGGCTGAGCAGCAGGCTCCTGAGCCAGTCGAGACATTTAAGCAAGTACAGCAAGTGCCTCAACAGCCGGATCGTGTGGTAGCCACAGGCGAGGTGTGGCGTGCCTTACATTCAAATGAAGATCAGCGGCATAAACAGGATATTGATGCCTTACTCAAAGCAGCCGAAGAAGAACAGCTTGATTCTCCAGTCTCACATATAGCTGCTCCACAATCTGTTGCAGCACAGACTCATGCTCACACCAGAACCGCATCGGCTCCACATACAGGTCTGGACTGGGATGATGATGAAATCTTTGATGAACTTCTGGCTGCAGTTCCGCAAGGCAAAACTGCGACCGATGTGCATAGTCCATTCAATACAGCGCCAGCCGAAAAGACCTCAAGAATTGTAGAAGACATGACCAATGTTGCACCGGCCATGGCATCCATGGCGACTGCACATGTCGTGAAAAACAGCGCATTACAGACCGATCTGGATGACCTGGGTGATTTGTTAGTTGAAGAGGAAGAGCCAAGCCAACCGGTACGTAGTTCTAGCTATGCTCAATCTTCTGCTTTTGTTCAGGCACCAATTCAGCATCAGGGTATAGAGCAACCAGTATCTCCTCCTTCTGCAACTCATGCAGCAGTACGCGAGGCTTTATCTAAAGAAGAATTTGTAGAAGCCTGGCAAGAAACGGCTGGTAAACCACAAGATGAAGACGAGTTTGATTTTGATGCTCCTTTAACTGATGCTTCAGGCCGTCCGATGTCACGTGCCATGCAGGTGGTGGAGCGCCGTAAAGATTTATCACCACTTCCAGGGCTAGATTTACTGGATGAAGTCGATCCGAATAAAAAAGTGAATTTTACCGAAGAGCAGCTGGCACGTTTATCTGAATTGCTTGAAATCAAGCTGCAAGAATTTAATGTCAAAGCCAAAGTGGTAGAAGCACAGCCAGGCCCAGTCGTAACACGTTTTGAACTGGATCTGGCGCCAGGGGTGAAAGCTTCTAAAGTGACCAATATTTCCCGAGATCTGGCACGTTCGATGTCGATGGCATCGGTGCGTGTGGTTGAAGTCATTCCAGGCAAGCCGTATATCGGAATTGAAGTACCAAACAGTACCCGTGAAATGGTCCGTTTGATCGAACTTTTGACCATTCCAGCCTTCACTGATCCGAATAGCATCCTCTCCATGGCAATGGGTAAGGATATTTCCGGTAATCCGGTGATTGCTGATCTGGGTAAAGCGCCGCATATGCTGGTGGCAGGAACCACAGGTTCCGGTAAATCGGTGGCGGTCAACTCGATGATTTTATCGATGTTGCTGAAATATACCCCAGATGAATTGCGTTTAATTCTGATCGATCCGAAGCAGCTGGAACTGGCGAACTATAATGATATTCCGCATTTGTTGACGCCTGTAGTCACCGATATGAAAGATGCGGTCAGCGCATTGAACTGGTGTGTCAATGAGATGGAACGTCGTTATAAGCTGATGTCTTTCTTGAAAATCCGTAAACTAAGCGACTATAACCGCAAGGTGGAAGAGGCGATTGCCAATGGTGAAGACCTGATCGATCCAACCTGGAAAGCCAGCGATTCTGTTGTGGGTGAACGTGCGCCGCGTTTGACGCCATTGCCTTCCATTGTGATTGTCGCGGATGAGTTCGCGGATATGATCATGCAGGTCGGTAAGAAAGCTGAAGAGATGATTACCCGTCTGGCACAAAAATCACGTGCTGCCGGTATTCACCTGTTGCTTGCGACCCAACGTCCATCGGTGGACGTGATCACCGGTTTGATCAAAGCCAATATTCCAACACGTGTCGCGCTACGGGTTAACTCCAAGATCGACTCGCGTACTATTCTGGATGCGGGTGGTGCAGAGGACTTGCTCGGTCACGGTGACATGCTATTCCTCGGCCCGGGTAAAATCGAACCTGAGCGTGTACATGGTGCCTTTATTGCCGATGACGAAGTCAACCGGATCTGCGATGCATGGCGTGAACGTGGTTCACCAAATTATGTCGACGAGATCCTGACACCATTTGATGAAGAACCATCCAGCCGTGGTTTTGAAGATGGTGGTGAGGGCAGTTCAGACCGTGATGCACTGTATGACCAGTGTGTAGCTTTTGTTTTGGAAACCCGTAAGGCTTCTACTTCATCCTTGCAACGTAAATTCAGTCTGGGCTATAACCGTGCTGCACGGATCATTGACCAGATGGAAGAAAACGGCATTGTCAGCGGTATGGGTGCCAATGGTAAACGCGAGATTCTGGTTTAATTTCAGTCTACCTTCAATAAAAAAGCCTGCTTTCAAAGCAGGCTTTTTTATGTATTTTGACTCAGGCAAATTTTGCCAATACATCCAGAAACTCGGCACTTTGACGCGGGAAAGTGGCAATCACGTCATGAATCCGTTGTCCTTCCGGATTGGTTGCATTGACATCACGGCCATCAGCGACAAATTTCGTCAACAGGCGTTCATAATCAAATGGACGCATATGCTTGAAAGCATGATAGAGCACGTGAAAATCAGCATTAACACCTGCAGGAGGAAGCTGATTCAAGTAGGCAAATACACGCTCATCTGACCATTCTTCGTTAAAGGTCGCTGGTTGAGATAATGCCATCGCAATTTCCTTGATCTAATGTAGTTTTTTCGGCATGAAAAAAGGCAAAATATGAGACTAGATTAGCAAAGCACTGCTTTGCCTAGTCGCAAGACTTGAAGCTATGCTTCAAGTGGGCGGAATATAGCTAAACTACTATTTCTACCACTCTCATATTTTGCCTTGAATCAATTTACTTGACCAATCAAAAATCAGATTATCGTTCTTCAGGTAAATTGATATTCATTTCAAGCATTTCAATATTGGCTTCAGAACGGACCTGCATTTGAATATGCTGTTCATCGACACCGCGAACATAACGATTGACCACTTGCATGATTTCAGTCTTCATCTGGTCAATTTTGTCCTGGCTCAAGCGACGACCCAAGCCTTGTTCGGATGCAACGATCACTTTCAAACGGTCTTTAGCAGTCCGTGCGCTTGATGGTTTATCCTCGCCACTAAAAAGTTTACTCCAGAATCCTGCCATGTCTACGCTCCAAATAGTCGTGCTAACCAGCCCTTAGGTTTTACCTCGATATGACGGTAAGGACGCTCTTCGCCAAGGAAACGCGCAACCAGATCATCATAGGCCTGACCTGCAGAAGCTTCAGTGAAAAGAATCACCGGCTTACCTTCATTCGATGCCTGTAAAACGCTTGGACACTCAGGAATAACGCCCAAGGTCGGTACACGTAAAATATCCTTAGAAATATCATCAATCGTTAGCATTTCCTGTTTATCGGCACGTTCCGGATTGAAACGGGTAATACACAGATGCTTACGAATGCGACCTTCGTTTTGTTCTACTTTTTTAGTTTTACTGTCGAGCATACCAATGATACGGTCAGAGTCACGTACTGAAGAAATCTCAGGGTTGGTCACAATGATGGCTTCATCCGCATGATACATGGCCAAAATAGCACCACGCTCAATACCGGCAGGCGAATCACAGATAATATAATCAAATTCCTGCGAAAGCTCATCCATTACACGAGCAACACCTTCATCGGTTAAGGCATCTTTATCACGTGTTTGTGATGCAGGTAAAATATATAAATTTTCAATATCTTTATCGCGAATCAGTGCTTGTTGTAATCGTGCTTCGTTATTTAAAACATTCACAAAATCATAAACTACACGGCGTTCACAGCCCATAATCAAATCAAGGTTACGTAAACCTACATCAAAATCAATAACAACAGTTTTGTGACCACGTAGGGCTAAACCTGTTGCAAAAGATGCACTTGTTGTAGTTTTACCTACACCACCTTTGCCTGACGTTACGACAACAATTTTCGCCACCGAATCCACTCCTGTTATGGTTCAAATCCCCTGTTTAAAATGGGGTTTTTGGTGTTTATTTATACATTAAAATTGTAGAGCTTCAAATACAAGCTCTAGTTGATCATTCAAGTAAATATGCACAGACTTTTTAACTACATGCGGTGGAATGTCATCCGCCACACAATAGGTTCCTGCAATTGAAATCAGTTCAGCTTCGAGGCTATGACAGAAAATACGTGCTGCAGTATTACCACCCGCACCTGCAATGACCCGGCCACGTGCGCTGCCATAGACATGAATATTGCCTGAAGCAATCACTTCTGAACCACTGTTGATGCCGGCATTAATAATAATGTCGCCATTATGCTGCACGATACATTGGCCGGTACGCAGAATTTCATCATGATATGAGGTGATATGCGCGACGATCGGGGCAGTAGGCGCTTGATCATCATTCACCGCTGTAGGTTCTGGTTTAACTTCCACCACCTGTTCTTTGGTGGCTTTAATTTCTTCTAACTGGCGATCAGGTGGCAGTACCGGGAACTGAATGGCGCGCGCCTGATCTCCAAGTAAGCCTTCAGTAACAGCCATAGGCTGTACATCCAGACTGATTAACAGTTGGATCAGCGCAATGAGTTCCTGTTCAACTGAACTTTCAATGACTGCCAAAGTGCCGGGTGGAAATGCTGCTTGTAATTTTGGGCTAAGTTGCTGGCGGATTGCATCATGATCATTGGTATCTAGGCTAATGCGTATCGCATTGACCATTCTGCCTTTTATCCGTATATCAGCCATAATTCTTCCTTAAATACTTCTGACCTGCTGGTTTTGTGTCGAAGCAATGTTGTAAATAGTGCAAATCCTAGAACAAATTGCAGTAATTCTCTAGCGATCTCAGTTATTTTTTTATGCGAACAGAACCGGACGGATTGATCTGATTCTGTACTTTAAACTTTACTTATCTATTGAGCTCTGATTTTGCTCATGTTCTTCTAAAATCTGTTGCCATTGTTTGACTTTCACCTGTTTCCGGATTGCTTCAAGTGTTTCAAAAACAGCCGATTCGACCAATTTATCAATATGTGGATTATGTTCAATCTGAATCTGGCTGATTTTATCTGAAATTAGGGCAAAAGTCGGATTTTCTTTTTGACCTGTGTGGGTAAATGGTTCAATCAGTCCTTGCGTGATATTTTCGCCCAGACGTTGACCAATACTTTGAATTTGCTGTTCAATCCGGCTGCCAACAATTGGAATCAAACGTAATAATTGGGTTAGTTCTGGAGTATCTTCAATCGCCTGATTCACTACTTGCCCTACATTTTTAGCGATCATGGAACGTTGTGCCTGTAATTCCTTGCCTAAAGATTCCTGCAAGATATCTGCCAAGGCAATCGCCAGTAATTTACGGTGATGTTCCACCAAATCATCAATTAACTGTTTATGTGATGTGCTCGTGGTCAGTTCACGCTTAATACCGTCCAGTACGGTCAGTACCACCCGGCTAGAAAGCTCTTCCATTAGCATGTTGTAATAAAAGTTACCTTGGCGATACCAGCGGTTAGGAATTACTTTATAACCATGGCTATGCAGGTTGTAGCCAATCGCGACCGCACGCAGCAGGCGCAGGAAACGTAGTTGAGGGATAATGGATAAAATTTCATACCAGTGCACAAAAGGGAAGAACCACCAGCGTCGATGATGACGCAGAACAATCGCGATGACCCAGCGTGCCAGTAATTCACAGACCAAGAAGGTGGTAAACCAGCCCTCGGTAATAATGACCCAAGGGCGTAAATCACTTTTATAAAACTGCAACACTTCGGGTAAACGAATGAAGTCAAACAACCACTGACCAAAATCGCTCATTAAAATGGCGTTGGCACTGAGACAGAACAGATTGATGACGATCAAAACCATCATGAAAATGTCGTAAATCAGTGCAATTTTCCAGCCCCAGGTTCCTTTACGAACAAATTTAAATGAGCTGGACGTAATGTCCGGGTTGTCGTTCTTCATAATTACTCGGTTACAGATCCGACCGGGGCTTGGGCAAAGTTCTGCTGCATTTGTGCGATGAGCTGATCTTTTTCAGTCCAGATTTGATCAATCCATTTTTGAAAACGTGCACGATATTCAGCATCATCTTCATAATTGCCGCCCAGTACCCAGTCTGGAATATCAATTTTTCTTAAATTTACCGCAATACGTGGCACTTCACCTAACCAAAATTCACCATAGCCCGGAATACCGTCAGGATAAACAATGGTCATGTCGACCAGCGCATCAATTTTATCGCCGAGAATACTCAGTGCCAATGCCAGACCACCGGCTTTAGGTTTCAGTAAATGTGTATAGGGAGACTGCTGCTGATCATGCTTTTCTTGGGTAAAACGCGTGCCTTCCAGATAATTTAACAGGGTAAAAGGCTGACTGATCAGCTGTTCACAAGATTTGCGTGCTTCTTCCATATCCCGGTATTTCAGCGCAGGATTTTTGGCAATCTGTTCCTTGCTATGCCGCTTCATCATCGGGAAGCCTAAGATTTTAAAGGCCTGACCCACAAAAGGAATAAAAATAAGCTCCCATTTGGTAAAGAAACGCGTCAGGGGCATACGGCTCAGACCGAAGTACTGGTTGACCGTGGTATCGACCCAGCTTTGATGATTACAGGTCATCAAATAACGGCCCTGCATATTCAAATCCAGTGATTCATCTACACTGATTTGCCATTCGGTATTTTTCAGCACATGCTCAATTAGCCAGTTGTTGACCCCTAACCAGCTGTTGGTAATCTTGATATTGGTTTCATCCACTTTTGCGGATTTTTTAAAAAGTTTGGTTAAACCCAAGGCCAGCACCGGGGGACCATGAAAAAAAGTACTGCCCGTCATGACGGATGTGACCGTCAGGCCACGCGCCAGTTTTTTTAAAGTCGGTTGCTTGTTGCTATTCGATGACATATCCAAACAGTCCCCAGAGATTAATCACTTAAATTTTTTCATATTTTGAGTAATATAGAGACAGTTAGGCAAATAAAAAAGCCTAAACAGGAAACTATGAAGATATTGTGACGAACTACTTGGTTTTAGTTACATATAAACATTACAAAATATTACTAAACGATTTATTATTAACAAAAATTCAATGGTTAGCCCATTCAATTTAAATCATTATCTCGCTTAACAACAAAGCATACAACAAGGAGTCATGCGATGCGTGCACTAGTCATTTCAGCAGCTGTAGCAGGGGCCGTAGCACTTACAGGTTGTCAATCAACTGGTAATAACATCGGTGGTGTGGAATATGATAAAGCTGCTCTAGGTACTTTAATTGGTGCTGCAGCAGGTTACGGTGTTTCTAAAGGCAATGCGAATACCAGCCGTCAAAATAACCGTGCAGCAGCAATTGGTGCTGTTGTAGGTGGTGCAGCGGGTGTCTATCTGGATAACAAAGAGAAAAAATTACGTCAAGCAACAGCGGGTACGGGCGTAGACGTTAACCGTAATGCAGATGGTTCGATTAACCTTGTGATGCCAGGCAGCATTACATTTGATACCAACAAATCAAATATCAAACCAAACTTCTATGGCACTTTAAACAAAGTGGCGCAAGTATTAACTGAAGATAACAAGAGCGGTATCCTTGTAACTGGTTATACAGACAGCACGGGTAATGACTCAATTAACTTGCCATTGTCTCAAGCACGCGCAAACTCTGTAGCGACTTACTTGGCAGGCCAAGGTGTTTCACGTACACGTATTAATGCTCAAGGTTTAGGTTCAGCGAACCCAATTGCAGACAATACAACTGCCGCAGGTAAAGAGCAAAACCGTCGTGTAGAAATCGCGGTATATGCAGTTCAATAATTCTTGAACGCTTAAGAAAAAACCACCTTCGGGTGGTTTTTTTATATCTGAATATTGATCTGATTAATCGTATTTTAAATTAGGCAACTGACGCAGAGATGACTATAATCGGAGCCGAATCTAGAAGAGGAAGCCATATGTCACTCGCCAGTCAGTTAAATGACAAGCAACTTGAAGCCATGAAATACACTCAAGGACCCTTGTTAGTACTTGCAGGAGCGGGTTCAGGCAAGACTTCAGTGATCACGCGAAAAATCGCGTATTTAGTCAAGCATTGCGGGATTCCCGCACATCGTATTACTGCGATGACTTTTACCAACAAGGCAGCACGTGAGATGAAAGAGCGTGTCAGCAAATTGTTGACGCGTGAAGAAAGTAAAGGCGTTTCAGTTTCGACCTTCCATACTTTTGGCCTGAATATGCTGCGCCTGGAGTTGAAACATACCCCACTGAAAAATAATTTCTCGATTCTGGATGCTGACGACTGTAAACGCATTCTGATGGATCTGATGCAGCGTGACAATTTATCCGGTGCAGAAAGCAAAGAACTGATTGCCAAAGCCATGAAAATGATCTCGGACTGGAAAAATGATCTGATTCCACCCGAGCAGGCACATACTACCTGTGAAACTGCCGAAGATGTGCAGTTTGCGCATTTATATCAATTATATGAACGTAATTTACGCGCTTATAACGCCGTGGATTTTGATGACCTGATTGTGATGCCAACGCGCTTGCTGCAGGAAAATGCCGAAGTTCGTGACAAATGGCAAAATCGCGTGCGTTATTTGCTGGTCGATGAATATCAGGATACCAATACGGCGCAGTATATTCTGGTGAAATTACTGGTTGGCGTGATGGGACAGTTCACCGCCGTAGGCGATGATGACCAGTCGATTTATGCCTGGCGTGGTGCTAAACCGGAAAATATGGCCTTGCTGCAGCAGGATTTTCCTAATTTAAAAGTGATTAAACTGGAACAGAACTATCGTTCGACCAGTCGTATTCTCAAAGCAGCCAACACCGTGATTGGTAATAATCCGCATATTTTTGATAAAAAGCTTTGGTCGGACAAAGGCCATGGTGAAGTGATCCGTGTGATTACCTGCCGCAATGATGATGATGAAGCAGAACGCGTGGTTAAAGACCTGATCACGCATAAATTGATGAACGGTAAAAGCTGGAAAGATTATGCGGTGTTGTACCGCGGCAATTTCCAGGCGCGTATCTTAGAAACCCATCTACGTCAGATGCAGATTCCGTATAAATTATCTGGCGGACAGTCCTTCTTCGCACGTGCCGAAATCAAGGACATGATGAGCTATTTACGCTTGATCATTAACCCTGAAGATGACAGTGCATTTTTACGAATTATCAATACGCCAAAACGGGCAATTGGTCCGGTAACGCTGGAAAAGCTCGGTCTATTTGCTCAGGAAAATAATCTGTCGCTTCTGGCTGCGGCTGCGGATCAGCGTCTGACCATGGCGATTCCGAAAAAGGCCACGACTCAATTGGCTGAGTTTGCCGATTTTATTGAGGGTTTTACCCGCAATTTACTGGATGATGATGAACCAGTGCCAATTATCCGCCAGATGATGATTGAAGCCGGTTATATCGATTACATCAAGGAAACTGCAGCCACACCAGCGCAGGAAAAGACCAAGCTCGACAATATCGAAGTGCTCTATAGCAGCATTCAAAGCCTGATTAACCGCGCTGAAGATGTTGATGAAAAAAATATTGAAAGTGTGATTCGTAAAATGGTGCTGCTGGACATGCTCGAGCAGCAGCAGGAAGAAGAGGACACCGATAAAGTCAATTTATTGACTTTGCATGCGTCTAAAGGTCTGGAATTTCCTTATGTCTATCTGATCGGGCTGGAAGAAGAAATTCTGCCACATAAAAACTCGATCGCTGCAGAAACGGTCGAAGAGGAACGCCGTCTGATGTATGTGGGGATTACCCGTGCACGTCAGGGACTGACCATTACTCTGGCAGAACAGCGCAAGGCCGGTGGGCAGATGAAGCAAATGACCCCAAGCCGTTTCCTGGATGAATTACCGGAAGATGAGCTGGAATGGTTAGGCCGCAAGAAAAAGCTGGCCGGTAACATCGATCCAAAATTACAAGCCCAACATTATCTTGATAATTTGCGTAATCTTATCAAACGATAAGGTACAAGACTTGCTCTTATTTTAAATGAAACAACAGGAATGAATACATGAAAGTTCAGGTGAAAGTCCTTGACTCGCGTCTTGGTCAGGAATGGCCATTACCGACTTATGCTACGACAGGTTCAGCGGGGCTGGATTTGCGTGCGTGTGTTGCAGAAACCACAATCATTGAACCAGGCCAAACGGTTTTGGTAAAAACTGGTTTAGCAATCTATATTGAAGATCCTGCATTTGCTGGTCTGATCTTGCCACGTTCGGGTTTGGGCCATAAACATGGGATCGTGTTGGGTAACCTGGTCGGTTTAATTGATTCTGATTATCAGGGTGAATTGATGGTATCCGTTTGGAACCGTAGTCAGACGGCATTCAGCTTAGAGCCAGGTGAACGTTTGGCGCAGTATGTGTTGGTTCCTGTGGTACAAGCTGAATTCGATCTGGTGAATGAATTCGAAGCGACTGAACGCGGTGCTGGCGGTTTTGGTCATACGGGTAAAAACTAAGTTTTAATAATGGCTTACATTCATTAACTGGATGTAAGCCATTTTTAGTTGATTAGATTAAATATTAAAAAAAATGAGTTGGTTGAAATATATTTAAAAAATAAAACCTTATTTTTTCGGCCAAGTAGAATTATTTAAATCTAAAATTTATGTAATGATCAAATGTCTAATTAGATGAAACTCAAAATAAATATAATTGAATAATCATTGTTTAATTACAAGAACCCTATAATTCTAAAGTTGTAGATTATATTTTTATAATTGATTGTTACATTGAAATCGTTTAAAAATAGCAGGTCTTAAAACAAAAACAAATGTTTAAAGTCATTATGATGAAATCATCATTTTAAATCTCCTTATTTTAACGAATAGTGAAAAGACAGTTTTATGGGATCTATGAATCATCCATTCCCCATGCATATCTTTCGTGCCTATGACATACGCGGTAAAGTCAGTCTATTAGGTGCCGGGATCATTGATGCAATTGCCCACGGTTTAGCCCAGCAGTATCAGGCTGCGGGACAGACACGTGTCGCCATTGGTTATGATGCACGCATCAGTAGTCCGGCTTTTGCCGACACGATTGCCCGTATTTTTAAAGATTATTCGCTGGAAGCCACTATTGTAGGTTGTTGTTCCAGCCCAATGCTATATTTCACCGCACGCCAGTTTGATGGCAATGGCATTATGGTCACTGCCAGTCATAATCCTAAAGAAGATAATGGTATTAAATGGATTATTGATGGTGAACCACCTTGTCCTGAGATGATTCAACAGGTGGCCCAACTGGCAAAGTCACATTGCGATAGCCAGCTAATTACTTTAGCTGAACTGCCGCATCAGATTATTCCAGAGTTTTGCCTGCAGTATCAGCAGGGAATATTAGAAGATATTCAATTAAAGCGCTCATTTAAAGTGATTCTGGATGGTCTGCATGGCTCAGCCGGACGTTGTGCTGACTTGGTACTCAGAAAAATGGGCTGTGAAGTGATTGCTTTACGTTGTGAGGCGAATGGACATTTTCCGGATCATGCGCCGGATCCTTCGCAAGACAAACATCTTGAGACTTTACGTCAAACCGTCATGCAACAGCAGGCTGATCTCGGTATTGCCTTGGACGGTGATGGCGATCGCTTGGTTCTGATTGATGAACATGGTCAGATTATCACTGCCGATCAATTATTATGCCTGTTTGCCGAAATTTGCCTAAGCGATTCAGCGCCACGCCAATTTGTTTATGATGTGAAATGTTCGACTCTGGTTCGCGATACAGTGCAACGCCTAGGCGGGGAGCCGATAATGATTCGTACCGGTAGTTCATTTCTCAGAACTTATCTGAACCAGTCTCAGCAGCAGGCCATTTTTGGTGGGGAATATGCCGGACATTATGTCTTTAATGATGGTCGCGGCTGGGGCTATGATGATGGCCTCTATGCAGCGCTCCGAGTCATGGAATATCTCGACCAAACGGAGCAAACTCTCGCGCAGGCCTTAGCAGCTTATCCAAAACGACATGGTACTGAAGATCTTTATATTTCAACGCGCCAAGTGCGTCCTGTTGAGCTTTTAAACTTCGTTGAACAACAATCCGCAAGAATTAATGCGCAAATCAGTAAAATTGATGGCATACGTCTTGATTTTGAGGATGGTTTTGGCATCATTCGAGCATCCAATACAGGTGAGTATTTCACGGTGCGCTTTGATGCCAATAATGCTCAAGGTCTGAATGAAATTCGTCATCTGTTTGTAGCCATGTTGCGTGACCGTTATCCAGAGATCGCTCAAGACATTTTAGATGCTCAATAAGGAGAGGCGAATGCCAAATCAACAAACAGGCATCGACAAAGCACAGATTTTGACAGAAGCTTTGCCGTATATTCAACGCTTTGCGGGTAAAACCCTGGTGGTAAAATACGGCGGTAACGCGATGACCGATCCTGAGCTGGAAAGTTCATTTGCACGTGATATCGTATTATTAAAAACAGTCGGTATTAATCCGATCGTGGTACATGGTGGTGGCCCGCAAGTCGATTCCATGCTGAAACAGCTGGGCCGCGAATCAGACCGTATTGACGGCATGCGCGTGACTGATCCTGCGACCATGGAAGTAGTCGAGATGGTACTTGGCGGTAGCGTTAACAAATCTATCGTGAACCTGATTAACCAGCATGGTGGTCGTGCGATTGGTCTTACCGGTAAAGACGGCAACCTGATTCGTGCGCAAAAGCTGCTGATGGAAAAAGTGGCTGAAGATGGTTCAGTTGAGCAAATTGATCTGGGTCTGGTCGGTGAAGTCGTTGGCGTGAAAACCGATGTTCTGGAAATGTTTACCAATAGTGACTTTATTCCAGTCATTGCCCCGCTAGGTGTCGATGAAGAAGGCAATACCTATAATATCAATGCTGATTTGGTCGCTGGTAAAGTCGCTGAAGCCCTAGGTGCAGAAAAACTGATTCTACTCACCAATATCACCGGTGTCTTGGATGAAAATAAAAACCTGTTGACTGGTTTGACCACTCAAGAAGTCGATCGTCTGATCGAAACTGGCGTGATTTATGGCGGCATGATTCCAAAGGTCGGTTGTGCGCTGGATGCGGTAAAAGGCGGCGTCGTAAGTGCACATATCGTGGATGGCCGTGTACCTCATGCCAGCTTACTAGAAATTTTCACCGATCATGGTGTGGGCACCCTCATTACCAATCGTGCCAATCCGCATCGTTCTTAAGCCAATTTTTGCGAAAAAGAGTCTCAATAGAGACTCTTTTTTATTTGGATTTCTTATAGCCACCTATTTGAAATGACTGGGACAGTCATGCACAATAAGCTTCTAAGTAAATAGAGAGCTGAAACCAGACCATGTGCCAACTGCTCGGAATGAATTGTGCCACCCCGACGGATATTACTTTTTCTTTTCGCGGGTTTTCCCAGCGGGCGGGCATTACCTCTGATCATGCGGATGGTTTCGGGATTGCTTTCTTTGAAGATAAAGCCTGCCGTCTGTTCGTCGATAACCAGTCCGCGATTGAATCACCGATTGCCGAGCTGGTACGTAATTATCCAATCAAATCACGCAATGTGATTGCCCATATCCGTAAAGCGACCCAAGGCAAAATTAATCTGGAAAACTCGCATCCTTTTAGCCGTGAACTTTGGGGGCGGCAATGGATTTTTGCCCATAATGGCGATTTATATGATTATTTTCCTGAACTGTCAGGGCGCTTTACCCCAGTCGGAAATACCGACAGTGAGCGTGCCTTCTGTTACCTGCTGGATCAACTGGTGAAACGCTTTGGCTATCATGAGCCGAAACTGGATCAGGTTTTCGATCTTCTAGCTGAAATTTCACCTGCAATCGCGGAGCATGGCACCTTTAATTTCTGCCTGTCGAATGGTCAGGCCCTGTTTAGCTATGCGATTACTAAACTCCACTGGCTGGTACGTGAATACCCGTTTAGACCGGCTCAGCTGATTGATATTGATGTCGAAGTGGACTTTAGTCAGGTCACGACCCCTGAAGATCGCGTCGCAGTGATTACCACTGAACCATTGACCCAGAATGAAGAATGGACTGCCTTCCAGCCCGGTGAAATGATCCTGTTTCAGCATGGGGCGAAAGTACGTTCTCAGTTGACACATGTTGAACGTCTGGAACGTGAACGTCTTGATCCTTCCTTAAAACGCGTCACGCGAGCTGATCAATATTAAAACGCGATCAAAGACGGAGTTTAAACTCCGTTTTTTTATATTTTTAAATAGGAAAAAATCTAAGAATAAATAAAGGTTTATTACAGTTTTTGGTTAATTAATATCTTAGCCTTTTACTCAGGATAAATTATTTTTAATTATATATAACAGAAACTTAAAATGAAAAAGCCGGATTTAGGCGGAAAGCCGACTAATTTGCTTCATTTTTATTTGAATCAATACGCTATATGCTCATTTTCACGTTATAAGTCCTTAATATTTATAGGTGGTCGTAATGAAAATGAAATGGGTTCCAGATTATAATACTGGTATCGATGTGATTGACGATCAGCACAAACGAATTCTCGATTATATCAACGAAATTGATGCCAATACCGAGCGTGCCCGTATTAAACAGATTCTCGACAATATTATTGATTATACCCAGTCGCATTTCACCTTTGAGGAATCTCTTCAGGAAGAAGCCGGCTATAAATATCGGGTGCCGCATAAACGTGTGCATGACCTGTTTATTAAAAAAATCGAGTCTTATCGTGACCGTTTTGAACTGGGACAGTCCATTGAATCAGAGCTGCACGAAGTATTATCGAAATGGCTGATTAACCATATTCAGCACGATGACGCCGATTATGTCGGTGCCGTAAAAGAAAATATGATGGGGATCATCAAGGAAAAAGAAAAGAAAACAGGTAAAAACTGGTTCGCTCGTTTCTTCTCATAATAAAAGACGTAACGAGATAACAAAAATTAAAATCTAATTATAATTTTTGCGCAGCAAATCACTGTCATGGTGGTTTGCTTTTTGTTTTTGATTTTCACCGCTTCACAAGGCAAAATAGCGCTAGATTTTTATAGGAATGCATCATGCAGGACAATGCTATGTCAAAATGGTTATCGCCGCTGATGGCTTTCTGTTTATCGTTTATTATCATCGCGACGCTCGCACCGATAACCGGTATCCAGATTGATCGTCAGCTGGATTTCTGGATGCTCTGGTTGGCCACCATGCTGATTCTGGCGCTTCCAGTCTGCTACTTGGAAATTGCTTTGGCCAAGCGCTCTAAAACAACGCCATTACAGGCGCTGTCGACGCTGACCCGTGAAGCTGATGCGTCACAGAAATGGCGTATTGTCGGCTGGTTAAGTGTGATCTTTATTCCGTTTTTGGCAGGTGCCATGCTGAACAATGCCAGCAATGTTCTGGCGATTGCTGCACTTGATCTTGCACCCAATCTTCTGTTGATTGGATTGGCAATAGTAGCGTTGGCCCTGTCACTGCTACCGCGTCAAATTTTATTGGCTGTTACCACGATTGGCGTACTGGCGTCTCTGGTTCTAGCCAATGTGATGGGAACGGCGCTACCTGCATGGCAAGTCACACCAGTCGAGTTCTCGGAATGGGGCAATGCCACCGTATTGGCTTTGGTCGCAAGTGGTCTGGGCATGGGCTTGTACTGGCAATCTAGTCTGAGCGCTGTACAACAACAGGATGTCGCCAGCAAGACGGTATTGCCGATCTGGATTGCGCAGCTAGTTGCTGTCATTGCATTTGCTTTCTTTGCTATACAAGCGCAAATCCCTGCATTTACTCTGGTCGTAGCGATGGTCGCAGCTGCTGCATTAATTCTGCAAATGGCACGTGAACAGTTACAGCAACGCCAGCTTCATCGTGCGATTCAATGGGCGATTGTGGCAGCGGTTACACTGATCTGGGCTATTCCAAATCTAAGCCCAATTTTCAATGTGGTCTTGTTAGTCTGGGGCCTATTGATTTGTTTGATCTATGCATTATTTGCCGGCTGGATCATGAAGATTAGTCATTTGCGTAAATCAATGAATTTCAGCTCTGAAGCGTTTTATAACATCTGGCGTATTGCGGTACGTGTGGTGTTGCCGGTGGGGATTATTCTGGCAATCATTGCTGTATTAGGACAATTCGTCTGATGAGTGAGGCGATGATTTGGGTGGCATATGCGACGCCAGAAAAACAATTTCATCTAGCCGTGTCATTTCAGCCTGGCATGACGGCACTGGACGCGATTGAGCAAAGTGGAATCCGTGAGCAGGTCGACTTGCCTGAACTGTTATCTCTGGGCATTTTTGGCGTGCGCTTGCAAGATCAGCAGCAGCCACTGGCAGCAGGTGACAGGGTGGAAATTTACCGAGCACTGACCATCAATCCTAAAGACATCCGACGTAAACGCGCCGAGAAAAATCCGGTGGGTCGTTATGCCAGAGGCAATCTTTTAAAAAAGCTGAAACCATCTTCCGAATAGAGAGCGGCTTGAATGAGCAGTAGTTTCAATGATCTGCTCAATCAATCAGCTTAATTAAAAAAGCCCCTGATGATTCAGGGGCTTTTTCATGAGAAACCGACTATAGTGGAGGAGCATTTAAAATTGCTTCTTTTGATCCTGGTAAGCCGGGTTGAGATTCTGGAATCGTCTCCAGACCTTCAACACGTTCTACGATACCAGACTGGTTAAAGTAGATTTTCAAATGCTGGCCTTGGGCTGCCGGGATCTTGGCTTTTTTAGCGTAGGTTCCTGGGGTATAGTTATAGATGTAGTCCCAACGTAAAGGATTCAGTGGATCGCTTACTGTTGGACTGCCCAGTAAGAAACGCACCTGTTGATGGCTCATTCCTACCTGAATTTTAGCGGCTTGTGCTTGGGTTAAAGGGGTTCCTTGTGGAATATCTACTTTATAAACACCTAATGTCGAACAGCCGACGAGCAATGAAGTGACGAATAACGTCAACATGATTTTTTGCATTTTGCTAAACTATCCCAAATTAATTATGATGCATTTGATCCAAGGATAGATCATACTGCATCTAAACTTTGTTGCATATTCCAACTTTGATTTTGTTGAGAGACCTTTTTACATGACTATTTCAAACCAAGATTTACGAAAAGCTGGGCTGAAAGTTACCCTTCCACGAATTAAAATATTAGAATTACTAGAAAATTCAAGACAACATCATTTAAGTGCGGAAGATATTTACAAGACTTTACTCGATCAGGGCGAAGATGTAGGTTTAGCAACTGTGTATCGTGTGTTAACGCAGTTTGAAGCAGCGGGCATCATCGAACGTCATAATTTTGAAAATAATCATTCAGTTTTTGAAATTATGCAGGAAGATCACCACGATCACCTGGTGTGTTTAAATTGCAGCAAAGTTGTTGAATTTATTAATGATACGATTGAAAAAGAGCAGCATGACGTTGCTGAAAAATTTGGTTTTGAATTAACCGGTCACTCACTGAATCTGTATGGCTACTGCGATGCGCCTGCCTGTCAGGAAGTTTTCCGTAAAAAATAATTTGAGCGCTGGTTCAAACAAAAAACAGGCTTCATGGGAAGCCTGTTTTTTTATGCCTTCAAGATGATCAGGACTGACCATCAAAGGTAATGTTGGAATGCGCACGTAATAAGTGGCTGCCACCTTCTTCTGAGAGCTTGATTTGCAGACGCAGGTCGTTTGGTGAATCTGCATGTTTCAGTGCATCTTTATAGCTGATCTGTTTGGCTTTATAGAGATCATAGAGCGCCTGATCGAAGGTCTGCATGCCCAGTTCACGGGAACGCTTCATCAGATCCTTAATCTCATGCACATCACCTTTACGAATCAAGTCGGCAATCAGTGGTGAGTTAATCAGAATCTCAATCGCTGCACGGCGACCATTGCCATCGATGGTTGGAATCAGTTGCTGTGCCACAATGGCTTTCATGTTCAGGGACAAGTCCATGAACAGCTGATTATGCCGGTCTGCTTCGAAGAAATGGATAATCCGGTCAATCGCTTGGTTGGCGTTGTTGGCGTGCAGGGTAGCAAAGACCAGATGACCGGTTTCGGCAAAGGCAATCGCATAATCCATGGTTTCACGTGAACGGATCTCACCAATCAGAATCACATCTGGTGCCTGACGCAAGGTGTTTTTCAGGGCAATTTCAAATGAATCCGTATCAATGCCGACTTCACGCTGGGTGATAATACAGCCCTTATGCTGGTGAATAAATTCGATCGGATCTTCAATGGTAATGATATGACCTTTGGAATTTTCATTACGATAACCGACCAAAGACGCCAGCGAGGTTGATTTACCAGTACCGGTTGCCCCGACAAAAATAATGATGCCACGTTTGGTCATCGCCAGTTCTTTTAAAATGGGCGGTAACTTGAGTTCATCCATGGTCGGAATGACGGTTTCAATCCGACGCAAAACCATCCCCGGTTGATCGCGTTGCTGAAAGGCACTGACACGGAAGCGGGCACTTTTATCCGGCGTGCTGATGGCAAAGTTACATTCACGACTGTCAGCAAATTCTTTACGCTGTTTTTCGGTCATGATGGAATGGAGCAATTGTCCTACTGCCGCACCGGGTAATTTTACCGAACCAATTGGTAAAATCTGCCCATTAATCTTGATGGACGGTTCGACATCGGCAGTAATGAACAGATCCGATGCTTTTTTCTCCACCATATAATCGAGTAAGCCGTTAAAATCCATGTATATAAACCCCAATACAATTCAATTTTTTTATAAAAATGCTTCTGGCTGTTTGGCTGCAGTACGTGCAACTTGCGGGCTGATCAAACCTTTGGATACCAGTGTTTTCAGAGTCTGGTCCAGTGTGGTCATGCCATAGTTGGCACCGGTCTGGATTGCCGAGTACATTTGTGCGACTTTGTTTTCACGGATCAGGTTACGGATCGCCGGAATACCGATCATTATTTCATGCGCTGCGACACGCCCACCGCCATTTTTCTTCAGTAGAGCCTGTGAAACTACGGCTTGTAGGGATTCAGACAACATGGCGCGTACCATGTCTTTTTCTTCAGCAGGGAATACGTCGATCACACGGTCAATGGTTTTGGCCGCTGAGGTGGTATGCAGGGTGCCGAAAACAAGGTGACCAGTTTCTGCCGCAGTTAAAGCCAGACGAATGGTTTCAAGGTCACGCATCTCACCGACCAGAATAATATCCGGATCTTCACGTAATGCAGAACGTAATGCTTCATTAAAGCCATGCGTATCACGATGCACTTCACGCTGGTTAATCAAACATTTCTTGGACTGATGCACAAATTCGATCGGATCTTCGACGGTCAGAATATGGTCATAGCGGTTGTCATTAATATAATCCAGCATCGCCGCCAAGGTAGTTGATTTACCCGAACCGGTTGGACCTGTGACTAGTACCAGACCACGTGGATATTCACAGATATCTTTAAAAATCTGTCCCATGCCCAGATCTTCAAGGGTCAGTACTTTAGAGGGAATGGTACGGAATACCGCACCGGCACCGCGGTTCTGGTTAAATGCGTTGACACGGAAACGTGCCACGCCAGGCACTTCAAAAGAAAAGTCAGTTTCCAGATTTTCTTCAAAATCACGGCGCTGTTTATCGTTCATGATGTCATAAACGAGTTTATGCACTTCTTTGTGTTCTAATGCTGGCAGGTTGATGCGACGAACTTCCCCATCGACACGAATCATTGGCGGTAAGCCCGCAGACAAGTGTAAATCCGACGCACCATTTTTAGCAGAAAATGCCAACAATTCTGTGATATCCATAAGGTCCCCGAGTTCATTAAAATGTTAATTATTTTGATAGAATAATAAGGCTTTCCCACAGCTTAACCAACACTTAGTTCATGGGCAAGGGAAAAAAAGATGAATGAAATGAGAACCCCATCAATGAATATGTTGCAACAGTCACGAAATCAGGTCTTAGTGCAAATTGAAACTGCCTGTATTCAGGCCGGCCGCGAAGCAGATGCGGTGCAACTGCTTGCCGTTTCCAAGACCCAGCCGAGTAGCGTGCTGGCAGATATGTATCAGGCAGGGCAACGTGCTTTTGGTGAAAATTACTTGCAGGAAGCGCTGGAAAAAATCACGGCACTGAAAGAGCTGGAGATTGAATGGCATTTTATTGGTCATGTGCAGCGCAACAAAACCAAGGCTCTGGCGGAAAATTTTGCCTGGGTACATGGAGTCGATCGCCTGATTATTGCCGAGCGTTTATCAAATCAGCGTGGAGATAATCAGTCCGCACTGAATATCTGTATTCAGGTGAATATTGATGGCCAGGATACCAAAGATGGCTGCCAGCCGGAAGAAGTCGCAGAACTGGTGGCACAAATCAGCCAACTGCCGAATGTACGTTTACGTGGCCTGATGGTGATTCCTGCACCGAATAATCCTCAAGCCTTTGCTGATGCCAAAGTTTTATTTGATGCAGTCAAAGTTCAGCATGCACACCCTGAAGATTGGGATACTTTAAGTATGGGCATGTCTGGGGATATGACCGAAGCGATTGCTGCGGGTTCTACCATGGTTCGTGTTGGCACAGCCCTATTTGGTGCACGGCCTAAAAAAGATGTATAAACTACTAATGTCAGTTTTTTGCAGCAAAGCGTTATCGCAGGGTATTGGATAACGCTTTTTTTCTGGCTGGTTCGAGCCATTTGGCCATTAACCAGGCAAAAACTATTAAGCTGCACATGCTGGCAAGCAAAGCTAAAATTGCTCCGCCCAGACCATAGGCCAAAGTTGCCGGAATACAGCCCAAAATAAATAAAAGTAATGGGAAATGGGTGACATACAAGGTATAGGAAAAGTCTGCGGATTGAACCCAGACCGGATGATAATGACTGCGTCGATGCTGGAGCTGTACCAGCCAGCAGCTAAAGGCCAGACCCACACAGAAATTAAAAGGGGCAAAATTCGCAGCGCGGTATTGCTGGGCCTCATCAATCACCTGAAACTGGTAAGCATCAAAACAGGCGATTAGAAATGCCAAGCCGAATAGGGCTAATTTGACTGATTGTAAGCGGTTTAAAAAACGTAGCTGGATATATCGAAATGAACAAGCAAAGGCAGTGAGCCAGACCAGAAAATAAATAAAAAACTGGATGTTCAGTACTGATAGTATAGCCAGAACCATAAAAAACCCGATTTTGGCGATTTCCGAATTTTTTAAAAAAGGTAAGAATCCGGCCAGCACATAAAACCACACTTCATAGCTCAGACTCCAGAGCGCAGCATTGGCTGAAACCGTTGGCGTCACAAAGCTATTCAAAAATAGCAGCGAGCCAACAAACTCCATCATGTCTATACTATAGTCAGTCCGGATCATCATGCCAAAACTGTGTTGAAAAGCATGCGTGTGGCTGGTAAATAATAGTGGAGCAAGCAGATATAAAACCAGGGTCAACCCCATGGCAAACAGAAAGGGCGGTAAAATTCTGCGGCCACGCTGTCGGGCATAATGGTGCAGATTGAACTGACCATGCTGATGAATGTTGTACTGGATTGAATAGCCGATCAGATAGCCACTTAAGGCAAAGAAAATCATGACTGCAGCCTGCCCAAGCAGGCGTATCCATGAATAAATGCTGGTATCGAAAGGCCCAATAAATGCCTGAAAGCAGTGACTGAATAACACCACAATGGCACTGATACCCCGTAGGCTCTCAAGCTGTAAGCTGAAATGGGGCGAGAGCTTGTCCGGGGCAGTATTCATGATCTTTAACCTATAATCTGAATAGTGCTGGCGCCTGCACCGACCGGTTTGACCTGAATTTGTACCGGAATCCGTTCATGCATTTCCTGTACATGCGAGATCAAGACGACTTTACGGCCCTGACTTTGCAAATGATCCAGCGCATTCATGACCATATGTAAGGATGCCGGATCTAGCGTCCCGAAACCTTCATCAATAAACAGTGATTCCAGTTTCATGGAGCCGGAGGCCATATTGGCAATTGCCAAAGCCAAAGCCAATGAAACCAGGAAGGTTTCACCTCCCGATAGAGACAGCACAGGGCGGACTTCACTATTCATGTCCAGATCAATAATCGCCAGACTCAGGCTGTCCGGAATACGGTGTAACTGATAGCGGGGTGCCAACGGTTGCAACTGCTGATTTGCATATTCCACCAGAATATCCAGGTGATGTTCCTGGGCAATTTTCTGGAATTTGGTGCCTTCCTTATGTCCGATCAGATCGTAAATGCGCCCCCAGCGATATTCTTCGGCTTTGATCTGCTCAATTTGCTGCTGATATTTGGCATAGGTGTTTTGATTATTGGCATTCATACGCAGTTTGGCATCAGTTTCATTGAGCACTTCCTGCTGCATTATTTTTTCCTGATGCAGCATGTCAAGCTTTTGTTCAATTTCCTCAAATTCATGTTCTGGCTGTAGTTTTAAATGGGCCTGATATTGTTCTTCCAGTAATTGCCAGGCTGTTCTGGCATTTTCGAGTGCCTGTTTCTGGTTGGCCAGATTCTGACGAATGCGTTGATGGTTGCTCAGATCAATACTGAGCCATTGTTCAATTTGAGCTGCCGTCACTTGAGGATGTGCTGCTTGCCATGCGTGAATATCTTGCTGATATTGAGCCAATTGCTGATCGATCTGCTGAAGTTGGCTGATAAATTCTTGCAGTTTTAAGTGGGTTTGATGCCACTGTTTTTCGGCCTGCGCCGTGCATTGACGCTGTTGTTCTAAAGCCTGCTCTAAGGTCTTGGCTTGTAGATCTAGTGCATCACGCCATTCTGCAGCGACACGATAGACTTGTCCTGCATGCTCTTTGGTCAG
Organism: Acinetobacter lwoffii; assembly: GCF_024129355.1. GTDB lineage: Bacteria > Pseudomonadota > Gammaproteobacteria > Pseudomonadales > Moraxellaceae > Acinetobacter > Acinetobacter lwoffii_I. The sequence continues at coordinate 13,601 of NZ_JAMXXP010000026.1, read as the reverse complement.
TTCAGCCAGTTGTTGACGCAGGTCTTTGCCTTGCTGAATCAACTGCTCTACAGACTGGCTCAATTGAGCAAAATTTTGCTGTTCCAATTGTAGTTGATACTGGCTCTTTTCCAATATCTGCTGCTGTTGATGCAGGTCAGATTCCAGCTGCTTTTGTACTGCCAAGTGCTGCATGCGGTGCTCTACTTGTCGTTGCAACTGAGGTAAGCAGAGCATAGGTGGCTGCGACTGGTACTGCTCGGGCAGTATGCTTAAAACTGGGTGTATCAGCTGGTCGAGTTGCTGACGTTGCTGTAGAGCCAGTTGTAATTGGTGCAATTGCTGTTGTTGTTGACGCCATTGTTGTAATTGTTGCTGGAGCTGTTGTTCCTGCTGTTGTGATAGTTCTAGCTGCTGGACCAGACTTTGAGTGTGATTCGCCAGTAACTGGATGAATGTAGGAAGATCATTGTGCTGCTCGGTAACCACTTCCAGTTTAAGTAGTTGAGATTTACAGTCAGCAGAGGATTGTTGAATCTGGTTTTGCAGGATCTGGCAACGCTGTTGCTGTTGCTCAATTACTGTTTGTGCTTTGGATATTTCAATGCGTTGCTGCTGCTGAGATTGCAGTTGCTGATCGAGCTGCTGTTTCGCCTGGTGTAGCTGTTGTTCCTGTAACTGGTTCAGGCTGTGTTCCAGACGTTCATGGGCTGCATCAACAAAAGGATGGGTGGAACTCCCACAGACCATGCATGGCTCATCCGGTTTTAACTGGGCACGAAGATCCTGCACACTTTGTGCATGCAATAAACGTTGCTGGGCAAGTATCTGTTCCAGTTGTTCATAGGCCTGTTGTTCGGCTTGAATCTGTTGTTGCTGCATCTGTTTAGCATCTTGCAGCGCTTTCAACTGCTGCTGTTGAGTGCGTACAGTCGATTGCAGTTGTTCAAATTCTTGTGACTGTTGAACTGCATATTGCACACGTTGCTGCAGCAGGTCGAGCTGACGCTGTTCAGCTTGGCCCTGTTGACGCGTTTCCTGAATCGTTTTGAGCTGCTGATCCAGTTGTTCCAGACTATGATACTGTTGTATCCACTGATTCAGATTTTCTGAAAGTGCTGTAACGGTTTTTTCCAGTTCAGGCAAAGGCTGCTTCAGGCTGTCCGGATTTTGTTGCTGTAGTTGCTGATACTGACGCATAAAGTCTTGTATGCGTTGCAAGGTACTTTGCGGCTCCAGATCGAATACATTTAAAAAGCCAGATTCAGCCAATTGCTGTGCAACCTTTTCTTGCCGAGCTTGTAGCTGATTCAAAGTCTGTTGTTGCTGTTGCAGTTGTTCTTCTAAAGGCTGTAAACGAAGGGTTTTAAACTGGCTTTGTTCTGTATGCAGTTTTTTGTACTGCTCTGATACAGTATCAATTGCATGATCCAGCCTTAAACCTGCCTCCAGATGCGGTTTCAGGTTTGCCAAGTGTTGCTGAAACTGGTGCTGCTGTTGTTGTAAGGCTGTAAGTTTGGCTTCTTCTGCTACAAAGCTCTGTTTGAGCGTTTCAAATTCCAGCGTAAATTGGGTGTGCTGGTGCTGAATCTGCTCTTTTTGAGGGGCTAGACGGGTACGACTCACAAACTGATCCCGAATCGACTGGAATTCATCCAGCTGCTCCAGTAGCTGTTGCTGTCCTGCAGATTTATTTACTGCATCTTGCTGTACTTCGTAGACTTCTTTTTTGGCATGGACTTCTGCATAGAGTTTATGTCGGTCCAGATGCCATTGTTTCTCATTTTCTAGCAGTTTTTCTGATTGCTGCAAATTCTGAAGTTGCAAAGACAAAGAGTTCTGCTGCTGTTGTAAAGCGCTGATGTCTTCTTCAGACAGAATTTCAATATGCCCGATCAGCTTTTCCAGATCGTTGCGCTTGTTTTTGACTTCGCTGAATTTCTCTGCGGCTTTCTGACTGACCAGACTGAAAATCTGTGAATTAGTCAGATATTCCAGCAAATCTGCACGCTCATTGTCTTTGGCTTTAAGAAAGGCACCGACTTCTGACTGTGGCAATAAAACTGCGCGGGTAAACTGCTCAAAACTTAAGCCTACCAGTTTTTCAATGAGGGGGGTGACTTCCGATATTTTTTGCGTCAGTGTCGTGTCATCATCCAGACATTTGACGTAGCGGTCTACTTTTAGATTGCCATCGACTTTCTGGCGTGCCCGTTTAATTTCCCAGCGTGCCATATAGCGTTTGCTGTCGAGTGCAATAAATTCCAGTTCGGCAAAACCATGCACGCAGCCACGGCGCAGAATATTCTTGGAATCCTTGATGGACACATCCTGACCGCCAGTATCTTTCAGGCTGCCTGTGGCACCTTTTAGGCGAGGAATTTCATTGTATAGCGCCAGGCACATGGCATCGAGCAGGGTAGATTTCCCGGCACCAGTCTTGCCGGTGATGGCAATCAGGCCGGCATGAGCCAAAGGACTCGATTCAAAATCAATATGATGGGTGCCGGTGAGGGAGGCCAGATTATTAAGACTTAGACGTAAAATTTTCATGGCCGATCCTAGGCTTGTTGTTTTTGTGCAAGTTCGTGTTGGGCTTCATTCAGTAATTCCTGAAAATCCCGTTGTACCGAGTGATCCTGCTCATAGCCCATTTTTTTCCAGATATTGAAAAATAGCGATTCCGGAGTAGGGGGTGCCAGATCAATTTTAGACTGGCTTGAACTAAGGTCGACCTGTTGCTGGTAAATCCGGCTGATGCGCAGCAGTCGGTAACGGTTAGCAGGTAGGGCCTGTTCTATTTGCTGACGCAGATCTACCGGAGGCGGCGCATCGGTCGTGTATTCCACCTCCAGAAAATGCCGTGCAGAAAGCTGCTCGATTTCTCCGGCAGGCAAGGCCTGAATTGTAGTGATTAAATTTTCCAGCTTTTCACGAATGCGGAACAGCTCGACAGTACGCGGAATGCTTAAGGCATCGTACTGAAAGCGGTTTTCCGGGTTTTGTTCGGGATCAATCCTGACTTCAACTATTTGATGCTTATAATTAATCTCACTAAATGACAGCGGAATCGGAGAGCCACTATAGCGAATATGCGGCTGACCGACCTTTTGCGGTTTATGCAAATGCCCCAGCGCGACATAATCAATCACGTCATCAAATAGCGCCGTCGACAGCGCCTCTTCATTGCCAACAATAATCGGACGTTCAGAGTCGGACGTCTCACCACCTTGCATGTGCGCATGTGACATTAAAATCAGTGCCTGATGTGGCTGTTTGCGGGCTTTGGCTTCGGCAATCAGTTGTTGATGCAGATAACTGATCGCGTTCTGGCTATTGCTGGTATGTTCATTTAGTCCGGTAATTTCGGCACTGCGTAAATAGGGCAGGGTCAGACACCAGGCGATGATATTTTTATCCCGATCATAAATAGGAATAAGCAGCCGATCCAGATTCAGGGTATTTTCTGCAGTGCGGCCTACGATTCCCACTGCTTTGGCATTAAATTTGGCCAGCAAGGGTTCAACCTGCTCAATCCGGTAACCGGAATCATGATTGCCTGCAATCATCAGGGTCTGCATATGTGGCGCCAGATCGTGGGCATCGGCCAGAAACTGGTATAGCTGTCTTTGCGCACTGGAAGCGGGATTGATCACATCAAAAATATCGCCGGCAATCAGCAAGGCATGCGGTTGCTTTGCTTTAATTTGCTCAAGTAGCCAAGTCAAAAACTGCGCATGTTCAAATTCACGGTCATGGTTATGGAAAAATTGTCCCAGATGCCAATCGGAAGTGTGAAGAAAATGAACCGCCATGTAATGAACCCCTAATATCTGCCTTGCTACTATAGGAAAAAGCACAGGTAAAAATCTACTTGAAAACGATATTTCAGCGAATTGTTTGTGATGTGGGGGCTGAATTTATTTTGATCAGTATGAAAATAAGCAAAGGATTACAACTAAATCATCAGATATCGAAGGCTCTGCAAGCTATCAGATTTTAAAAAAATAAGGATTTTAAAAAAATAAAAACCGACGATTCGAGTGATGATGAAATCGTCGGTCAAATTTGTGTTACATGAAGATTTTGGCTGCTATTCAAAATTTCCCTGTACACTGGACTTATTGCTTTAGCTCTAAAGGTCAGCAAAAATTCGTGGATGCCAGTCCAAATTTTTGTACCTTGTACCCTATATAACGTCACCTTGTAGTGGATGGTTGACAATAAAATGAAAAAAAACCTGATTTTTTTTATACTAGCTTGTTGAAGATCACTGAGTCATGCATATGTTGCCGCTAAGTCGTTATTTTATCTGGTTTTTCGTTATATGTTTTATTTTTACCTGTATTTGCGGTGTACTGGCAGCCTTGCTGCCGATGGGCATGGGTGCAGTCTTGACGATTGTTCCCTATCTGGTGGCCATGATTTGGGTGCTTTTTAAATTTCTAAAACAGCAAAAACGTGCGCCGACCCAGGCAGAGCGTAAAAAATTCACGCTCGGTTTTAGCCTGATTTATTGGGGCTATAATTTATTATTTCTTTTGCTCGGTATTGTGATCGCCACCCGTTCCAATCCGAATGCCTGGCAGGACTTTCTGCTGTATCTACAGCAACCACAGTTTATGAGCATTGTGCTGATCATGTTCCTGATGATCGCAATTCCACTATATCTACTGACGTACTGGTTTTATGGCAAGCAGGCCCAGCGTATGGCAGAGAAAATGTTTGGCCATTCGCCTCAGTGAATATAGATGAATCATTTTGTGACCCGATCTTCATAAATTAATTGAATGATGAAAGATACAAATTCTCCACTACAAAGATCTTCTTGGTTTAAAAAGCTGAAGATGAGTGGCGTATAATTTAAACCAAGAAAATAATAAGGCGAAGAATGACTAATGTATAAACCTGTAGTGCTGGTGACGGGAGCGAGTGGTTTTATTGGCAGTCATCTCGTGCATTTTTTACTGGAACGGGATTATCGGGTGATTGGTCTGACCCGTCAGAAAAATAAACGTGAACCACATCCGGACTTCCACTGGATTAACCAGCTGGAAGAATTAAAACAGCATCAGATTGATTATGTGGTCAATCTGGCTGGCGAAAGCATCGGTCAAGGCCGTTGGACGGCAGCGCGTAAAAAGAAATTGCTGGATAGCCGTTTAGATAGCACCAAACGGTTATTTGATTATTTAGAAAAAAATCAGCTTAGACCGAAACGGATTATTTCAACATCGGCCGTTGGTTATTATGGCATTGATCCGACAGAGCGCTGGGAACAGGTCTGCACGGAGCAAAGTCCGCCACAAGATATTTTTATGTCTGAACTTTGTGCGAAGTGGGAGCAGCTGGCTTTATCCTATACTAACCAGAACACCAAGATTGTTCGCTTTGCGGTGGTGTTTGGTAAAGGTGGCGGGATTCTTCCGCAGATGCTATTGCCGATTAAATTGAATCTGTTCGGACGGATTGGTCATGGACGCCAGCCAGTGACTTGGGTGCATCTAGGGGATGTGCTGCGTGCGATTGAATTCTTGATACTTGAGGATACAGCCGAGCAGATCTTTAATGTGGTCGCGCCAGAAAAAAGTAGTCAGGCCCAGTTTGCACGAACTGCGGCCCAGATTCTGAAGCGCAAACCCTTACTTCCACTACCCGCATGCAGTCTGAAAATGATGCTGGGAGAACAGTCACAACTGGTCTTAAACGGTCAGTATGTACAGTCCAAAGCCTTGCAGGAGGCTGGATTCCAGTTTCATTATCCAACTCTGAAAGAAGCACTGGATAATATCCTAAAGCACTAAACGACTGGGCTCTAATAAACGGACAGGATCATAAGGAGCTGGATCAATGATTGGCATTTGTTTAAGGATGAGTTGAGCGAGTAGTTTGCCTGATGCCGGCCCCATGCATAAACCATTCCGGAAATGTCCAAAATTGGTCCAGGCATTATGTAGCTTGGGAATTTTGCCAATATAGGGAATACCATCGGGTGAGCTGGGTCTTAATCCGGCCCATTGCTTGACCAGCGGAAAATCTGCCAGTTCCGGTACCATCTCGATACACGCCTGTAAAATATCCTGCCGGATTTCACTAGAAGGCGAGGTGTCAAAACCGACCTGACGCATACTGGAACCACATAAAACATGTCCATCCTGACGTGGAATCAGGTACATCACCTTATGCATGCACATGGTCGGCAGCCAGTTTTCTGGCGTTTTAAACAGCAGCATCTGGCCCTGAACCGGCTGTACCGGAATTTCCAAACCAAGTTGCTGTGACCAGTGTTGCGACCATGCTCCGGTTGTGAACACATATTGATCTGCCTGAAAAACCTGGCTATGTTCATCTGAGATACTTTTTACACAGCCTTGCTGAATATTGAGCCGAGTGATTTTACAGTCTTCTTGCCAGGTGACACGAGGATGCTGCTTCAAATAGTGAATGATCGACTGTAATAACCGTGGATTACGGATATTCGCCAGTTCAGGGAAATAAATCGCCTGCTTGAATTTGCTCTGATTAATTCTTGGATTGATCTGTTGCAGTTTAGCCTGATCAAGCAATTCTGCCTGTTGCTGCGGATCCTGATGTGTTTTGGCATAACTTAAACCGATTTCAAAATCGGATTCATCAAAAATCAGCATACCTGTTTGATGAATCTGGAAATCGATGCCAGTGAAAGGTTGCAGTTTTTGATTCCAGTCCTGATACATGGGTTTGGCATGTCGAGCCAGAGCATTTACAGCAGCGGGATAACGCCACGGATACATCGGGGAAAGGATTCCTCCTCCAGCCCAGGATGCAGCCTGTCCGGCGGCCTGTTGATCAAAAAGGGTAACAGAACATCCCTGTTCAAGCAGTTCCAGCGCCGACATCAAACCGGTGATGCCAGCGCCGACAATGGCAATATGCATTGCGCCGAAATCCTTTTACTTCATGTCTTTCAGTTTAAGCGCAGCTTCTTCAGCAAAATAGGTCCAGATACCATCTGCACCGGCACGACGACAGCTCATCAATGATTCTAAAATGACGCTATCAGATAACCAGCCATTTTGAATTGCCGCAGCCAGCATCGCGTATTCGCCACTGACCTGATAGACAAAGGTTGGTACGCCAAAAGTGTCTTTGACTTCGCGGACGATATCCAGATAAGGCATGCCCGGTTTAACAATCACCATGTCTGCACCTTCCTGAATATCCAGCGCAATTTCATGCAGGGCTTCAGCACGGTTACCGACATCCATCTGGTAATTGTATTTATTGCCGCCTTTTAAGTTGCTGGCAGAACCGACTGCATCACGGAACGGGCCATAGAAACTTGATGCATATTTGGCTGAATAGGCCATGATCGAAGTATAGATATGACCATTTTGCTCAAAGGCCTGACGAATCGCACCGATCCGGCCATCCATCATGTCACTTGGAGCAAATACATCTGCACCGGCTTCGGCATGGCTCAAGCCCTGTTTAATCAGGCACTCGACCGTTTCATCATTTAAGACATAACCGTTCTCATCAATAATGCCATCCTGACCATGCGTGGTATACGGGTCTAATGCGCCGTCAGTAATCAGCACCATTTCTGGCAGTTCTTTTTTCAATAAACGTAAGGTGTTTTGCACCAGACCATCTTCACGCCATGCGGCTTCTGCAGTCAGGCTTTTATCTTCTTGTGGGGTGACGGGGAATAGCGCCAGTTTATTGACACCGAGTTCCAGCAGACGTTCTGATTTTTTTAACAACAAGTCCGCTGACAGGCGCTGGATATTCGGCATACTTGGAATATCTTGGGTCTGGTTTTGTCCTGGCAGGACAAATACTGGATAAATGAGATGATCTGCCGCGAGATGGGTTTCACGAACCATCGAACGTAAATGTTCATTTTTACGAATACGACGCATGCGAGTTGCAGGAAACGCGGGACGATTGAACGTATAAGTCATAAAAATCTCAGTAATCAGTATTAAACTAGGCCTCTATTGTAGCCCTAACTCAAATTTTTGGGCATAAATTAGCGGTTTTTTATTGTGGTGGATTCGGGCAGAGTGATGAGTAAGACAGAGAGAAACTGGACGGGTAATATACATCTGGGCTCGAAAGTGGATATTGATGTAGTCCTGAACCAGCTGGTACATGCTTTTAATAGCTCTCCTTTTTTTAAGCATAACGGCATGACCATGCGGGTGGTCGAGGGCCAGATTGAGGCCTATGTAGAAATGCAGGATTTCATGATTGGTAATGTGGCTTTCCAGATTCTGCATGGCGGTCTGGCTGCAACTGTACTGGATAGTGTCGGTGGTATTGTGGCCATGGGCGAGCTGTATAAAAAAGCTGAACCGGAAACGATTGCAGATACCATTAAAAAAGTATCGCGTCTGGCGACGGTCGATATGCGGGTGGATTATCTGGCGCCTGGACGTGGCAAATATTTTATCGCGCGTGCAGAAACCTTACGTTTGGGGCGTAAGGGCTGCACCATGCGCATGACCATGGTCAATGATGAAGATAAGGCGATTGCAACAGCGATTGCTTCTTATGCCTATTAATGAAATCGTGAACTGAGGGAGTTAAAAGCACTGTTTAACAGTGCTTTTTTATGATGATCAAATATGAACCTAGAGGATTTAGAGATCAGATTTAGCCCGTTTCAAGGCATTTTGCCATTTGGCTAAATGCATTTCTCTTTCGTCATTTTGCATTTTGGGTTCAAAAGCACGGTCCAGCTGCCAGGACTGGGAAATTTCATCCAGGTTTGAAAATACGCCAGCTTTTAATCCGGCCATAGCGGCCGCGCCCCAAGCAGTAGCTTCCAGCATTTTCGGACGCAGTACCGGTACATTCAGAATATCGGCCTGAAATTGCATCAGCATGTCATTGCTGCTGGCACCACCATCAACCCGCAGTTCTTTAAGAGGATGTGCAATATCAGATTGCATCGCACTGAGCACATCCGATACCTGAAAGGCGATTGATTCTAATGCGGCACGAGCGATATGCGCTTTGGTCGTACCGCGTGACATGCCACAGAGTAAGGCACGTGCTTCACTATCCCAATGCGGCGCGCCCAGTCCGGTAAATGCGGGAACCAGAACCACGCCGTCACTATGCTCGACCTGATGCGCCAGTTTTTCCACATCACTGCTTTTTTGAATAATTCCGAGGCCATCGCGTAACCATTGCACTACAGCACCAGCCATAAATACGCTGCCTTCGAGCGCATAGGTAGTTTGGCCCTGGGCTTGCCAGGCGAGAGTAGAAAGCAGCTTGTTCTGGCTAAGCTGAATGTTATGTCCGGTATTGAACAGCATAAAGCAGCCAGTACCATAGGTGTTTTTAGCACTGCCCACCTCAAAACAGGACTGGCCAAAGAGTGCAGACTGCTGATCCCCCAAAATTCCGGTAATGGGAATATTGGCCCCCAGTAAGCCAGAAGCCGTGTCAGCGACATAACAGTCAGAAGAGATAATTTTCGGTAAGATCGAAACCGGGATATTAAACAGCTCGAGTAGCTCTTCATCCCACGATTGTTGCTGCAGATTCATTAACATGGTACGAGAAGCGTTACTGGCTTCAATGACGTGCTCTGCACCTTGGGTCAGATTCCAGATCAGCCAGCTATCGATAGTGCCAAATGCCACATGGCCCTGTTCAGCAAGTGCCCGTACCCCCTCGACATGCTCTAAAAACCAGACCAGTTTTCCCGCACTAAAATAAGGATCAATCCGTAGGCCGGTTTTTTGCTGAATTTTGGACATCAGGCCTTGTTCAATCAGCCGGTTACACCAGTCAGATGTACGACGGTCCTGCCAGACGATTGCCGGAGCGAGCGGTTTGCCGTTTCTACGATCCCAGACTACGGTCGTTTCGCGCTGGTTAGTCAGGCCAAGGGCTTTAATATCTTTTGCCAGAATACCTGCAGTCGCCAAAGCTTGTTGTACCACGGCAATCTGTGAGCTCCAGATTTCTTGAGCATCCTGTTCCACCCAGCCCGAATGTGGGGTGTGGATATGCGTTTCACGTTGAGCCGTTGCCTGAACTTGTCCATGTTCATTAAAAATAATGGCCCGACTTGACGTAGTTCCCTGATCTAGTGCCAGTAAATAGCTCATAATTTTTCTGTTATTTGGCTTGAAAAGTAAAATATTAGCGCAATAATGTAATTAAGCGCATCAAGTTGTGTAAATGTTCAGAAAATACATCGTAATTTTTGACATTTATGCTATGATTGCCTTGTACTTTGGGGGTGTTTCTGGCTTCGACGCTGGTGATGAAACTCATAGATGCATGCCGAGAGCGCATTTTCTCTCGTAAATCAAATTTGCATTTTTTAGTCGCAAACGACGAATCATACGCTCTAGCTGCCTAAGGGCAGCTTGTCCGCCTCTCCGAATACTTGTGGTTAGAGAGTCCGACTGAAGCGCACGCACACAAGTCCGTATAAAGCCAAGCCTCGGGGCTTTGTACTAAATTAAGAGGATCGCGATTTGTACCCTGTTCGTCGGGTCACAAAGAGTTAAAACAATAGACGATATCTAAGCATGTAGTATTCTCGAGCGTAGTGCTGGCGGACGCGGGTTCAACTCCCGCCACCTCCACCAAAATTCTTTCCGAAGTAATCCATCGGAATCTAAAAAAGCCTTTAAACTCAATGTTTAAAGGCTTTTTTTTATGCCTGTTTGTCCGATATTATCTGATCCTATTCGACCCCATATTTGCTCTTTGCGGGTAAATATTGGGAAAATTTACCCAGAAATTAATACATCAATTATGGGTAATCGACATGCCACTTACAGATACTGAATGCAGAAAAGCACAGCCGAGAGATAAACAGTATCGTCTTTCGGATTTACATGGTTTATCCCTCATCATTACCACCAAAGGTCAAAAATATTGGAATGTACGCGTCACTGTCCATGGTGAACGTAAGTCTGAGTCGCTTGGCCCATATCCAGATTTAAGCTTAAAAAAGGCAAGGGAGCTTGCATATGAGCTTAAGCATCGATATTCACGTTCAGTATTGCATGAAGACTTAAAGCCCTATTTCAAAGAAGTTGCAGAAGATTGGTTTAATAATCAAAAAGAAACCTGGTCATCCAAACACATCAGTAATGTTCGAGCTTCATTGGATGAGCTTTATATTGTTCTTGCTAATAAGCGTATTAATCAGATTCAGGCACCTGAGATTCTGCAGATCATTAAGAAAATTGAGGCAAGAGGCTCGCTTGAAATTGCAAAACGTACTTTGTCTCGTTGTGGCATGGTCATGAAATACGCTATTGCCCATGGATATCGCTATGACAATCCGGCAGGTGATTTAGTCTATGCCCTCAAGAATAAAAGGGTCAAAAACCTGGCTTCGCTTTCTGCCTCTGAGATGCCTGAATTTCTTAGACGTATTAAGGCTTATCCTGCCGATGCTCAAACACATCATGCCATTGTCCTGATTATGCTGACAGGCGTTCGGGTCAGTGAGTTACTGCAAGCACGTTGGGAAGAGTTTGATTTGGAGGGGCGTAAGTGGGATATTCCTGAAGAGCGAATGAAGAACCGACTTCCACATCGTGTACCGTTGACGGACATGATGATTGAAGAGCTGCAATCTTTAAGACTGACTCATAATCAGGAGTTACTTTTCCCACATCGTTTAAATAACAAAGAACCTATGCGTAGCGAGTCTATTTTGGCCGTGATCAAGCGTTCGGGCTATACAGGTCGGATGACCACACATGGTTTTAGATCGCTATTCAGTACAGTCGTAAACGAATCGAATCTGTTTAATCCAGATGCTATTGAACGTCAGCTTGCTCACGTACCCCAGAATAGAATTCGCTCGGCGTATAACCGAGCACAGTATTGGGATGAGCGCGTAAGGATCATGGAGTGGTATGGGGAGCAGGTGAAGGCTTGGGTATATAAGTGAAAATTATTATTTAGAAATTTTTTATAAATTCTAAAGGACTGGAAAGAAAGTTTTCAGTCCTTTTTTTAATTGACGGATTCAAGTGACAGAACCTATGTTTAAAGAGAGCATGTAGCGTTGCTATTGTCAGTGACTAAATATTTATTAGGGCTAATAAAATAAAGGATGATTTTTATCCAATATCTAAATTATTTTTCTACTTTACAAGCTTTCCCTTAAGAAATTCTGTTTAGTTAGGCAGTCCATTTTATCGGCAGATTTGTCGATTAATTTTATAAACCATATGATAAAAGGAGTATGCTGATAAGGTTCTTACGATCAAGTATTAATTATTTATTGTGTCTTTGAATTAACTTTGAATAAGTGAAAATAGGGTGTTAATTTAAAAATAGGGTTATATCATATAGCTTATAGGATAAAATTAAAAAGGGGTAAGTACAGTGGACCTAGAGCGAATAAGTTCAACACAGAGGAAAAAAGAAATATTGGAAATGATCAGCTTCTGGAGAAGATTAAGATGTTTTAATTATTTTTTTGATGAAGAACAGACAATACAACCAAAACGGAAAATAATAGAAAATATAGAATTACACCTGCTTGATAAGTTATTTGAGTTTAGCTTATCTACTGCTTATGGGGAAGATATTTCTGATTTATTAGAATCTCAAATCCTAGACTTGTTTCAAGCGGTTTTAAATACTCGTCAAGGTCTGGATCTTGAGATAAGCGCTTTATTTGCACAACAAAAAATTACGCATACTTCAGTTTTTCCTTTATCTCAAAATTACTCTTTAATGATAGGTCGTTTAGAATACCCTGCAATTTTTGCAAAGAAGTTAGGTTGTCATATAACCCAATTTGTTGGTTGTAACTTTTCAAAAGAAAATATTGACATGAAGACGGCTAGTTTTATCAAGAATCAAATTCGCATTACAGATCAATTTTTTGAGGAAATGGACCAGAGAATTACTCCTTTCCAACAAAGGCTAGATGATTGCTTTAAATATACTCGATCCATTAAATTTATAAGTCTTAAACTTTTATATGTTAATCGTTTTTATGATTCACCTTCTATATCATTTCAGACACTGCAACAGGTAAGGGAGTGTTATGAAAAGCACTTAATATTTTTTCGACGCAAAGTTCAGCATGTGGAAGGACTGCTTTGCTGCTTTGATAAATTAGAGTTTGGTATAAACGACAGTTTTTATGTGTTTGGGGTTTTTTTATTTAAAAATGAAGCGCATGAATCTATTTCAAAGATGGAAGCTAAAATTCATCAGTTATGGGAAAGTACATTCAATGAGTTGGCTGATTTTGAGCGCTCTCTCTTATCCACGACAGTAGACGGGAAAACTATTCCATATTGTAGAAGGGTAGATACGCAGTGGAGTGATTTTGTTGCAGAAGGTATTCTGAAAAAAGGATCAACTAAATACGTAAAATTTATCCGTACTACATTGAATTATTTGGCTAATCAACAAGAGATTTTTTCAGTTATTGTTGTCGATCAAAAGCTTGAATCAGGGTTTCATGGTTATTACCCGGTTCCATCTGACCGTCTTAGAATACATGTTAAGCCTGCTCTCACAAAAAAAAAGCGCAACCCTATTAGGGTGTGTCCTCATTTGGCTTTGCACCAAATAAATATACAGGCTATACGAATCATAGATTTATAATTGCGTGCCAGTTTATCAAA
>NZ_JAMXXP010000025.1 GCF_024129355.1 Acinetobacter lwoffii | reverse complement strand
CTTTCACATACAATTTCAGTCGTTTTAAATTCTCAATTAGGTAATCCTCCTTTACAGTTGGAAAACTTAATTAAAAGTTGAGATTGGCGTAAAATTTAAGTAAGTTTTTACTCGGTTTATCTGGCTGTTTTAGCATAAATAAAAAACGCTTTGAACCGTACCAGGTTTGTCGGAGAGTCAATATTCTGAGAGACTATCCCGATGACAAAATTAAAATATACCCCTGAAATCAGAGAAAGAGCGGTTCAATTATTGATTGAATCCGAGAAAGATTATCCATCGAATTGGGCTGCGATCACAGCTATTGCTCCCTGAGCAGTATACTGCGCAAGGGTTGTACTCCTGAAACACTACGTGTTTGGTATCAAAAATATTTAGATAAACAAAATCCAGTTAAAGTACAGCAGCTTTCAGACCAAGAACGTATCAAACAACTGGAACGCGAAAATAAAGAACTGCAACGTGCTAACGAAATTCTACGTAAAGCAGCTGCTTTTTTCGCCCAGGCGGAGCTCGACCGCCCACACAAATAATGGTGGATTTCATCCATAACAATAAAGACTTATATGGTGTTGATGCGATTTGTAGGATTTTACCAATCGCGGGTTCTACCTATTATCGAACACTAGATCTCACAGTAAATCCAGAACATCGAGCGAAACGAGATCTACATGATGAGCATCATGCTGAACAAATTAAACGAATTTGGAAAGAAAGTTCAGGTCGATATGGTGTGCGTAAGGTCTGGCAACAATTGAAACGTGAAGGTTATGTTATCGCACGTTGTACAGTTGCTCGATTGATGCAGAAGCTAGGTATACAAGGTGTTTGGCGTGGTAAGAACAAACAAACCACCCGTAGCCGAGATGATCAAAAAAGAGCAGATGATTTAGTGAAACGTAATTTTAATGCTGATCATCCTGACCAACTGTGGGTGAGTGACTTTACGTATATTCAAACTCATTCAGGCTGGGTCTATACCGCCTTTATTATTGATGTGTTCTCACGAGCAATTGTTGGATGGAAAGTATCTACACGGATGAATACAGATATGGTGCTCGATGCACTTGAGCAAGCATTGCACGATCGAGGCATGCCAAAGAATGTGATTCATCATTCCGATAGAGGTGTTCAATATCTTTCTATTCGCTATACCAATCGTTTAGAAGCTGCAAATTTACGAGCATCAGTCGGTACAACTGGTGATTCATACGATAATGCTTTGGCTGAAACGGTGAATGGCTTATACAAAACAGAGGTGATTGAATATTTAAAAGCAGATTGGCAAGGTTTAGCAGATGTACAACTTGCGACACTAAACTGGGTAGATTGGTTCAATAAAAAGCGTGTACACAGTGCACTGGGTTATGTATCGCCTTTTGAGTTTGAAGCAATGTACTATGATAAGATTAACCCGTTAGGTCAGGTGGCCTAACTTAAATAAAAAAGTCTCCGACAAACCCGGTACAGTTCACTTAAAACTACCTCCCATCATTTAAATAAAATCACTGAAGGTCTTTTTAAAAGGAATTTTAAAACCGGCCTTAACCTGTTCATGCCTGATTTACCCCATATCCAAGTTGTCAGCCTAAGCATTTTATGGGATAACTAGCAGGAAGAAAGCCGCTGTTTGAGTGATTACAATTAGGCCCGTAGGCCATGCTTCACTTTTTCAGACTGCATAGCATACTGACTTTGGGAGAACTGCTCAGGTGACCAAACAGTTTCTGACACATCGTTGTCTGATTGCACCGCCGCATGCGAATGATGATTTTTTTGCCCAGACGGTCATTTATCTCGCTCGTCATGATGAAGATGGTGCCCAAGGCATCATTATCAATCGACCTGCCGGCATTCAAATTAAAGAATTGCTGAATGATCTGGATATTGAAGCAGATAATGTCAATCCGCATGAGGTATTGCAAGGTGGCCCTTTGCGCCCTGAAGCCGGCTTTGTCTTGCATACCGGTCAGCCGACCTGGCATTCCTCCATCGCCGTGGGTGAAAATGTCTGCATTACTACCTCCAAAGATATTCTGGATGCCATTGCACATAATGAAGGTGTCGGTCGCTATCAGATTGCCCTCGGTTATGCCAGTTGGGGCAAACACCAGCTGGAACAAGAAATTGCCCGTGGTGACTGGCTGATTTGTGATTCCGATATGGATCTGATATTTAACTTACCTTATAACGACCGTTGGGACGCTGCCTATAGAAAAATGGGCGTAGACCGCAACTGGTTATCTTCCGAGATTGGACATGCCTGATGTAAACGCGCCACAAACCATTATGGCGTTTGATTTTGGTACACAAAAAATGGGAATGTCGGTTGGACAATCCCTGATTGCAAGTACCAATCCCCTACCCTTATTTCCCATGAAAGATGGTATTCCCAACTGGGATGAATTGCTCAAAATCGTGAAAAGCCATCAACCGAATTTATTTCTGGTCGGTTTGCCATTGAATATGGATGATAGTGAATCGGAGCTGTCGACACGGGCGCGAAAATTTGCCCGCCGTTTACGTCATCAGACCAATATTGAAACCTGGATGGTAGATGAACGTTTGACCACCCGTGAAGCACGCGATGAACTGGGGCATTATCAGGCTCAAGGTCGTGGCAAGAAAATCTCTGCCGACAGCATTGCGGCTGCATTGTTGATTGAAAGCTGGTATCGCCATCCAGCTGGGATCACGCCTTAATCTGTTTTGAAAATTTTTTAAATCAGCATCCTTCAGGGTGCTTTTTTATGCTCCAAAATGCTTCTTAAGGATAAAAATAACGAAAGGTCAGGTTAATTCGTGGTGTTAAAACTTTGCTGGTTTTGCTGATACTATGCTTCCAGTGTTGCTGAGTCGCGCCACGCATCACAATCAACTGTCCACTGTGTAACAGCACATCGACTTTATCGCTACGAATTTTATGCTTAAAGCTCATTTTACGAGTGGCTCCCAGACTCAGAGAAGCAATGACATTTTCCCGAGAAGTACCTGTATATAACGCCGGCTCATCATCACTATGCCAGCCCAAGCCTTGAGAACCATCTTCATACAAATTGGCCAGACAGGAATTAAAGGGATGACCGACCAGAATTTCAATATGCTGCTTTAAACGGAATAATCCGGGTGTCCATACTTGAGCTTGCTTAAGTGTACCAGAATAACGATACTGATAATGTTCATCGCCATACCAGACTACCTGGCGGCCTGTGACATGGTGCTTGCCAAATAAATGTACTTCATCATGTTGCCAGGCCAGCTGACTGAGAAAATGCTGTAGATACTGCTGGCTTTGTCCCTCATCCAAAATCAGGCCATAATCCTCCACTACCCCATCAAAAGGTAATACATTGGCTTGCGGCTGGGGTGCAAATAAATCGAGAGTCATATCCATCAGATCCAGTATCCACATGAAAATACTGACATTCGACCTAAAGGATTACAACTGCTCTTCACAAATGACTACAACATTTATGCTTGTGGCTTGCCTAATTCCTGCCTAGACTGAATTCAATTTTCACAATAAAAATAATCCTTTTATGAACTTATGGCAGCTGTTTCAGAAACTTCGTCCCTTTGTTCAGCCTTACCGGTTGCTGGTGATTGCCACGCTGATTCTGACCCTGATCGGTTCATTCACCGCACAGGTCAATGCCATTACCTTGCAATATGCAGTCGACAGCATCAATTCGCTACTCGAAACCGGTCAAGGACTGGAGCAAGGCTGGCATATTCTGATCACGATTTCGGCGATTTTGCTTGGCAAAGAAATTATCAATGCCTTTGTCCAGTTCGGGCAGAAGTTCTATGGAGAGAAACTGCGGATTTTTGTCTCTCAGGATCTGGCCCAAGGGATTATTGAAAAGTTTTTAAAATATCGTCTGGAATTTTTTAATCAGGAAAATAACCAGGCCGGTAAATTACAGACCCGGATTGACCGTGGCATTGGCTCACTGACCCGTCTGGTACAAATCTTCTTTATTGATATTTTACCATTATTTACCAGTGCCATTGTGGCTTTGGGGCTGATGTACTATGCCAATATCTATGTCGGTCTGGTCGCGACTGCCATTGTCCCGATCTATTTCTGGCTGACCTATAAACAGGCGCAAAAGCTGGGAGGCTGGCGCCGTAACCTTCGCGATGGCCGGGAAAAAAAGAGTCAGGGTATTCTCAGCATCATCAACTCGATTACCGTGATCAAGTCTTTTAACCGCGAATCGATTGAATCGGAAAAGCAGTTGGGATTACAGCGTGAACTGACCGACAATCAGATGAAAACCCGCCAGACCAGTTTCCTGTTTGACGGCCTGAAAACTTTTCTGGAACAGATCGGGATTGTACTGATCATTATTCTAACCTCCTACTTTGTGCTGGATGGCCAGATGAGTATCGGCATGATCATGTTTCATGTGCTGCTATTTAATAATGTCTCTGCCCCGATCCGATCCCTGCACCGGATTTATGATGAAGTGAATGATGCCATGATCTACTCAGAAAGCTTTTTCAAGATTCTGGAAGCCGATGATGAAATTGAACAAAGCGGTCAGCAGAAACCGATTGTCCAAGGCAAATTTGAACTGAGTGGCGTGAATTTTTATTATCCAAATGGCCACCATGCCCTGAAAGATATTGATATGGAAATTCGCCCTAATAAAATTACCGCCTTGGTGGGCTTATCGGGTGCTGGAAAATCTACCCTGATCAGTCTGCTGGATAAATTTTATGAACCACAGCAAGGCCAGATCAAACTGGATAGCATTGACCTGAAAGATTATGACACCCAATATCTACGCGATCATATTGGTCTGGTCTTGCAAAAAAACCATATTTTTCAGGGCACCATCTTTGACAATATCCGTTACGGTAAAACTACTGCCTCAATGGAAGATGTAATTGAGGCGGCAGAAAAAGCCTCGATTCATGAGCAGATTTTACAGTTACCGGATGGCTATGACAGCGATGCCTTGATGCTGTCTGGCGGCCAGCAGCAACGCATTGCCTTGGCACGGATGTTCCTGAAAAATCCACCGATTATTTTTCTGGATGAACCGACGGCGAGTCTGGATGCAATTGCCACGGAACAGATCAAACAAAGTCTGGACCAGATCAAGCAAGGCCGTACCGTGATCATCATTTCGCATAGCCTGTCGCAGATTATTGATGCGGATTATACCTATGTAATGAAAGAAGGAACGATTGCCGAACATGGTGAACACGACCAGCTTTATCATCAGCAAGGCGTATATAAGGAAATCTTTGATGCGATGGCCAAAAGCCTGAATATTGAAAAAATTGCCAAAACTTTTGAAGATGATGCTGAGGAAGAAACTCATAGTTAGCTTTTCTATCCCAATAAAAAACCTCCGAGCTGGAGGTTTTTTTATTTAAGTCTGGAACGTTTAACGCTGAACTTTCTGTTCAATTTCTTCAACGCTGGTATGACGCACATCAAAACCTTTGACCATATAGATCACCTGTTCCGAAATATTCCGGGCATGATCGCCAATTCTTTCTAGCGAACGCAGCACCCATAATACATTGATGACACGACTGATATGCCGCGGATCTTCAATCATATAAGTCATAAGCGTACGTGTGGCTGATTGATACTCACGGTCAATATCCGCATCTGCCAACATGACCTTCAAAGCTTGATCTACATCCAGACGCGCAAAAGCATCCAGTGCATCATGAATCATCACCCGCACCTGGTTGCCAATATGCCGGGTTTCCATATAACCGCGCGGTGAGCCGCCCTCTTCACATAAGCTTTGTGCAATTCGGCCTATTTTCGAGGCTTCATCGCCAATCCGTTCCAGATCGGTATTGGCCTTGGACATGGCAAGCACCATACGTAAATCAATCGCGGCAGGATGACGGCGCGCCAGAATCAGGGTCAGCGCTTCATCAATATCTCGTTCCATCTGATTGACGACATTATCTTGAAACTGCACATCTACTGCCATTGAGACATCTGTGTCCAATAGGGCATGAATGGCATTAGCTACCTGCTGTTCTACCAGTCCGCCCATCGTCATGAATTTGGTATTTACGTCCTGCAGTTCTTCATTAAATTGCGAAGAAATGTGATGACTTAATACAGGATTATTTGGACACAAGGAAAGCTACTCCTGAACGATAGAGGACAATGATCAATAATAAATCATATTAAAGCATATCTATGATGAAAGTTTGATGACAATAGTAGCCTCATAGAGGCTGAGGCGAATCATATTCAATCAGCCAGGCATTCAGCTCTGCCAGTTCCTTTTCGGTTAACCGCCCGACCGAGGCCTGCAATTGCAGCACATGCAACAGATAATCATATTTGGCATTCAAATAATCGGTCTTGGCAGAAAAGGCATTACGCTGTGCCAGCAACACATCGACCATGGTTTTTAAGCCTTCCTGATATTGGGCTCTGGACGCTTGTGAGACAATTTCCGAAGAGTCCATCGCGGCTTTACGTGCATTCAGTTTGGCCTGATCGGTTTCTACCTGCATAAAGGACTGTTTCACATCGGTATTGGCTTTACGGATGGCCGCATCCAGTTGCGCTTCACTTTTTTGCACATTGACACCGGCCTGACGGATACTTTTTTGCGTGCGTCCACCGCTAAATACATTCCAGTTCACCTCCACCCCAATCTGGTCGAAATCTCCATTGCTGGACATGATCGTAGCCGGACTTTGCTTTAAATAGCCATAGGTTCCGACCGCTTCGACCTGCGGATAGAGCGCAGCCTGTTCGACCCGTTTGGCATCTTCAGAATAGCGCTTTTGCAGACGCGCTTGCAGAATATTCAGATTTTGGCTTTGTGCTAATTCGGTCCAGGACTGCATATCACTTGGAACCGGTTTCTGGAACTGGAAATCGTTGCGTAATACCGCCAGATTTTCCTGATAAGGGCCGATTAAATGTGCCAGCTGTTCTTGGGCCAGTACCAGCTGAACTTGAGTCGAAATCCGGTTGGCTTGGGCACTTTGATACTGGGCATTGGCTTCACTGACCTCACTACGCGCCACCAAACCTTCTTTCAGCTTAGCATTCATCATGCGTAACTGTTCAGACAGCGCCTGCTCTTCCTGTAAATAAGCCGTAGTCAAAGACTGCTGCCGCAACACATTAAAATAGGCTTCGGCCACCTGTAAAATATGCTGCTGTTTTTGCAGACGCAGATTGACTTCACTGAGTTCGACCGAGGTCTTGACCTGCTTATAACCTTGCCAGGCATCCCAGCGAAATAAAGGTTGGCGTGCGGTTAAGGCCACCTGACGGCTGGTTGTACTGGAACTTTGCAACTCACCAAATTCAGCAGGCAAACCTTCAGACTCTGAGTTGTTGACGGACTGGTTTTTACGGGTCACATTTCCAGATAAAGTCACGGTCGGCAGCAAATTTCCGCTGGCAATCCCCAGATTGAGCTGATCAGATTGGTACTGCAACACATTCGCCTGCCAATTTGGATCATTTTGCTGGGCGCGTGCATACGCTTCTTGTAAATCCAGGGCAAAAATCGCCGGACTAATTAATAGCAATAAACCGGCCATGACACTGAGTTTTAATTTCATTTTATAGTGTTAACCCCTAACAGCCATTCAGATCAAAAAATGCTGGCGCTTTAAGCTAAGCCATACTAAAGAGATCTCTTCGATTTTTACGTATGATTTTTATTAACTTTTTAATATAACTATCGGGTTTTATCCACGATTAATTCAATTTTCAAGACCTCTGCCTGCAATGTAACAAAGCAATTCACAATACTAAACATAGTATTTTAATTTGATCTATACAATATACCTCCCAGTAAGGCCGTTATTTTCTGAATTCACCTATATACAGAGTCCTGAAGCATAGTGTTAATGCCATTCCCGTCGATATTCAAAGCCTGTTTGATTGCTGGTAGCGTGCTGCTTCTTGGGGGCTGCCAACAGCCCTCAGATCCACAGATCCAGGTCGAACAGACTGAGGCAAAGCAAACGCAAAGTCCAGTCAATGACTTTAGCCTCATGTGCCAGAATATTGAAAAAAATATGTCCCAGATTAATGACCAGCGCACGACGTTTGCGCTGGAGCAGATTAATCAGGATCTTAAAGTATGCCTGCCGTTGATGGACTTGGCGGAGCAGAAGCACCTGATGCAGCGCTCTACCGAAATGTATCAGCGCTTTTTAAAGGTGGATCGCACCGAGTTCCAGCAACGCGCCTTTGAGCAGTATGCACTGGAAATGGCCCAGCATCCGACCATTCAGCATGCGCATTTTCAACAGCTCACCTCACGTGACCAGTATCTGTTAAAACACAAGGGGCAGGCTTATGTAGAACTGCTGGATCTGGGGGATGGCACTTTACATTATCGCCGCAGTCCGGAATATCTGGCGCGTATTTTTGCCCCTTATTTACCGGCCGCTGAAAAAGCCTTTATTGAAAATCTGGCGGAACAGAATATGGAACCGGTGCTGGTGGAAAAACGCCTGCAGATTGAAGCCGCTGATATTGCAGCCCGCAGCCTGCTTTGGGAAGATTATCTCAAGACTTATCCGAATAGCAGTTATAAACGCGATGCCGAATATCTGCTGAAGCAATATACCTATTTCCTGTTTAGAGGTACCGAGCAATCCCCGGTGTCTGAAGATTATCACGATCGTTATGCTGTGGATACCAGTCATCTGGAAACTATTATTGGGCTGTCGAGTGGTCAGAAATCAACGCTGTCCACACAGGCACGCCTGTTTCTGGAATTTCTGGACATGACTCCGGAACAGCGCCAGCAAGCCTTGCCTGCCGATTATAGAAACCGCTCGGAAGCAGAACAGATTCTGTACTATGCCCAGATCAGTCCACCTTCACAAAAATACGATAAGGACTGCTTTACCGATGCCATCTGTATCTAGTTGGGATCAGTTTCACCTTCAATCAGTAGGACCATGTCTAAATCAAGCCTCGCTTAAAGTTGAGCGATTTAGACCTGTCTATTCTGCCTAAACTGAGCTAAGCTTTAGCCTCGCTTGACGGAGCGCGAGTAATGCCTCGCTGAGATCATGTGATTCCTTTTATCGTTATCAGGAATTGAGCATGAGTACCGTTGAACCTGATCAGGTTAATACCTGCGTAGGAATCAAGCCAGCTAAAAACCCAGCCCTTGCTTTATCCGTTCAGGATAAATCTGCCTACGTTTTTGGTCGTGCTTGATTCGTTGATGTCATTCATAAGGATCATAGCCATGAACCAGTTAACGAATCTTTCTTCTGAAACTTCTCTCTCCGCTCATGAACAGGAAGCCCGCGATTTAACGCGAATTCTGCCAGCCTCACGTAAAGTCTATCTGCAAGGTTCCCATCCTGATATTCAGGTACCCATGCGGGAAATTTCCTTAAGTGAAACCCCGACCAGTCTGGGTGGCGAACATAATCCACCTTTGATGGTCTATGATACGTCTGGTGTTTATACTGACCCCAATGTGACGATTGACCTGAACAAAGGTCTGCCGAATATTCGTGAAAGCTGGATTGAACAGCGCAACGATAGCGAAATTCTGGATCAGCTCAGTTCTGAATTTGGTCGCCAGCGTTTACGCGATATCCGCACAGCCGCGATCCGTTTCGCGCATATCCAAAAACCACGTAAAGCCAAACGCGGCCGCAACATCACCCAGATGCATTATGCCAAGCAAGGCATCATCACCCCGGAAATGGAATATATCGCCATTCGTGAAAACCTGCGTCAACTCGATGGTGTCGATATGCGCCAGCATCCGGGCCAGAATTTTGGTGCAAAAAACCTGACTGAAATTACGCCAGAATTTGTGCGTCAGGAAGTCGCCGCCGGCCGCGCGATTATTCCGGCCAATATCAATCATCCGGAACTGGAACCGATGATCATCGGGCGTAATTTTCTGGTCAAAATCAATGCCAATATTGGTAATTCTGCACTCGGTTCAAGTATCGAAGAAGAAGTCTCGAAAATGACCTGGGCGACACGTTGGGGCGCAGATACCATTATGGACCTCTCGACCGGCCAGAATATTCATGAAACCCGTGAATGGATTATCCGCAACTCTCCTGTACCAATTGGAACCGTACCGATCTATCAGGCACTGGAAAAAGTCAATGGTGTGGCCGAAGACCTGACCTGGGAGATCTTTAAAGACACCCTGATTGAACAGGCTGAACAAGGTGTGGACTATTTCACCATTCATGCCGGCGTGCTTTTAAGATATGTACCGCTGACTGCCAACCGTTTGACCGGTATCGTCTCTCGTGGCGGTTCGATCATGGCGCAGTGGTGTCTGGCACATCATCAGGAAAACTTCTTGTATACCCATTTCGATGAAATCTGCGAGATCATGAAAGCCTACGATGTGTCTTTCAGTCTTGGCGATGGTCTGCGTCCCGGCTGTGTACAGGATGCCAATGACGAAGCGCAATTTGCCGAACTTCGAACTTTGGGTGAGCTGACCCACCGTGCCTGGGAGCATGATGTTCAGGTGATGATCGAAGGTCCGGGGCATGTCCCGATGCATATGATCAAGGAAAATATGGACCTGCAACTGGAAGTCTGTAAGGAAGCACCCTTTTATACCTTGGGGCCTTTAACCACGGATATTGCACCGGGTTATGACCACATTACTTCAGCCATCGGCGCTGCGATGATTGGCTGGTACGGTACCGCAATGCTGTGTTATGTCACACCTAAAGAGCATCTCGGTTTACCCAATAAAAAGGATGTCAAAGACGGCATTATTACCTACAAGATTGCCGCGCATGCAGCCGATCTGGCCAAAGGTCATCCGGGTGCACAAGCGCGGGATAATGCCCTGTCCAAAGCCCGTTTTGAGTTCCGCTGGGAAGACCAGTTTAACTTGAGTCTGGATCCGGACACGGCGCGCAGCATGCATGATGAAACCATGCCGAAAGCGGCGCATAAATCTGCGCACTTTTGTTCCATGTGCGGACCGAAGTTCTGTTCAATGAAGATTAGCCAGAATGTTCGTGATTATGCCAGTCAACAGGCTAATCCTGATCAGCCAGCAAGCTCTCAGGCCGAAATTGAAGCGGGTATGGATCAGATGAAAGCCAGCTTCCACAAATCTGGTCAAAATTTATACCACAAACTATAAAACTGTAAAAAAAACAGTTGTCTTCAAAAAAAACTCAGATAGGATGAAAATAAATCAATTCATTCTATCTGAGCATATGAATATTATTAAACAGGCCTCTTATAATAAAAAAGACTTTAGCGTAGAGGCACGTGAGTTCTTGTACCGGGGATTTATTCAGGTAGAACAAGTCAGCCTGAAACACCGTTTATTTAATCAGGAAAGCTCAACCCCTGTTTTGCAACGTGAGCTGATTCACCGGCCA
This sequence comes from Acinetobacter lwoffii, assembly GCF_024129355.1. Taxonomy (GTDB): domain Bacteria; phylum Pseudomonadota; class Gammaproteobacteria; order Pseudomonadales; family Moraxellaceae; genus Acinetobacter; species Acinetobacter lwoffii_I. The sequence goes on along the minus strand of NZ_JAMXXP010000025.1, from coordinate 34,109 downwards.
GAAGCAGCGGGTGTGCTGATGTACAACCATCAACAGCAGAAATTCGGCCTGATTGAACAGTTCCGGATTGGTGGACTGGACGATATCGATTCTCCTTGGCAACTCGAAGTGATTGCTGGCGTTCTGGATGGCAATGAAGCGCCTGAAGCGTGCATCCGCCGCGAGGCACTTGAAGAATCAGGCTGTACCCTGGATGAGCTACAGCACATTTTCAGCTTCTATCCTTCCGCCGGAGCATGTTCCGAATTATTTCATTTATATGTGGCCCAGACCGAATTACCTGAACAGGGTGGTGTTTTTGGCATGCCGGATGAAGGGGAAAATATCCAGCTGCATATTCTGGATTATGCCGATATTCCGTTCTTGCTCACGAATGGTCGCTTAAGAAATGCGCCTGTCATTATGGCCTTGCAATGGTTGCAACAACATATTCATACTGCAGGAATATGTCTAAGGGGAAAGACATGAGTTTTCAGCAGTCAAGCATAAACACACAGCCAGATTGGACCATTATCCAGATTTCTGATACCCATTTGATGGATCGGGAAGAGCTGGAATTTGCCCGGATGAATCCCGAGCAGAGTTTTCACGAGGTGATGCAGCAGATCCAACAGCGCTTTCCCCAAATGGATGCACTGATTCATACCGGTGATCTGGCACAGGTGCCGGTCGAGCAGACTTATCAACGCTATTTAGCATTTGTCCAGTCTTTAAACGTGCCGTATTATCAGATTCCAGGTAACCATGACGATTCTCGGGTGTTCCCTTTTCACCAGCATGCGAATCAGGTACATGCCATTCATTTTGGCACCTGGACCATGATCCTGTTAAATAGTGCCGTTCAAGGCAAGATCGATGGCTGGGTGGAACAAGCTCAACTCGATCAATTGGACCAATTATTGCTTGAATTTAAGCATCAGCATGTCATTGTCGCTTGCCATCATCATCCTTTTGCGATGAAATCGTACTGGATTGATCAGCACCGGCTGAAAAATGCTGAAGATTTAAAAGATGTACTGGCTCGGCATCATAATATCAAGCTGGTTCTGTTTGGTCATGTGCATCAGGATTCCTGCAACGAATGGCATGGCATCTACTTTTTATCCACGCCATCGACCAGTGTGCAGTTTAAACCTAAAAGTGAAGATTTCGCGCTAGATCAGGCGGCACCAGGTTATCGTGTATTACATTTGCAACAAAATGGTGAGTTTGATACCTATATTGAACGGGTGGCATTGAGCCAGCAAAATATTAATACCGAAATTTCAGGTTATTAACTTTTCAATTTGTTTTTTTTGCATTACTTTATTGCAACCAAAGGAAATGTGATATGCATAGTCCAGACATCAAAGACTATCAATAAGCATAAAAAGTCTATATGATGACGGCCCCCATAGGAGGATAATCTTTCTACAGGGTGGATAAAAAACTGCATATCACCATATTTTTTGCGTAGCAATCATACGCATAGATGAGGAATGCCCTAAATGGCGAATGACAACCAAAATCAAGTCTTAGACAATCAAACTGATGTTGTAGAAGAGAAAGCTGCAAAGCGCGTACGCAAATCTAAGCCTAAAACGACTGACGGTGGTTCTACTGCTAGCTTATTTGGTATTGAACCTTATCAACCTAAAAAAAATGAAGAATACATGTCTGAAGGTCAGCTTCAGCATTTCCGCCAAATCTTGCTGGCTTGGAAAGCTGAGTTGATGTCAGAAGTGGATCGTACCCTGAATACGATGCAAGACGAAAATACTGCTCTTCCAGATGTGAATGACCGTGCGACTCAGGAAGAAGAGTTTGCGATTGAGTTACGTACCCGTGACCGTGAACGTAAACTGATTCGTAAAATCGAACAGTCGATCGAAGCAATCCAGAATGATGACTATGGTTTCTGTGAAACTTGTGGTATCGAGATTGGCTTGCGTCGTTTAGAAGCACGTCCAACGGCTACTTTATGTATTGACTGCAAAACCCTTGCAGAGATCAAAGAGAAGCAAAATAACGGTTAAGTATGTCTGTAAATAATCCTCCCCTAACCCCTCCTTTAAAAAAGGAGGGGGACAACAGGATGGCTTATGTGGGCCGGTTCGCGCCATCGCCAACCGGCCCTTTGCATTTTGGCTCCCTCATTACCGCAGTTGCCAGTTACTGCGATGCCAAAGCCAATCAAGGCACATGGCTGGTCCGGATTGAAGACACCGATATTCCCCGCATTTATCCCGGCAGCGAAGAGCATATCCTGCGTGCCATGGATGCCTTTCAGCTTGAACCTGATGCCGAAATCATTTTCCAGAAAGACCGTTTAGATATTTACGAAGACGTCATCCAGCAATTACGTCAGCAAGACCTAGTCTATGCCTGTCAATGTACCCGTAAAATGCTCGGTTCCAACCATATCTATCAGGATACCTGCCGCAACTTGGGTCTGGCTTTTGAGCATCAGGCCATCCGTTTAAAAGTTGAAGATGTTGAAATCTGTTTTGAAGACCGGCTGCAAGGTCAGCACTGTTCAGAACTGAAAAAAGATCTGGGCGATTTTGTCTTAAAACGTCGTGACGGCATTATGAATTACCAGCTGGCTGTAGTAGTCGATGACTATCTGCAAGGTATGACTCATGCGGTACGTGGAGCTGATCTTTTAGATAATACCGAACGGCAAATCTATCTGGGACAGTTACTCGGTTATCCGCGTCTGAGCTATATGCATCTACCGCTGGCAATGAATGATCAGGGGCAAAAACTGTCAAAACAGAATCTGGCCCAAGCACTGGATTTAACTCAGGCACCCCAATTATTAAAACAGGCACTTCAGGCTTTGCATCAGGCTGAAGTTGATTTGGACACTCCCGATCGGATGCTGCAACAGGCGGTAGTACAATGGGACATTGAGCGGATTCCACATACAACTGAGCTACAAGGTCACTATTTATAAAAACAGCTTTTCACTTAAGCTAGACTTCTAGAATGAAAAATTGATAGGAAGAAGAGTATGTTTTTTATTTTTGGCGTCGGCCCTAAAACCAAAACCATTGAGAAAAGCCAGTTTCTGTGTCCGGTCTGCCGTACTCGTTCGGGCTATGAGCTAAAACAGCAGCGTAATTATTTTTCTTTATTTTTTATACCCTTGATTCCACTTTCCAAGCCTAAATCTGCTTTTGTGACCTGTTCCAATTGTGGAACCGCAATGCCGAGCACGGTACTGGACCATGCTCAGCCAGAGCCAGGACGAAACTCCAATCTAGAAGCTTGATTCTTCGCGGCTTGGATTGACCTGACGCGTGGTCGAATCAATTTTCAGAATCAGACTGATCATGACCGCACAGATAATCAGGGATGAACCGCCATAACTAATAAATGGCAAGGTCAAACCCTTGGTCGGCAACATGCCCATATTCATACCGGCATTCACCAGAATCTGTAACAGGAAAATGATACTGATGCCATAAGCCAGATAGCCGGCACGCAAATATTGATGCTGCAAGGCGCGGTGTCCAATGCGGATACAGCAAACCAGCATGGTGAAGGACAAGATCAGGATGGTTGAAATGCCTAAAAAGCCAAATTCTTCACCCAAAATTGCCAGCATGAAATCGGTATGCGCCTCAGGCAAATAAGACATTTTCTGGATACTATGCCCCAAGCCTACCCCTGCCCATTCCCCACGGCCAAAGGCCATAAGGGCATTAGAGAGCTGATAACCGGTGCCTAAGGGATCTTCCCAAGGATTCGAAAAAGACAGCAGACGTTGCAGACGATACGGTTCCAACAGAATCGCGGCAGCAAATGCGCCGACCAAGGTCATAAAAGCCACACCGAACTGAATCCACGGCGCACCCGCCAGAAAGAACACGCCAAGCATGGTTAAGGTAATTACCACGGTTGCACCCAAGTCAGGCTCGAGAATAATCAAACCGACGGTAGCACCCATGATGGCACTTAAACGGACCAGACCCTTGATATTATTCCGTACTTCTTCCGCACGGCGCACCACGTAGTCTGCAGTAAAAATTGCCATCATCACTTTGGCGACTTCCGAAGCCTGTAAGGTAAAGCCTGCGATCCGAATCCAGCGTTTGGAACCATTGACTTCCGTCCCGACAAATAGCACGGCCACCAAAAGTACGATGGTAATAATCCACAAAAAGAAAGTGTTATTAAACCAGACTTTTAAGGGGATTTTATAAGCCAGAAAAGCTGCTACGGCAGCGACAAAAATCGAAATCCCATGTCGGCTAATATAGTGAAACGGATTTTCATGCATACGTTCTGCATAGGGCATCGAGGCCGATGCCACCATGATCGAACCAATGCAGAGCAAAGCCAACACACAGAAAATCAATACATTCCGTGGATTCACTTCAGCAGGTATTCTAGGTATCCACTGCGTATAAAATTGATTTAATTTATTGATCGTAGTCTGAGCAAACCCAGCCATATCACGAATCCTTGTTATTCTTAATTGAGTTCATTCACATACGCAACAAACTTGCGACCACGCTCAGGATAACCCGAGAACATATCAAAACTTGCGCATGCAGGAGACAATAGCACGACATCATGGGTCTGAGTGTGCTTTTGGCAGATTTCTACCGCCTGCTGCAGGCTGTCCGCATGGATCAGTTCTGTCGTGCCCGCAATCGCTGCTTCAATGATGGGACGATCTTCACCGATCAATACCGCTACTTTGGCATATTTAGCGAGTGATTCCCGTAAAGCTTTAAAATCCTGGCCCTTACCTTGTCCACCAAGAATAATCGCAACCTTACCGCCTTGGGCTTCAATCGCCATGCCCAGACCGTCCAGTGCCGCCAAGGTTGCGCCGATATTGGTACCTTTGGAGTCGTTATAATAGCGTACGCCCTGTACTTCCTTGACGAATTCACAGCGATGTTCCAGACCTTTAAACGTCTTCAAGGTATTCAACATACTGTCCAGTGGCAGACCAATCGCCTCACCCAGCGCCAGACAGGCCAAGGCATTGGCAACATTATGCGTGCCCTGCATATACATCTCGGTACTTTTCAGCAGACGCTCACGACCACGCGCCAGCCAGATACTGCCATCAGTATCCTTGAGAATACCGTACTGGTTCATATCCGGTGCATTTAGACCAAAGCTTTGCATCGGTGTTACGTCTGGCACCAGAGGACGGGTCAAAGAGTCATCACGGTTATAGACGACTTTTTTCACACCTTGGAAAATCCGGTGTTTCGCCGTGTGATAACCCATCATATCGCCATGACGATCCAGATGATCTTCACTCATGTTCAACACCACCGCGACTTCAGCTGCCAGATTTGAGGTGGTTTCCAGCTGAAAACTGGACAGCTCGAGTATATACAGCTCAGGATCGTCTTTAGTCAGGTCTAGCGCAGGACGGCCTAAGTTACCACCGACAGCGACTTTTTTACCTGCATCTGCTGCCATTAAACCAATCAAGGTAGTCACGGTACTTTTGGCATTAGAACCGGTAATCGCCACAATAGGCTTATCCGTAGCACGGCGTAAAATCTGGATTTCACTGACCACCGGAATACCCTTGTTAATCGCTGCCTGAATTTCAGGAAGTTTAGGATCAAGCCCCGGGCTGATCACGATTTCTTCTGCAGACAGCAACAGCTCGGCATCAAACTGACCAAAACTGGTCTGAACCTCAGCGGGTATCTGGTCATGTCCGGGCGGGTTAGCTCTAGAATCCGTTACTGCAACGCGGTAGCCCTGACTATGCAAGAAATTGACTGCTGCAACACCTGATATTCCGAGTCCTGCAACGACTTTTAACCCACCACGTTGTATTAACATTTTCGCCCCATATTTTGGTCTATTTTGAAACTGTCGAAATGGTAGCACTTTGCTGTTTTGAATGCCTTTTCTGATTGGCCTTTCTGCACATTTTTTTTGTGTCCATGCGTAAAAAACCGTCATGATCATGACGGTTTTTAAAATTCAGCCAGAAAAGGAAATTATTTCCATTTCACCGCTTGTTGGGCTGGCTTTTCTTCTGAACTTTTTTCTGAAACCGGACAGGCACAGTTGCCACCACAGCCTGCAGCCATACCCGGTTGCAGCCATTTGGCCAGACGCTGCCAGCCCTTGGCTGCACAGGCATCAGACAGCTTCTGGAAGACTGAGTTAGAGGTGTTCGGAAACACCTTTTTGAATACTACCAGCATGCTCCAAAGCACCAGTGCTGTCACAATTAGAATTTCAATCATCTCAATCTCCCATACATATACAATGCAGCAAATTCAATTGGCCAAGGCCAAGCTGAGATTTAGCCCAAATAATATGAAGCAATTTGATAAGTCAGGAATGACATGAAATATGCCAGACCAAACAGGTAAACAGTCATGATACTGACGGTTTTCCAGGAACCGGTTTCACGTTTAACCGTTGCCAGAGTCGCTAGACAATGTGGTGCATAAATAAACCACACCAGCAAAGACAAACCTGTCGCAACTGACCAGCCCAGATCACCTCCACCGCTGATCAGCGCAGCCAGACCTTCAGACATCGCATCTTCATCAACTGCCGACATCGCATAGACTGTGCCCAGTGCTGCAACGACCACTTCACGCGCTGCCATCGCCGGAATCAGGGCAATACAGATCTGCCAGTTAAAACCGAGGGGTGCAAAGATCGGTTGCATCAGATGACCGAGCATCCCTGCCAATGAATAATCAATGGCCGGCAGGGTTGCGCCTTCTGGTGGCTGCGGGAACGTACACAGGAACCACAGCACAATCGATAAGGCGAAGATGATGCCGCCGACACGTTTCAAGAAGATTTTGCCGCGATCCAATAAGCCGATCCAAACGTTCTTCAAGTCCGGAAAACGGTAGCTTGGCAGTTCCATCAGCAGCATGTGCTGTGATTTATCTTTGTGGAAGAATTTCAACACAAAAGACACCAGCAAGGCACTTACGATACCTGCCATATAAAGACCGAAGAGCACCAGACCTTGCAGATTCAGGAAACCCCAGACGGTTTGTGCCGGTACAAATGCCGCAATCAGCAAGGCATAAACTGGCAAGCGTGCCGAACAGGTCATTAAAGGTGCAACGAAAATCGTGGTTAAACGATCTCGTGGATCACTAATGGTCCGCGAAGCCATAATTCCGGGAATGGCACAGGCAAAGCTGGACAATAACGGAATAAAGGCACGTCCTGATAAACCAGCTTTAAACATCAGCTTATCTAATAGAAAAGCAGCACGCGGTAAATAACCTGATTCTTCGAGTACCAGAATAAAGAAGAACAGAATCAGAATCTGCGGCAGGAACACCACCACGCCACCGGCACCGGCAATAATCCCGTCCACCACCAGACTGTTCAGTAATGGGTGCGAAATATATTCGCCGAGGAACTCACCCAGCCAGCCAAAGAAGGATTCAATCCCATCCATAAACGGCGCAGCCCAGGCAAATACCGCCTGGAAAATCACGAACATCATCACGGCCAGACTAATTAAGCCCAATACCGGATGCAGAAAAATCTTGTCAAGAAAATCTGTACGTTTATCTTCCTGATCGACGAAATTAACCACGTCATTCAGAATGTTTTCCACGCGCTGATGACTGTCACCTTTCAAGCCGCTGAGTTCGGTCTGTGGTACAGAATACTTGCCTTGATCCAGCGCATTTTTCAGGTTTTCAATCCCTGAATTGCGCACAGCCACCGTTTCTACCACAGGTACGCCCAGTCGCTCAGACAGCTTCTGGGTATTGATCTGCATGCCACGACGGCGTGCTTCATCCATCATGTTCAGCACAACCAGCACCGGACGACCCAGTGCAATCATTTCCAGCACCAGACCCAGATGCAATTTTAGATTGGTGGCATCTACCACACATAAAAATGCATCCTGCTCCTGCTCTTCCGCAATTTTACCTTGTACGACGTTGCGGGTGATTTCTTCATCCGGACTGGTTGCATCCAGACTATAGGTTCCCGGCAAATCCAGTACCCGTACCGCTTTGCCTGAGGCAAGCTGAAACGTACCGACTTTACGTTCAACCGTCACACCCGCATAGTTACCGACTTTTTGGCGCGTTCCGGTTAAATGGTTGAATAATGAAGTTTTACCGCAGTTAGGGTTACCGACAAGGGCAATACGTAATGTATCACTCATGCCGACACCGCCTGTTCGATTTCAATTTTGGCTGCTTCTGATTTACGCAAAGCAAAACGTGTGAATCCAACTTGAATCAAAATGGGATCTCCACCAAAAATACCTTTAGTAATGACCTGTACCTTTGTACCTGGTACAAAGCCTAAAGTTTCCAAACGACTCGCGACGACATCGTGTAGAGCACTTTCACCATCAGTTGTTCGACTCACTTTTCGAATGATGGCAATTTGTTTTGCTTTTAAATCAGACAAACGCACCGTGAAATTCCTAAACTATTTTGTACAGTATACAAACAAATGAGAATAATTAACAAATAAGATTAATTACATTTCGATTTAGCCTTATACCACATCGACACTGTCATAAAATTAAACTACAGTGGAGAATACCAATCCCGATTATCGCTTTTTCAGATCAGATCCTTTCACCCTATGCTGAATAAAAAACCCCGTATTCCTGCCCCTGTCCAGATTCCTGATGCGTTCAGTTATTTACAGGGTTTTCGTGATTATCTGATTGCGCAAACGGTCAGCCCGCATACCCGCAATGCCTATTTGTCCGATCTGGTGCAATGTGCAGAATGCCTGAGCAAGCCTCTACCGGAATGGAATCATGATGATATTTCTGATGTACTGATTGCGCTGACCAAACAGCAAAAAAGTCCACGTTCGATTGCCCGCTGCCTATCTGCCTTGCGCTCATTTTATAAATTTCTGCGTGAGCAGAAACTTCGTAGTGACAATCCGGTGGCTGCACATAAAACCCCGAAACTGGGCCGGGCCTTACCCAAAGATCTCTCCGAAGCTGATGTCGAAGCCCTGATTCATGCTCCGGATATCAACACGGCATTAGGACTGCGTGATCGAGCCATGTTCGAAGTGCTGTATGCCTGCGGACTCCGGGTGACCGAACTGATTAACTTACGTCTGGAACTGATCAACTTAAAACAGGGCTATTTACGTATCGTCGGTAAGGGCAATAAAGAACGCCTGGTTCCGATGGGACAAATGGCTTGTGAATGGGTAGAAAAATATCTGAACGAAGCCCGTCCGCAACTGTATAAGACTTCGACCGATTATCTGTTTCTGACCCAGCATGGCGGCATCATGAGCCGACAGAATTTCTGGTATGCGATTAAGCGTTATGCGCTGCAGGCCGGCATTCAGTCCGAACTGTCACCGCATACCTTACGTCATGCCTTTGCGACACATTTACTCAATCATGGCGCAGACTTACGCGTAGTGCAGATGTTGCTCGGGCATAGTGATCTGTCTACCACCCAGATTTATACCCATGTGGCACAGGTACGGATGCAACAGCTGCATGCCACCCATCATCCACGGGCTTGAATCAGATCCGGACGGAATAAACTGAGAAGTTTGACGTGTGGGTATTTTTTTTTGTTATGCTAATGCTCTGTTTTTAATCCAAGAAGAAAAGGGTTTTTTATGACATTTGCCCGCTCAAAAATTTTTATGGCTTGCATACTTGCTGCTGGTTTGGGTCTGACTGCGTGTTCCAATTCCACTAACAACGATAAAAAGCAAGAGTTGACTGCGAGCGCACCGGCGACGGGCGAAGCCTCTACCCTGACCGAACGCAATGCAGAACAGCGTCTGGCGTCTACGTTGGAAAAGCATTTCAAAACCGCTGGCATTAGTGCCAAAATTACCGATATTAAAGCCACTGAAGTGCCAAACCTGTACTGGGTGAGTCTGGAAGGCATGTCTGCGGTGTATGTCACCAGCGATGGTAAATACCTGATTCAGGGCGATGTGATCCGTCTCGGCGACAAACAGCTGCACAATGTCAGCGAGAACCTGCAGGCAGGCATCAACAATAAACTCTTTGCTGAACTCAAGCCAGCAGACTTGCTGGTCTATCCAGCCAAGGGCAAAGCCAAGCATGTGGTCTATGTATTTACCGATGTCAGCTGTCCATATTGCCATAAATTCCATGAACAAATGGATGAGATGAATGCCAAAGGCATTGAAGTCCGTTATATCGCCTGGCCGCGTGGTGAACAGCATATGCCAGCCATGGAAGCGATCTGGTGCAGTGCCGACCGCCGTAGTGCCTTTGACCAAGCGATTTCAGGCGCACAGATTAGTGCAGAGAAATGTGAAAATCCTGTTCAAGATCAATATCAAATGGGTCTGAATATGGGCGTGAATGGCACCCCTGCCATTTATAATTCAGAAGGTACTTATCTGGGCGGTTACCTGTCTACATCGGAATTATTGAATCGGCTTAAATAACTCATTTTAATACGTTATTTAACTTTATTTTATAGATAAAGATATTCTGAAATGACCCTAGAGTCAGGCGGGTTTTTTAGCTATGATCTAGGCTCTTGTAAAAAACTGTTTATATTTGGAGTGTGACGTGAAACCAGTTCGTCTGGCAATCCTCGGTCTTGGTACTGTAGGTGGTGGTGCCTTGAAACTATTAAAAGAAAATGCTGCTGAGATCAAACGTCGCACCGGTCGTGAAATTGAAATTACCCATGTAGGCACCCGTCGTCCACGTCCTGATCTGGATCTGCCAGAATCGGTCAAACAAAGTGCCGACTTGATGGACATCGTACGTCAACCTGATGTAGACGTCGTGGTGGAAGTCATGGGCGGAATTCATCCTGCTTTTGAAATTATTATGGAAGCCATGGAACATGGCAAACATATTGTAACGGCCAACAAAGCACTCTTGGCTGAACACGGCAACGAACTGTTTAAAGCGGCTGAAGACAATGCCGTACAGATTGCCTATGAAGCCGCAGTGGCTGGTGGCATTCCAATTATTAAAGTGATTCGTGAAGGTCTGGCAGCCAACAAGATTGAATGGCTGGCCGGTATTATTAACGGTACGGGTAACTTCATTCTCAGTGAAATGCGTGAAAAAGGCCGTGCTTTTGAAGATGTGCTGAAAGAGGCTCAAGAACTGGGTTATGCTGAAGCTGATCCGACCTTTGATGTGGAAGGTATTGATGCTGCGCACAAGCTCACCATTCTGGCCTCATGTGCCTTTGGTATTCCGCTACAGTTTGACAAAGTCTTTACTGAAGGCATTGGCAAAGTCACTGCACAAGACGTGAAATATGCCGAAGACCTCGGTTTCCGGATTAAACACCTGGGTATTGCACGCCGTACCGATGCCGGGATTGAACTCCGTGTACACCCGACCCTGATTCCAGATGACCAGCTGATTGCCAATGTTAACGGCGTGAAAAATGCGGTTCTGGTACAAGCGAATGCGGTTGGCCCAACACTGTACTATGGTGCTGGCGCGGGTGCGGGACCAACGGCTTCTGCGGTTGTTGCCGATGTGGTTGATATTGTCCGTGACATTATTTACACAGAAGACGGCGCAGGCACCATTCCGCAACTGGCTTTTGAAGCGCTCAGTGATTTACCGATCTTGAGTCGTGAACAAATGACCACCGGCTATTACATCCGTATTAATGCCGAAGATCAGATGGGCGTGCTTGCCGATGTGACCACGATTCTCAGTCGTGCCGGCATCAGTATTGATGCGATCATGCAGCAACCACGTTTATCCAAAGACCTTATTCCTATCGTGATTCTGACTGATCCTATCGTCGAATCAAAAATGGATGCAGCGCTTTCACAAATTCAAGCATTACCCGTCATTCATGGCGAAATTGTACGAATTCGTTTAGAATCGCTTGATAATTAATCGGGTTGAGGGGAGCATTCCCCTTGCCAAGCTCTACACACAATTGGAACATCATCATGTCGAATGCCAATCGTTATACTGGTTTAGTTGACCGCTATCGCGACCGTTTACCAGTGTCTGCAACTACTCGTGCGATCTCTTTGGGTGAAGGTAATACTCCACTGATCAAGCTTGAGAATATTCCACGCATTATTGGTAAAGATGTTGAAATTTATGTGAAGTACGAGGGCTTAAACCCGACTGGTTCATTTAAAGACCGCGGTATGACTATGGCGGTGACCAAAGCCGTTGAAGAAGGCTCTAAAGCCATCATCTGCGCATCTACTGGTAACACCTCTGCGGCGGCGGCGGCATATGCTGCGCGTGCTGGCATCAAAGCATTCGTGCTCATCCCTGAAGGCAAAATTGCCATGGGTAAAATGGCTCAAGCGATGATGTATGGTGCGATCACCATGCAAATTCGCGGTAACTTCGATGACGGTATGCGTCTGGTTAAAGAAGTTGCCGATCAGGCACCGGTAACGATTGTAAACTCAATCAACCCATACCGCCTGCAAGGTCAAAAAACCATTGCTTATGAAATCGTTGAAGCTTTAGGTCGTGCACCGGATTATCACTGCCTGCCTGTAGGTAACGCGGGTAACATCACTGCACACTGGATGGGTTATACCGAAGCGGTGGCTAACCAGTCGAAAGAAGAATTTGAGCAAGTCGTTTACGATGCTGAAACTGATGCTTTCACTGGTCCTAAACCGGCAGGTTTGCCAATCATGGCAGGTTACCAAGCCTCTGGTGCTGCACCGTTCCTTCGTGGCGGTCCAGTAGAAAACCCGGAAACTGTTGCAACTGCGATTCGTATCGGCAATCCGCAAAGCTTCAATCATGCTAAAGCGGTTGTTCGTGATTCAAACGGCTGGTTTGATGAACTGACTGATGCGGAAATTCTTGAAGCTCAACGTCTGCTTTCTATGTATGAAGGTGTATTCGTAGAGCCTGCGTCTGCTGCGTCTGTCGGCGGTGCGATCCGTGATATTAAAGCGGGTAAAATTGCTGAAGGTTCAGTGATCGTATGTACCGTAACGGGTAACGGTCTGAAAGATCCAGACACTGCCATCAAGCAATGTGCTGATGCTGTGATGCTGTCGATTGATGCGACCATGACTCAAGTTAAAGACTCTATTCTGTCGAATATGTAATTTCGGCCAGAATTAAAAAAACCCTGCAAGTGCAGGGTTTTTTTTTATGAACCAATCAATTAGATTCGTTTAGGTTGCTGGCTAACCCAACTCATTAAACGGGTCGCATCATTGGTACGCGCCTGTGAGCTGTTTGCACCTAAAAGTACCACTGCCACAGGACGGTTATTCAGAGTGGTGTGCATCACCACACAGCGCCCTGCTTCATTAATAAAACCGGTTTTAGAAATATTGATATTCCATCCGCCATTACGTACCAAGGCATTGGTATTATTCGATTTCAATACACGATAACCCAAGTTAAAGTCATAGCTTGGCGTGGTCGAGAACTGACGAATCAGGCCGTATTGAGAGGCCGTATTTACCAAGATTCCCAAGTCACGAGCTGATGCCACGTTACCCGGATGCAAACCTGTTGATTCCATAAAGCGAGTGGAGTTCATTCCCAGCTCTTTAGCTTTTGCATTCATTTTGGCAATAAACGCTGATCGACCACCGGGATAGGTCCGTGCCAAAGCGGCTGCAGCCGGATTCTCGGACTTCATCAGAGCAAACAGTAAAGCTTCAGCACGGTTCATGCTGTCCCCTGCTCTTAAAGTCGAGCTTGAGCTTTTACAGCCTGAACAGGAAAAATCAGCCTGTTGCAGGGTGATTTTTTCCGACATATTCAGACGTGCATCAGAAATCACCACCGCTGTCATCAGCTTGGTAATCGATGCAATCGGATAGGCAGTATTGGTATTTTTGCTAAACAGCACTTCACCGGTTTGCGCATCCATGACCAGTGCAGCCCGTGCATTGACAGAAGGTTGATTACTAAAATGATTGGTATCAATAATCTGCGGCGCAGTATAAGCAGGTTTGATTACTGCTGGCGCTGCTGTGCCGGCCTGACGCAAAGTGGTGGTCACTGTTGCAGACCCGGGTGGCGAAGGCTCATTGGCTGACGCATTAAAATCATCGCTCATTAACTGGTTAACTTCTTCAGAAGACCAACTAATGCTGGAACCGCCCTCTGCCGTGCCAGAATTCATAATGATTTCAGCAAAACTTGTCGTGCTCATGCTGATTAACACGGACAGGCCGAGTAGATGCCTTAAAGACTTGTTTATTTTCTTCACTATTCCTTCACTCAACTAACAGAGGTAAGATTGATTTGCGTATTACCTCTAATATGCCTTACATTTAAACACAATGCCGAACATTTTTTGTTCTTGACACTGTGTGATAAGTTTCAGATTTAATCTTGCGAATAGGATTGCTAATTTTGTACTTTCATTGCAAGCTTATTTTGCTTTATGTAACAAAAAAATGATTTTTTTAACAGAGGGAGAGCGTAGGTGATCACAGTTTTAGTTGTGGACGACCATGAATTAGTTCGTACTGGAATTTGCAGAATGCTAGAAGACCATGCGGAGGTTCAGGTAATTGGACAAGCTGAATCTGGTGAAGAAGCGATCTCTCTGGTTCGTCAACATCATCCTAATGTAGTTTTGTTAGATGTAAATATGCCGGGCATTGGCGGCGTAGAAACCACGCGCCGTCTACTTCAGAGTGCGCCGGAAACCAAAGTTCTAGCGGTCAGCGGTCTGGCAGAAGAGCCTTATCCGTCCCTGTTATTGAAAGCCGGTGCCAAAGGTTATATCACCAAAGGGGCCCCGATTTCGGAAATGGTCCGTGCGATTAACAAAGTCATGCAAGGCGGCAAATATTTCAGTGCAGACATTGCGGAACAGTTAGCAAGCTCTTACCTTTCTGATACACAACAATCGCCTTTTGATGCATTGTCAGAACGTGAAATGCAAGTCGCGATGATGGTCGTGAATTGTATCAGCGCTCAGGAAATTGCCGACAAGCTCTTTGTGAGTGTTAAAACCGTGAATACTTATCGTTACCGTATTTTTGAAAAACTGAATATCGATAGCGATGTTAAACTGACTCATCTGGCCATGCGCTATGGACTCATTAAACCTTAGCTTTTAACGATTTCCGGTGCATATGGCACAACAAAAAAACTATGCTGAACTGAATCAATACCATCTCGGTATCTGGTACAGCGCTTATCGTCTGCTGATCAGCACCGGTTTGTTACTGATTTTTCTGCTGACCTACCCCGAACTCACCACCGATTATCAATACCCGCAGCTGTATTATTATGCACTGGGAATCGGGGTTGCGATCAATACCGTACAGCTGTTTGTGCTGAAATGGATCAGACGCCTGATCCAGCCGCAGCTGATTATGATTTTCTTTAGCGATGTCTGCGTTTTAAGTTTGCTGACTTTGGCGAGCGACGGTCCTAATCTGCAAATTGGGCTGCTGTTTGTGATTACTATCTTTTCTGCATCTTTATTATTAGATGCAAAAAAGGCCTTGGTCGTCACCCTCATTGCAGTCATTAGTGTTATTTATCAGCATTTTATCGGCAGTATTTTTGCGTTTTCTTCACTCAGCAATATCAGTAATAGCGCCCTGCTGGCCTTTTTGTTTTTTGTGGTTTATGGCACTGGACAAATTGCCGTGCGCCGTTTTCAGATTCTGGAAAATTTGAATTTTTCTCAATCGCTGGAACTGCATCGCTTACAGAATATTAACCGCTATATTCTGGAACAGATTGAAACCGGTTATCTGGTTCTGGATGAAAACTATCATGTGGTACTCAGTAATCCTGCCGCCTGTAATCTTCTTGGAATTGAGTCCAAATACGGCCATGAGAAATTTACTTTATCTCAATCACAGCCAGATTTATTTGAACTGATCCATTTTGAAACGCTAGAAAATGGTGAGCGCTTTCAGTTTGAATCCCATCAAAGTCGCTATAATATTCATGTGCAGGTGCAAAAACTGATTGTGCCGCATCAGACTCTAATGCTACTGGTGTTACAGGATGCCAAAAAACTGAATCAGCAGGTGCAGCAACTTAAACTTGCTGCACTGGGTCAACTCTCAGCCAGTATTGCCCATGAAATTCGTAACCCCTTGGCGGCCATTGTGCAGGCCAATGATTTGTATCTGGACTCAGAAACTGAACAGCAACAGCTACTCCAGCAGATGATTGGCCGACAGGCGACCCGGATTGACCGGATTATTCAGGACACGCTGAATATGGTCAAAAATAAAGAAACCCACCCGATACCGATTCATCTCAATGAATTTATCCCGTTATTTATCCAGGAAGATCTGGCCGATATTCGCGATCAGATTCAATTTAATATTGATATCCCGCTAGTGATTCAGTTTGATGAAGCACAATTCCGGCAAATCCTGATTAATCTGATTCGTAATGCCATTCGTCACAATTCAGCAGATGCAGCCTATATTCAGCTGAATGTGCATCCTTATGAACATCGGGTCTGGATTGATGTACGGGATTTTGGCTCTGGCGTAGCCGTACATGATCAGGCCTTATTGTTTAAACCCTTTTTTAGCACATCGATTAGTGGTACCGGATTAGGATTGTATTTATCACATAGTTTTTGCGAAGCAAATCAGGCACAATTAAACTATATACAACAAGAACAGGGCGCATGCTTTCGCATCAGCTGTCAACGTATTACGCTTTAAAGGGGTCAAGGAAGATGAATGGGGAACAACAACCACTGGTGCTCTTGGTGGATGATGAGGAAGATTTATGTACCCTCATGCAAATGTCATTGCTGCGCATGGGAATTCGCACGCACATTGCCCATCGTTTGGAAGACGCTAAAAAATGCCTTGCCAATCATCAATATGATGCCTGTCTGACCGACCTAAACCTTCCCGATGGCAATGGTTTGGAGTTACTGGACTGGATTGGCAATCTTTACCCGGCACTTCCAGTCGCGGTTCTGACCGCCTATGGCAACATGGAAATCGCCATTGCTGCGCTCAAAGCCGGGGCCTTTGATTTTGTCAGTAAACCGATTAATCAGAAACATCTGGAACAGCTCTTACAAAAAGCCCTGAATAAACCGGTGGATTATTCGCATAATAATCCGAATGATGCGCTCGAACATAAAATGCTGATTGGACAATCCATGCCAATTCAGCAATTACGCATTACCTTACAAAAAATTGCCCGCTCACAAGCCCCGGTTTTTATCACTGGTGAATCAGGCACAGGTAAGGAAGTCGTGGCCAATCTGGTCCATCGCCTGAGTAACCGCAATGAAGGTCCTTTTATTGCGATTAACTGTGGCGCCATTCCGACTGAGTTGATGGAAAGCGAACTGTTTGGGCATAAGAAAGGCAGCTTTACCGGCGCTGCTCAGGACAAACAGGGACTGATTCAATCTGCCCATGGTGGCAGTCTGTTTCTGGATGAAATTGCAGAATTACCGCTTTCTATGCAGGTCAAATTGTTACGTGCCGTACAGGAAAAACGTATTCGTCCACTCGGTTCGGATACCGAAATTGATGTGGATTTCCGTGTGATCAGTGCCACGCATCAGGATCTGGAAGCCTTGGTGCAACAAGGCAAATTCCGTCAGGATTTATATTTCCGTATTCATGTAATGGATCTGACTTTACCGCCATTACGTGAACGCGGTCAGGATATTCTGCTATTGGCCGAACATTTCATTCAGAAGATTTGCCAGGAATGGGGCATTCCCAATAAAAAACTGACCGAACGTAGCAAAGATTTCTTATTGGGACAATATTATCCAGGTAATGTGCGTGAATTGCGTAATATTATGGAACGCGCAATTACTTTAAGTGATGAAGAGCGGATTGATCTTCAGCATTTGCAGAGTGCACCGCTGCGTCAGGCGCTAAACAGCCCTCAGGAGATGAATACGCTCACCAGCGAGATCATTGCGACCGAAACCCTGATTGCACCTAAAAAGCTGCCTGAAGAGGGTTTAGAGCTGTTTTTGGAAAAGGTCGAGAAAGAAATTTTACTCAATGCGCTGAATCTGACCCACTGGAACCGGACACTGGCCGCCAAAAAACTCGGCATGTCGTTCCGTTCCCTGCGCTATCGCTTGAAAAAGTTCGGACTGGATACCGAAGAAGATGAATAATTATTTTTGCAGGAGCAGTAAATCTGTAACATGTTCCAGATAGCTCTCCTCACGCATTTCCTGCTTAAACGGATAGTTGAAATGCGGCTGTATGCCCCGCCCTTCAATCATCTGGCCACTTGGGCTAAAGTATTGCGATACCGTCATCTGTAAAGCCGAACCATTGCTTAAAGGAAAAAGTTTCTGTACTACGCCTTTGCCATAGCTCTTTTCTCCGACCACCCAGGCACGGTTATGTTCTTTCAGGGCTGCAGTAAACACTTCTGCTGCAGAAGCAGAGCGGTTGTTAATCAGCACCCCAACTTTCAGATTCTGGAACTCAAAACTCGGCAAGGCCTGAAATTGCTGGTTGCCTTCAGCACGGCTTTTGGTCGATACAATCACGCCCTGATTCAAAAATAAATCGGCAGATTCAACTGCGGCCGAGAGTAAGCCACCGGGATTATTGCGTAAATCAAATAGCACGGCTTTTAGGCGCTTGTCGGCATAACTTTCAATCAGGCGCTTGATTTCATTGGCAGTATCTTGCTGAAAAACCTTGACCTGCAATACCAGTACCTGATTATTGTGCAGGCTCGATTTAATTTCAGTATCCAGTTTGGTATTGCGGACCAGACGAACGGCCGGACTTTGCGGGGAGAGCTGAATCATGAGCGTAGAGCCAACGGCTCCGCTCAATAACTGCCGGACTTGTTCCTGATTCAGGCTACTTAATACCTGATCGTCAATTTTATAAACAGTGACGCCATTACGCAGTCCCTGCTTGGCTGAATCTGCATCGGCATTCAAGCCCTGAACCACCCATTGCTTCATCCGCGGGTCAAATTGCAGATCAAAATCAATGCTGGCCAGATCACCTTCGGTATATTCACGCAGCTGCTTATAATCTTCAGGCGACAAATAGCGGGAATAGCGGTCTAAACCACTGACCAGCCCCTGAATGGCCTGTTGAAACAAGGCATCGTCATTTTTATCTTGAATATAATTGTCTTTCACAATGCCATAAATTTGTACGAATTCCTGAATGGATGCCACAGGAATTTCAGAATAGACCTGCCCATCCATTTCCATATCATCGAATGCGGGCTCATTTGGACCCGCACCCCAAGCTGAATGACTCAAACACATCAGTAAGCATGGTATTACAACAGACTTCCAGCGTGTTCTTGCCATTCTTTGACCTTTTTAGAATTTTATCGAAAATTATGCATCAAGCTGAATCAGGTTACGACCTTGCATTTCAGCAGGTACCGGAACTTGCATCAGACTTAATAAAGTCGGTGCGACATCTGCCAATACACCGCCTTCTGCGATCGTGGCCTGAGTTGGGCCGACATAAATAAACGGAACCAATTCAGTGGTATGCTGAGTATGTACCTGACCACTGTGATAGTCCTGCATCTGCTCTACGTTACCATGATCGGCAGTCACAATCATATGACCTTTTTGCGCCATTACCGCTTCATAAACCCGGCCCAAACAGGTATCAACCGCTTCAACAGCTTTCACCGCAGCATCGAATACACCCGTATGACCGACCATATCACCATTGGCAAAGTTCACCACCAGCAGGTCAAATTCACCTGAATTGATCGCAGCCACCAGCTCATCAGTCACTTCATAAGCACTCATTTCCGGTTTAAGGTCATAAGTGGCTACGTTTGGCGATGGAATCAGGATACGTTTTTCACCTGGGTATTCATCTTCACGGCCGCCGCT
The DNA here is from genome assembly GCF_024129355.1 of Acinetobacter lwoffii. Taxonomy (GTDB): domain Bacteria; phylum Pseudomonadota; class Gammaproteobacteria; order Pseudomonadales; family Moraxellaceae; genus Acinetobacter; species Acinetobacter lwoffii_I. Next base: position 14,361 of record NZ_JAMXXP010000025.1, on the reverse strand, counting down.
GAAGAAGAAAGTCACATGCGCATACTTTTCTGTTTCCGCAATGCGCAGCTGTGTTTTACCCAAATCAGATAAGTATTCACCAATCGAGTTTTTCAACGCTTCAGGCATATACGCTACAGGTGCATCAATCGTGGCTTGATAACGCGTCAGCATGACAAACTTCGCCAAATTCGGCACGACTTTGCGCTCGAAACCAGTAAAGTCTTTTTCTACAAATGCGCGAGTCAATTCACGGGCACGATCGGCACGGAAGTTCATGAATACAACGCTGTCACCATCCTGGATTTTTGCCAGCTCGCCAATACGGGTGGCTTTAACAAATTCGTCAGACTCATCTGCGGCATAGGCTTGTTCGAGACCTTCAACTGCGCTAGCAGCTGTACGAACCGCTTCACCTTCAGTCAACAAGCGATAGGCCTGTTCAACACGATCCCAACGGTTGTCACGATCCATGGCAAAATAACGGCCGATCATGGTGGCAATACGACCTTGACCTGGATATTGAGCGAATAAGGCATCGAGTTTTTCTAAAGAAGGTTGTGCGCTTTTAGGCGGCGTATCACGACCATCTAAGAATGCATGTAAATAGACTTGCGCACCGCGTTTTAGCGCTAGCTCTGCCATCGCCACAATATGATCTTCATGGGAGTGCACACCACCTTTAGACAAAAGGCCAAGCAAATGTACTGCCCCACCTGCAGCTTTGGCTTTCTCAATCGCATCGACCAGAACTTCATGTTCAAAGAAGTCGCCCGTACGAATGTCTTTGGTAATTCGGGTAAAGTCCTGATACAGCACACGACCTGCACCGAGGTTCATATGTCCAACTTCAGAGTTACCCATCTGGCCATCCGGCAGGCCGACATCTTCACCTGAACCCGAGATCAAACCATGCGGATGCTTGTCCTGTATCGCAGTTAAATTTGGTCGTTTAGCTGCTAAAAACGCATTGTCTTCGACCGCTTCGCGATGACCCACACCATCCATAATCACCAAAACGTGAGGGATTTTGCCAGCAGTTGCATCCGTCATAATGAAATACTCTGTTCGTCTACGAATTAATCGCTCTATTTTAGCGAAGTTTATAAAAAGAGGCCATGACCCGTATATGGTTTAAGCCTCTCATGATGATTGATTTGTTCTATTTTCCTGTGCCTTAGCGCGCCCGATGCAGCAAGTATCCGCCGATGCCGAACATGATCAGAATCGGAATAAACACGAACCAGGCCGGAGATGGTGCATAAATCAGACTGGCATAGCCGAGGAAATCCTGCAGATAGAAGAAACCTAGTCCGGCAAATAAGGCAATCACCAGACGGAAACCCATGGATTGCTGACGCAACGGCCCGAAGATAAATGAACAGGCAATCACTACTAGTGCAATCAGGGCAAAAGGCGAACCAAGTTTTTGCCAGAAGGCCAGCTGATAGGTTTTCGGTACCTGGCTGTATTCATGCATATAGCTCATAAAGCTCACTAGTTGGCTAGGCGATAAATCTTCAGGATCAATCGTCACCATATGTACATATTTGGGCTGCAATGCCAGCGCTAAAGGTTGCTGTTGTTGCTTAACCAACGTGGCATTGCCATTTTGTAAAATATCGAACTGCTCTGTATTGTCCAGTGTCCAGGAACCATCTTTAACGAATTGCCCCTGATCTGCCTGTAAGGTACCGCGCAAACGATAGTTCTGGTCAAAGTCCAGCATCTGCACATTTTTCAGCTGGCCTTGCGAGTTAGCATAATCGATATAAATAAAGCGCTGCCCTTCCCGAGTCCAGTAACCACGCACTTCACCGAGCTGAGCGGCTTTACTGGCACTCTTGACGCTTTTGGCCTGTTCATTGGTATAAGGAATGACCCACTCGCTCAGGGCAAATGACAACACCACCAACAACAGTGCCGAACGGATGACCCAGCCGACAATGCGCCATAAGCTCACGCCGACCGAACGCATCACAATCAGCTCGCTATTCGAGGCTAATGTACCAAGACCTAGGACAGCACCAATCAGTGCAGAAATCGGCAGGATTTCATATAAATAGTTTGGTGCGCCCCAAAGCACATATTTCAAGGCATCCCAGGCACCATAACCATCTTTGAGCGAGCCAAGCTCACCCAGATAAGTAAATAATACCTGTAAACCTGCCAATACTGCGGTTGCACCCAGCATCGCCAGCGCAGTGGTTTGGGTCACATGTTTTGCAACTATACGACGTGCCAACATTGTTAAGACCTCACTCGCTGAATCTGTTTCTTGATTTTTGGACCTAATTTCTGTTTACGTGAGAACAAGGCACCCGCAATTGCATAGGCAATCAGGATCAATGGATAGGCCCATATTCCCATTTCTTCTTTACTGATCCGGGTCTTCACTGCCATCAAGGCTACAATCAGACTGGCAAAGATCATGAGAGCAGGAAATAACTTGAGATAACGACCCTGTCGTGGGCTCACTTCGGACAATGCCACAGCCAGAATCAGGGCAATCAGAATCGCAAAAGGAACAAACACCCGCCAGCCCAGCTCACTGGCCACTACAGGATCCTGACGGTTCTGCCACAATTGCGAGGTCGGTAAGGCTTCAACTTCAGTACTGGCAAATTGCGCTTCTTCATCGCTTTCTAAGCGCAGACGATAGCTTTCAAATTCAGCTTGGGTATATTGCGGTGTGCCCGGATAGATCTCATAACGGCGACCTTGGACCAGATCCACCACATTGGCAGCATCATTCGGTACCTCAATTCGGGTGGCTTCCTGCGCTAGAATCATCACATCCGGTTTGCCTTCTTTTTCCGCACGCTGATAAAAGAAAATATCTTTTAAATTTTTACGGTCTTCTGACAGGTCACCGGCATAAATGGTATAGGGCCCAGAGGAGATAAATTCTTTCGGTCTCACCAAGTCAAAGCCGGTACGTACCGCCTGACTGGTGGTCAGGGCTTCAAACTGGCGAATGCCCCACGGCGCAGCCCACAGCATCAATCCGGCCTGAGCAATCAAAAACACCAGGGTCATCGGCACCAGTAGACGCGCCAATTGATGCCGACTGACGCCACTGCCATTCATTACAGCCATTTCATGATCGACATATAAACGGCCAAACACCAGCATCAGTCCAATAAAGAAACCGAGCGGAAGAATCAGGGTTAAGAATTCAGGCAAACGATAGCCAATAATGCTAAATAAAATGCCTGCATCCAGACGGCCTTGCGCCGCGACACCAAAATACTTGATCAGTCGACCGCCCATCATGATCAAGGTCAATAAGGCAATCACCACCAAGGATGTCGAGACAACTTGCTTGACCAGATAACGCCGAATAATCAAATTAATTCTTCCAAAATAAGGTCCATAAAACGAGTGCTAGTTTACCCGAATAGCAAAAATATAAAACCTAGGCCGCCCTGCCCATTGAAAATCTATTCAGATAAATGTTTCAATGACTGAATGATTTACCCATCTAGACAGGCGTGAAAACAGAATATGAAACTTACAATTAATACGTCATTCCCAGAGAATGGATCAAGTCAATCTTTGTTGATTTTAGTTGACTCGGAACAACTTCAGAATACAACCGCAACCTATCAAATCAATAATTTAGACACATTAATTGAAGCCTCTCAATTCAAGGCAACTTTGGCTGAAAGCCTGAGCCTGATTGGTCAGGTAAACCAGTCCAGCCATGCCGCGCTGATTGGTTTAGGCAAGGTCGCTGAACTGCAACCAGCAAAACTTGCAAAAATCGCGCAAACTATTATTCAAGTCACGCAAAAAAAATTCAAACAGATTTCTGTAGATCTGACACAACTTCCACAAGAATTCCACTATCTGTTTGCCCTGTTTCTGACTCAGGCCAGCTATGGTTATGATGAATATAAATCCAAGAAGAATGAATTTGTGCTCGAGCAGATCGACCTGATTGCCACCCATAGCGTCTTAACTACCGAGCAGTTGCAACTGGTACAAGCGGTGCAAAGCGGACAAAACCTGGCACGTGATCTAGGTAACCGCCCAGGCAATATCTGTTTCCCTGAATATCTTGCAGAACAGGCAGTGGCTTTGGCGGCCGAATATCCGGAGCTGCTTAAAGTCACTGTGCTAGATGAACAGCAGATGGCAGATTTAGGCATGGGTGCCTTCCTTGCGGTAAGTAAAGGTTCAGAGCGTCCTGGTCGGATTATCAGCATGGAATATCAGTCAGAGCGTAGCGAAGCACCGGTAGTCTTGGTGGGTAAAGGCATTACGTTTGATACCGGCGGTATTTCCCTTAAACCAGGCGCAGGCATGGACGAAATGAAATATGACATGTGCGGCGCAGCCTCTGTACTCGGTACAATGCGTGCATTGTGCGAAGCCCGTTTACCTCTACATGTGGTGGGAACCATCGCTGCAGCAGAAAACATGCCTTCAGGCAAAGCCACCCGTCCTGGCGATATCGTAACGACCATGAGCGGTCAGACGGTTGAAATCCTGAATACCGATGCCGAAGGTCGTCTGGTGCTGTGTGATACCTTGACCTATGTAAAACGTTTTAACCCTGCTTTGGTGATTGATATCGCAACCTTAACTGGTGCCTGTGTGGTCGCTTTAGGTTCGGTGCTAACTGGTCTGTTCACACCAGATGATAAACTGGCAGCAGAACTAGAAGCTGCCGGCCAGCATTCATTTGACCGGGTATGGCGTATGCCAGTACTGGATGACTATCAGGAACAACTGGATTCACCATTTGCCGACATTGGCAATATCGGTGGTCCAAAAGCCGGTTCTGTGACTGCAGCCTGCTTCCTGCAACGTTTTACCCGTGAATATCGCTGGGCACATCTCGATGTTGCAGGCACAGCGTGGAACTCAGGTACCAATAAAGGCGCAACGGGCCGTCCAGTCCCATTATTAATGCAATTCCTGGCGAATCGCGTTCAAAGCAATGGCTAAAGTCAGCTTTTATTTATTTGAAAAAAGCCCTGAACGACAAGTGGACAGCACTTGTCGTTTATGTCGTAAGATTCTGCGTCAGCCGGCGCGGATCTGGTTACTGTGTGCCGATACAGATTTGCAACAGCAGCTGGATGAACGTCTGTGGAGTTTTGACCCCAGCAGCTTTATTCCACATGGCATTGATCAGCCTCAGGCCACGGTCTGTATTTCGGCAACACTACCGGAACAGTCCGACTGGATTATTTTCAATTTTAATCCGGAAGCACTTGAACCTTACGCAAAATTTAGTCACATTATTGAGATCATTGAAAACCATGAAACGGCTAAACAGCTGGGTCGTGAAAAATTCAAGCAATATCGTCGATTAGGTATTGAACCGGACACCCATAAGCTTTAACCGATATCATCCACAAGGAGAGGCACGTGGCATTAAATGTAGGTCCCGATTTTAAACAGCGCTGGTTAAATGTACCGGAAGCTGTACGTCAGACCTTTATCGATGACCTCTCTCGGATCTGCGATATTTTAAAGCCAGAAACGTCTTTGGAAGAATGGCAGAATCGCGACCAGCGCTTGCAACAGGAATCTGATCGCAAGATCGAAGCTGCCTATGCGCAGCGCAAGGCCGAATTGATTGAAGAAGCCCGTATTCGTAAACAGCTCGCGCTTGAAAAAGCCTTGGCCGAGAAACGTGCCGAAGAAAAGGCCTATCAGGAACAGCTACGTCATGAGGAACAGCGCAAATTTAGCGAACAAAGTCAGGCGCTTGCTGAAATAAAGACGCATCTAGAGACTGAAGTGCAGCACTATGTCGCACGTTATGCAAAAAATCCTGAGACGACTTTTGATTTTGCCAGAGGTCGCATCCAGATTGAGGACCAGAGCATTTTATCCGAATTAGAAAGTGTGCGTTTACGTCTGGAACTTGAGGCAGAAACCGTGATTGAACAGACCGTCAATGCACTGCGTGAAAAAATGCGTGCGGCGGCCAAAGAAGAAATCGAGTATATGCTGAAAAATTCGGAATTTTCTGATCAGCCACGCAATATTTAAATGATCCTTTCAGATTAAAAAAGCCCGAAAATTCGGGCTTTTTTGTCTTCTATGTCGCGTCTTAGAAAAAATCTGCCAGCATAAAGGCAGCATTTCCGAGCAAGTAACCAATGCTTAATAACGTGCTAATCCAAAGGATGCCACCTGCAATATTATAAAAGCTGAATGTGGCAAAGCTCATATGCGCTGAACCGGCGGCAAAAGGGCCAAATGAGCGGACAAAGGGAATAAAACGTGCGATTAAAATAGTTTTACCGCCATGTTTCATAAAATAGTGATTGGTTTTCACCATATATTCCGGCTTGAAATAGCGTGAATGTTGATTGAAATATTTTAAACCGAGAACTTTTCCGGTGTAATAATTCACGCTATAGCCCAGCACCGAGGCAGTGAATAACAACAGCCCCATCGAATGCAGGGTCACCAGATCGCTGCTGGCGCACAAAGCGCCCACAGCCAGCAATAAACTGTCGCCGGGCAGGAAAAAGAAAAACACCGAACCTGTTTCTGCAAAAATCACCAGAAACAGGATTGCATAAATCCATACCCCATATTGATCGAGCAATAGCGGCAATGACTGTTCCAAGTTAAGTAAAAAATCGAGCATTCGACCCGCCCACCCAGGCAATATTTGCAAGTTGAACTGCTGATTATCCCGAAAAATAAAAAAACAGTCTAATTTTTCAATCAGACTGTTCAGTAAATCAACATTTCTTTTATTTTAAGAAACCATTTTCAGCCAGGAAATCCATGCTGATTTTTGATTGCTCAGTAGTTTCAGCAGCTTTATCACCGAGCAATAAGCGCTCGATATAACGTGCCAATACATCCACTTCCAGATTGACCTTGCTGCCAACTTTCCAGGTACCAATATTGGTTCGTTCAGCAGTATGCGGAATCAGGTTCAGACTGATCACACTGCCACGCAAATGATTAATCGTCAGGCTAATGCCATCAACTGTAACCGAGCCTTTTTCTGCCAAATATTTGGCAATTTCGGCCGGTGCAGTCACTTCATAATAAATCGAGCGAGCATCTTCACGAACCAGCGTGATCTCACCGACTGCATCGACATGACCTGACACAATATGACCGCCAAAACGCGTAGTCGGCAACATGGCTTTTTCGACATTGACAGGTTGACCCGCTTTCCAGGTGCCGAGCGTAGTCCGGTTCAGACTTTCACGAGAAACATCAGCCGCATACCAATTCTCACCCCAGTCGATCACGGTCAGGCAGATACCATTGGTCGCAATAGAATCCCCCAGATGCACATCGGACATGTCCAGATCAGTCTGGATGCGTAAACGTACATCACCACCAACGCTTTGCAGACTTTCGACTTTGCCTAGGCTTTCGATAATACCTGTAAACATTTTTATTTCCTTTTCAATTCTTTTACCAGAGTGCCAACTGAGTGCTGACGCCGGTCGTATCGACACCGCCCAACTCTGCATAATGATGCAGCTGGCTGAGTAATTGACGGATCGGTGGACCTGACTTGGCGTGGGTATCGGTAATCACAATAAATTCCAGCACGCGTGCACGTTCAGACTGGCGCTGTTTACTGACACGATAGCGCGGCACATCCTGGGTCAGCAAGGTCACCCGGCCACGTTTCAAGTTGGCCTGCAATAAATCAGTGGCACTGATATTCCCGTCGGTTGAATAACTGGTCAGAATGAATCGCGCATTGATGGTGGCCAACAAATTTTCATAGGCTTCTTTGGCATATTTAGAAGAGTTGTACTGGCTCGGACGCTCTTTGCGCCATGCCCGATCAATTCCGCTCTTGAAGCCCTTGGTATCCGGAGTCGGTAAATCGGCCTGATCCCATAAGGTCAGCGCATTCAGCACATGATAATTACTGCTATACGCATGCTGATTATACGGTGGATCCAGATAAGCCACGTCTACTTCAAAACCGCTCATCTGGTTGGCCAGATGCTGGGCATCGACACACCACATTTCTGCGGCCATCCCCTTTTTCTGATCCGACTCGCAAAAACGGCTTGGGGTCAGCCACAGCAATGATTCAATCCGTTCCAGCGCAGTTTGGGTTTTCCCGCCCCAACCATGGTGGAAGCTTTTGAAAACACCAGAAGTATTGCTGACAAAACTGGCGGAATAAAGCAAAGGGGCCAACAATGCAGACATCTCTACATCATCAATTGCACCTTGGGCCTGCCAGGCGGCAATCTGCTGACGAATCGCATCAATACGCATACCATTACGACGTTTGAAGAACAAACGGTCACGGGCTGGATCATAGATTTCATCATTACGTGGACAGAGGTTATGCGTGACCCAGCCTTTGACTTCAGGCAAACGGTTCAGATAGTCAATGGCTTTCTGATAACCACCCAGCTCTTTAAATGCTGGTGCTTCCGTACAGGCCAATACCGCATGATTCAGCGCGTGGCTATATGGCTCCCAGTCATTGGCAATGACGCGATAGCCATTCTGACGGGCCAAACGTGAAACCACACCTGAACCTGCAAAAAAGTCAGCAAAAATCGGAGCACGGCCATCGCTACGTTTCAGGGTTCCTGTACTCTCCAGAGCTTCCAGAATTAAATGCAGTAAACGGCGCTTATTGCCCAAATAAGGAACCAGCTGATGGAAAAGATATTCATCGGTGGTACGTGCCGCATGGCGACGTTTATGATAAACCGTAGACTCTGAACTCATAGTGTCTCTTGAAAAGGAATTAGCCTGAAGCGCACGTCATCACCTAAGCGAGTTACATCGCGCAGCTTAAATCGGAGTTGTTCGGCCATATGGCTAAATTCTGCATTAAACATGGTACGCGCAGACTGACCCAATAGGGTTGGTGCAACATAACTGATCAGTTCATCAACCAATTGTTCTTGTAAAAATGCGGTAGATAAGGTCGCCCCTGCTTCCACCAAGACATCATAAATCTGATACTGTTGAACCAGTTGCTTTAATAATTCTGCTAAAGGCTGTACCGGCAAGTGTAGCACACCTATGTCTGCAAGCTCCTGACGAAATGGCCCCATCACCATCACGGTGTCGGCTTGCGCTAAAATTTTTGCGTTGAGTGGTAAACGCCCCTGACGGTCCAGAATAATCCGTTTCGGTTGCACCACAGTCTTGATATCTTCAACGCCATCCAGTTGCCGCACATTCAGCTGACAGTCATCCGCAAGGACTGTTTCAATTCCGGTGATCACCGCGCCTGAAATTGCACGCCAATGCTGTACATCCTGACGCGCTTCCACACCGGTAATCCATTTTGATTCACCCGATGCCATGGCAGTACGGCCATCCAGGCTTGAGGCAATTTTTAAACGCACATAAGGCTGACCAGTCGCCATCGCTTTCAGGAAACCTTGATTCAGCTGATGCGCTTCATCTTCACAGATACCAATCTCGACCTCGATTCTAGCCTCTTTCAGGATCTGTACGCCCTTTCCGGCCACCAGCGGATTGGGATCCGGACAGGCAACAATAACTTTTGCCACGCCTGCTTCCACCAGACCTTCGGCACAAGGCGGCGTCCGGCCATAATGCGCACAAGGCTCTAAGGTGACATAAGCTGTGGCACCACGTGCCTGCTCACCCGCCTGACGCAGCGCAAACACCTCGGCATGCGGCTGTCCTGCTTGAGGATGAAAGCCTTCACCAATGACGATGCCCTCTTTAACAATGACACAGCCGACATTCGGATTCGGTTTGGCGGAATATTGCCCGTGACGTGCCAATTCAATGGCCCGCTGCATCCAGATTTGATCTTGATTCAGTTCAGCCATACTTATTCTTGTAATTCTCGTTGTTGCATCTGTTCAATCTGATGACGAAAAGCTTCGACATCCTGAAAATCCTGATAGACCGAAGCGAAACGCACATAAGCAACATGATCAAGTGCGAATAAAGACTGCATCACGATTTCACCGATGGTACGCGATTTCACGTCACGCTCGCCTAAACGGCGAATCTGTAGCTGGATATCGCTCAGCACCGTTTCAATCTGTTCCTGGGTCACCGGACGTTTTTGCAAGGCATGCATCAGGGAACGACGTAATTTGGCTTCATCGAAAGGTTCATTCTTGCCATCCGACTTGATGACGCGCGGCATCACCACTTCATAGCTTTCAAAGGTAGTGAAGCGTTCATTACAACTGACACATTCACGGCGGCGACGAATCTGACAGCCTTCAGCTGCCAGGCGTGAATCAATCACTTTACTGTCTGCAGTATTGCAAAATGGGCAATGCATAGCGGTTTAATTGAACAAATCCAGATGGATTCCGAGTGTAGCAAAAATTACAAACTTTGTAGAGTTTTACGCAACATATAGAAAAAAACAGCCCATTCGGGCTGTTTTACACTATATATTGATTATGGTGTATTTATTATTATTCGACACGTTCGCCATGTTGACTTAAATCCAGACCCATACGCTCATCATCAGATGCCACACGGATTCCAATGATCAAGTCGATGACTTTCAGGATAATGAAGGTCATGATCGCAGAGTAAGCAATTGTCGCCAGTACGCCTTCCACTTGCACCCAAAGCTGATGCATGACATTGGCAGGGGCATTATCACCCATGATGAATTCGCTGGCAAAGAACGCGGTTAAAATCGCGCCGACAATACCACCTACACCATGTAGACCAAAAGCATCTAAAGAATCATCAGCTTTCAATGCGCGTTTCAGTGCGGTAATCCCCCAGAAACACACCACACCACCGATCAGACCCATCGCCAATGCACCGCCTACAGTCACAAAACCTGCAGCTGGAGTAATGACCACCAGACCAGCAACTGCACCCGATACGCCGCCCAGTACAGAAGCTTTACCACGTGCCAGTTTTTCAGTGATTAACCAAGAAATGGCTGCTGCTGCTGCTGCGACTTGAGTCACGATCAAAGCATAGCCTGCAGAACCATTTGCCCCTAACGCAGAACCACCGTTGAAACCGAACCAGCCTACCCAGAGTAAAGATGCACCGACCACAGTAAGCGTCAGGTTATGCGGTGCCATAGATTCACGACCCAAGCCCATACGTTTGCCTAGCATATACGCTGCTACCAGACCGGCAACACCCGAGTTGATATGTACAACCGTACCACCTGCAAAATCAAGCGCGCCGTCGTTACCTAACCAGCCACCACCCCATACCCAGTGGGTAATTGGTGCATAGACAATCACCACCCAAAGTGCGATGAAAGCAACGAAAGCACCAAATTTCATACGTTCTGCAATCGAACCGCTGATGATGGCAACCGTAATAATGGCAAAAGTCATTTGGAAAATCACAAACAGGATTTCAGGAATCGTACCTGAAAGCGCCTCTGTGGTGATACCAGCCAGCATGAACTTGTCCAGGCCACCTACAAAGGCATTGCCTTCACCGAAAGCTAGGGTATAACCAATAATCACCCAAGCAATACTGACCACCGCCGCAGCAATAAAGCTATGTGCCATCGTCGCCAGAACGTTTTTCTTACGGACCATACCGCCATAAAATAGCGCCAAGCCAGGAATGGTCATAAGTAGAACTAAAGCAGTAGAGGTTAAAACCCAGGCAGTATCGCCGGTATCTAGAGTTGGTTCTTCTTCTGCAGGCGCTACAGCTTCAACTGGCGCTGCTTCAGCAATTGCTGCTGTAGTGTCTGTTTTTGTATTTGTGGTATCGCCTGCTTCTTCAACAAGCACAATTTCTTCTGTCGGTGTTGTTGCTGTTGCAGCTTCTTCAGCCCATGCAACAGAACCACCAAAAAGAGCGCCGGCCATGCCGAACGCGAGTAGCATTTTTTTCATTCGTATCCCCCAACCAAGTTTTTGTGAGTTATTAGGTACTCAGCAAACTTCGTGCCAAGTTAGACAGCGTCTGCACCTGTTTCACCTGTACGAATACGGATGACTTGTTCCAAGTTAGTCACGAAAATTTTTCCGTCACCGATTTTTCCAGTGCTCGCCACACGAGTAATAGATTCAATCACCGCGTCTACCATTTCATCGCTAATCGCGATTTCAATTTTGACTTTCGGCAAGAAATCTACAACGTATTCAGCACCACGATAGAGTTCAGTGTGGCCTTTTTGACGACCAAAGCCTTTCACTTCAGTTACAGTGATGCCTTGAACACCAATTTCAGACAATGCTTCGCGAACATCGTCTAATTTAAAAGGTTTTACAATTGCAGTTACGAGCTTCATGTTTGTTTTCCTTCGGCTTATTTCACCAGTAAGGTTTTACGTTCAAATTTCATGCCAAGATTCCTAAGGTCGGGGGAAATTAGAAAGCCCGGCATGTGGTTTATTTATACCTTATTTTATACGGATAAAGACTTTGAATCTTCAAAAAATAGACATTTTTTATGTGGATTTTTACAATATCTTTAATCGAATAAGTCTATATTTTGTCTGAAATACTATAGTCTGCATTTTAGCAATGCTAAACTGTCGGTTCCTTTCTACGGCGATGGATCAGACAATGATTGAAACTTTATTACAAGCAATTTTGCAGCAAGTCGAACAACCTAAGAAAGATTTGGAACATAATATCCGTGCCTTGTTAAATGAAGCTGTGGCGAAAATGGATTTGGTGTCTAAAGAAGAAATAGAACGTCAGCGTACTGCCCTAAATAATGCCAATCATCGCCTGAATGATTTGCTCAAACAGGTGGAAGCATTAGAAGAGAGAATTTCGAACAAAAAATAAGCACAACTACAGTGCATAAAAGACACCAGAACTATAAAAATAACGCACCAAATTGGAACAATAATAATGTCTTTTGCCAAAATTTATACGCGAGGCTTGCTGGGCCTGCATGCGCCTTTAATTGAAGTCGAAGTTCATGTCAGTTCGGGTATGCCTTCGCTCACTATAGTGGGGCTTCCCGAAGCGGCGGTACGTGAAAGTAAAGACCGGGTACGCTCTGCCATTTTGAATAGCGGCTTTCAATTTCCAACCAAACGTCTGACCATTAATCTGGCCCCTGCAGATCTGCCAAAAGATGGCTCACGTCTGGACTTACCGATTGCTTTAGGTATTTTAGTGGCCTCCGGGCAGCTGCCTGAAGATTGTACCGAGTATCTGGAGTTTATTGGCGAGTTGGCCCTCGATGGTCAATTACGTCCTGTCAGCGGTACCTTAAGTATTGCAATTGCCTGTCAAAGTGACCAGCATCAACTGATCCTGCCTGGCCCAAATGCCCAAGAAGCCTGTCAGCTCCCTGATTTTAAAGTCTTCGCAGCCAATCATCTGAAAGAGGTGTGTGAACATCTTTCCCAGACAAAGCCCTTGCAGCAGATAGAATCCGGTACACTTGCTACAGACCATTTTTATAAGTTTGATCTTGCGGATGTAAAAGGACAATTACGACCACGGCGTGCTTTAGAAATTGCCGCGGCAGGTGGTCATTCCCTGCTGTTTCGAGGCCCACCCGGAACAGGCAAGACCTTGCTGGCCTCCCGATTGGCCAGTATTTTGCCACCCTTAAAGACGCAGGAAAATCTGGAAGTCGCCAGTATTTATTCGGTGGCGAATGCCAATCACCCTTTTGGGCAACGGCCTTTTCGAGCACCCCACCATACTGCTTCGGCGGTAGCATTGGTCGGTGGCGGCTCACACCCCAAGCCAGGAGAAATTACCCTAGCGCATTTAGGGGTTTTATTTCTGGACGAACTGCCTGAATTCGACCGCAAAGTTCTGGAAGTCTTACGGCAGCCTTTGGAAGCGAAGGAAATCGTCATTTCCCGAGCATCACGCCAAATTACCTTTCCGGCCAATTTCCAGTTGGTGGCTGCCATGAATCCCTGCCCGTGTGGATATGCCTTTAATCAAGATATCCGCTGCCAATGTTCACCCGAAAGTATTAAACGCTATCAGAACCGGATTTCAGGCCCGTTGCTGGATCGGATTGATTTGCATATTGATGTACCGCCATTACAGGCACATGAGCTACAGGACAATCGACCCGCCGAAGACTCCGAAACGGTCAGACAACGCGTCATTGCGGCCTATGAAATTCAGATGCAACGGCAAAATAGCTTGAATATAAGTTTGAGTCCAAAGCAGCTAGAGCAATATGCCTCGTTAGATCAGTCTGCTCAGAATATACTTGAAATGGCTCAGCAAAAACTGAATTTATCAGCACGTGGCTATCATCGGGTCTTGCGTGTTGCACGCACCATTGCCGATTTAAATCAAAGTCCAGATATTCAAAGTCAGCATCTTTCGGAAGCTCTATCTTATCGCGGACAGCAGCAGATTTAGCTCATTAAAAAAGCGACCTAAGGTCCATTGCTGTCCCACAATTTTTCACAAGAGGAAGCTCATTTGAGCTTCCTCTTGTTTTATGGGTATTTTATCGGGTGAAAATAAAGCTTTT
>NZ_JAMXXP010000024.1 GCF_024129355.1 Acinetobacter lwoffii | reverse complement strand
ACGACACAAACGGACAAATCGTTTAAGTTGTTTTCAATTGCAAGTTGACGGATTTTGATCGCAGCAGAAAGACCCGCAGGGCCTGCGCCTACGATGACGACGTCAAACTCCATCGATTCACGTTCGATGTGTTCCATGTAGGACTCCTCATATTACTATTCGGTGGCAACCATAACCGGATGGTTGGGTGCTGCCATAAGTGTTCTTGGTTCCTAGACACAAAAATGCTGGTGTCTTTGATAATCTGGGCTAGTATAGTTTTAAAGCCGGTTTTAGCCAATTGGCTGAAACATATTATTTTTCCGTCATTAAGGTCTTCTTTTATGGATAAGCCAGTACCCAGCACAAATCCGACGAAAAAAGTAACTTATCCCGATGATAAAAATTTAATGGATATCGCACAATACTTAAAAGATGCACAGGGCAGTCACAAAAGGTCAATTCCCCCTTTGGAGCAATGGCAGCCAAAGCATTGTGGCGTCATGGATCTGAAGGTTTTAGCCAACGGCGAATGGTGGCACGAAGGTCAATTGATCAAGCGTCAGCCGATGATTGACCTGTTTGCAACGGTACTCTGGAAAGAAAACGATAAATTCTATCTAAAAACACCGGTAGAAATGATTGAAATTGAAGTTGAAGATGAACCTTTATTTGTCAATCAGGTCGATCAGGTTGAAATTAATGGAAGGATTTATCTGCAACTGGGCACGACCACGCAAGACCTGATTGTTGTTGATGCTGAACATCCAATCTTTATGCGTGAATACAAAGGTGAGTTGCGGCCTTATGTGCATGTGCGTTTTGGGATTAATGCCCTGATTCAGCGTGCGGCATTTTTACATCTGGTCGAGATGGGAGAGCTTGATGAAAATCCGGCAGGCGAAACCGTTTTAAGTTTGAAAAGTGGTGATTTAGACTTGCATTTGAGCACCTGAGGTTTAAGCTTGATCGCTAGAAATTTCAAACAAGCTACCTGCAACGTTATGAGCGCTATTCAACCAATTTCCCAGTTATTAGACCAGATGCCCAATGCCACGGCAGATGCGCCTATTGGCATTTTTGACTCAGGCGTAGGCGGCTTGTCAGTCGCCCTGGAAATTGCCCGCCATTTGCCTAATGAACGCTTTGTCTATTATGCGGATACTGCGCATGTGCCTTATGGCCCGAGAGATGATCAGGAAATTCGTGCCTTGACGGCTCAGGCGATTGAATGGCTTTATCGTCAAGGTTGTAAAGTTGCGGTGGTGGCTTGTAATACCGCTTCCGCTTTTAGTCTGGATTATTTGCGTGACTATTATGGTGAAAACTTTCCGATTATCGGTTTAGTACCCGCACTTAAACCGGCCGTCCTGAATACCCAGTCGAAAACTGTGGCGGTATTGGCCACGCCTGCAACCTTCCGCGGCCAGCTGATTAAAGATGTCATTTCCCGTTTTGCCGAACCGGCTCAAGTCAAAGTCCTGCCTGTGACCAGTCTGGATCTGGTGCCTTTTGTTGAGGCTGGAGAGCAGATGAGTGCAGCCTGTTTGCAGACATTAAAAGAGATTTTACAACCAGTTGTAGATCAGGGCGCTGATTATTTAGTATTAGGATGTACACATTACCCCTTCCTAAAATCGTCAATTCAGTATATTTTTGGTCAAAAGCTGACATTAATTGACTCAGGATTCGCGGTTGCAAGACAAACGGCCCGAATTTTAATTAAAAATGGGTTATTATTTGAGCATGAGTCTAAAGAAAGCGTGAAAATTGAATTGGTGGTGAGTGGGCAGAATGCTGAACAGCTCCGACCGATTTTGCAGCACCTGATTCCGGCCGATTTAAAATGGCAGGTCAGTAATATGAGTGCAGTTTAAAACTCATTTTTATAATTTAAAAAGAAAGATATTTTGATTCTGGGGTGGCCATATTGGGTAAAGAAGCATGTGATGATGCATTTTTTACGCAAATGTACAGGAGAAGAGGATAGCCCATGCTGGATAAACGGTACCAAGTGTTCATCTCAACCTCGGGGGCAGAAATGCAACCGGAGCGTATCATTCTGTCTCAAACACTGGTAGGAATGGGGTTTTTCTCGTGGGGACTGGAACAGCGTACACCGCTGAATACTGCATTTGCACGCCGCCAGATTGATGACTGTGATTATGTCGTGATTCTGCTGGGAAGCCAGTATGGGGAGCAGTCGGTATCGGGTGTCGGCTATATGCATCTCGAATATATTTATGCAGTGACCAAGCAAAAACCGATTATTGTGTTTATGCATGATGATCCGGCATCACGTGAAAGTGCATTGCATGATGCCAAACCGGAATTACAGGAAAAATTCAAGGAATTCCGTCAACTGTTACAGCAGGAAGTGGATCAGGTTTTTACTTACCGCAGCCTGCGCGATCTGGAAATGGCAGTGCGTTTTAACATGCCACAAATGCTGGAGCGCTATCCGGTGACCGGCTGGGTGCGTCCGCAAAACACCCAGGCGCTGCATGACGAGATTGATCAGCTGAAAGCTAAAGTGGCGCAACTGGAACGCGATGGCGGAACTGCAGAAGTCGATCCATTCCTGAGCCTGCCCAAAGTGGCGATGCATGAAATTTTTTCTTTTGAATACCGGATGCATGCTTATCAGGATGGTAATTTTAAAGAAATCAAAGTCCATAAAAAACTGACTTGGGCACAATTGTTGGCGTTATTGGGTTCAACTTTTGTCAATCCGACCCCTGAAGAGTTTTTCTCGAAGCGCATGAATGAATATCTGAATGAAACCGGTCTGCAGGATGCACGGGTGCAGATGCCGCGTGCGCATGCTGTCGCGCGTGCCCAGATGAATATTCGTGCCTTGCATAGTTTAAAAATTCAAATGCGCCAGAATGACTGGATTGTGCCATCCGGTCGTGATGACCGACAGCGCATGCTGTGGCAGATCACGCCAAAAGCGCAAAAGTTGCTGGACAGCAGCTTGCTGGATTTAGATCGCACTTTTCAATATAAGTCAGCGTATTAATCCATAGAGAGAATAAATAAAAAGCTGTTAAAGTACAGGGGTTGATATCCTGACGGACGAACTGAATGTATTCTCCTGCTAAAGCGAAAGTGACGATTATATTGGCAAACTTGGGCACACCAGATGAGCCTACGATTCCAGCGGTACGCCGTTTCCTCAAGCAGTTTTTATCTGATCAGCGTGTGATTGAAATTCCCAAACCGATCTGGCAAATCATTCTGCGCTTATTCATTTTGCCTTTCCGTCCAAAGCGGGTATCACAGGCCTATGCGCAAGTATGGGGACAGGATTCGCCGATGCGTGAAATTCTGTTTGAGCAGGTCGCAGCAGTCAAGACGCATCTCACCCAGCTTTATCCGCAGTTTGAACTGAATGTGGTACCTGCAATGACCTACGGCAATCCGAATATTCAGGATGTCTTGGCACAGGTCTCAGCGCAGCCACAGGAACACGTGATTCTATTTCCCTTGTTTCCACAATATTCTGCCACTTCGACCGCACCTCTATACGATGCAGTGGCGAAATGGGTGGTGAAACAGCGCAATTTACCCGGTTTGACAGTGATCCGGGATTATTATCAACATCCTTTATTTATCCAGTCGCTGGCTCAAAGTGTACGTGACTATCAGGCAATTCATGGTCAGCCAGAGAAATTGTTAATGTCTTTCCACGGCATTCCACAGCCCTATGCCGATAAAGGTGATCCTTATGCCGACCGTTGCCGCATCACGGGCAAGCTGTTAGCTAAAACCCTTGGTTTAAGCGAAGATCAATATGCGATCAGCTTCCAGTCACGTTTTGGCAAGCAGGAATGGATCAAGCCCTATACCGATGTTTTGCTCGAAGATTGGGCCAAGCAAGGGGTGAAATCAGTTCAAGTGATGAGTCCGGCATTTTCCGCGGACTGTCTGGAAACGCTTGAAGAGCTGGCAATCGAAAATGCCGAGACTTTTAAAGCAATAGGCGGAGAAAGCTATAGCTATATTCCGGCATTAAATAGCCGTGAAGATCATTTGCGATTGCTCAACAGTCTACTACAGGCTAATCTGGATGCATTGACACAGACACTTGCCCATTAACTTGCCCGAGGTTTTTCACCCCATGTTACAAGTCAAAATTGTTCCAGTTACTGCATTTCAGCAAAACTGTTCCATCGTTTGGGATGCGGACACTAAAGAAGCCATTTTGATTGATGCAGGGGGCGAACCTGAAAAACTGAAAGCTGAAGTTGAAGCGCTGGGTTTAACGGTTAAAGCCTTGTGGCTCACTCATGGCCATCTGGATCATGCGGGTGCGGTGGGTGCATTAAAAAAGGCTTGGAATGTACCGTTGATTGGACCACATAAAGAAGATGCCTTCTGGCTTGACATGATTCAGGAAGTGTCTGCACGTTATGGCTTCCCGATTCCGGAAAAAGTCGAAGTGACCCAGTGGCTGGAAGGTGGTGAAGTACTCAAACTCGGCAATGAAGAGTTCGAAGTGCGTTTTGCTCCAGGCCATACGCCGGGTCATGTGATGTTCTATAACAAAAATTATGACTTGTTATGGACAGGTGATGTCTTGTTCAAAGGCTCAATCGGGCGGACTGATTTCCCGCGTGGTAACCATCAACAGCTCTTAGATTCAATTCAGCGAGAATGTTTCAGCCTGCCAGATGAAACCCAATTCATTTCAGGACATGGTCCGATTAGCACCATTGGTTTTGAAAAGCAGCATAATCCTTTTGTTGCAGGTAAAGCGGGTTAAAAGCGTAAATAAAAGACCAATACCATTTGGTCTTTTATTTTTATTCTGAAAAGGGATTATTACGAAGTTGACGCGTTTGCATGTGTATGAGCCAAGCGGCAAAAGCAAAAAGCACACCCAATACAATAAATAAACTATCTTGTTGGAAAATGCCGACTCCCAACGAAAGAAGTGCGAGTAGACCAACCCCAATTAATATGATTTTTAAAATAATATAACCCATATTATTGCTCTAAAAATAATGTGAAAATTTAGAATAGAACAATAATGCTAAAGCTTTATGAATGATGTTAATTCGTGTTGCTTTATCTAAGTAATTTTATAAAATCCATATGATTTATTTACTTAATTTCGACAAGATTCTGCTTTCAGACAGAATTTTCGACAGGGAAGACATTTTATTCTTCGCTGTTGTCGGCTTGTGGTGCATCCTGAGTAGGCAAACTATATTCCTCATTGGCCCAAGCGCCTAGATCAATCATCTTGCAACGTTCTGAGCAAAAAGGACGGAATTCATTATCTTCCCATGTGGTCAGCTTGCCACAGCGCGGACAGTTTAAAGTGGTAGGCATGGGACGACTCCAAAGAAAAATAAAGGTTCGATTAGGCAAATATAGCCGCACTTGTTAGACTTATGCGGTTTTTATTAGTTTGATCTGATTATGCCGATTCGTCAATTTCAAGCACAGCGTATGCATGCGCCCCGTGATTTTCAAAGCATCAGTCCTGAACCGGTCTGCGTCGAAGTGGGAGCTGGTAAAGGTAAACATGCCTTGTTATTCAGCAAGAACAATCCCGATACTCAACTGATTGCAATTGAACGTACCCGTGAAAAATTTCTGGCGATGCAAAAACAGCATGCTGTTGAGGGTCAAACTAATTTACAAACCGTTCATGCCGATGCTTTACCGTGGATCGTACATGCACTGTATCCGCAGCAGGTAGAACAATTCTTTATTTTATATCCAAATCCTGAACCGCATAATCCGGCACAGCGCTGGGTCAATATGCCATTTTTTGAGTTTCTGCTTTCACGCCTGAAAACCGGGGGAACGATTACTTTGGCCAGTAATATTCCTGCCTATATCGAAGAAGCAGAAATACAGGTGCGAGAGCTCTGGAAGCTGCCTTTTGTCAAAGAAGTGATTGCTGCAGATTCGGCGCGCACCCATTTTGAAATTAAATATCTGGAACGCGGCGAATTATGCCAGCAACTGATCATCAGCAAGCCTGAAAGTTATGTGACACGTTTTGATGATTTCCAGCCTTTGCAAGGGCAGAATGCCACCGTCTCGGAATAAGCAGATGAGCAAACGCATTGCTATTGTGGGCGCAGGCCCCGCAGGCTTAATGGCAGCAGAAGTGCTCAGTCAGTTTGATTATGAGCTGCATGTCTATGAGCAAAAACCGTCTGCTGCGCGAAAATTCCTGATGGCAGGCAAGACCGGCCTGAATATTTCCCATGCCGAGCCTGTGCCAGAGTTTGTACAACGTTATGATCAGGTGGAGTGGTTGTCCCCTTGGATCAAACAGTGGGATGCGGTCTGGATTCAAGACTGGATGAAACAGCTCGGTATTGAACCTTATATCGGTTCATCTGGCCGGGTATTTCCCACAGAGATGAAAGCCGCGCCCTTGCTGCGTGCCTGGCTCAAGCGTTTGGCCAGTCATGGTATCCAGTTTCATTACCGACATAAAGTCAGCCAGTTGCAGCAGCAACAGCTTGAGCTGCATGATCTGAAAAATAATGAATACCGCATTGAAGATTTTGATGCCATTATTCTGGCTTGTGGCGCAGTGTCTTGGTCAGCGTTGGGTAGTGATGGGGCATGGCAAGCCTGGCTGAAACCGGATGAAATTGAGCCATTTCAGGCCAGTAATGCCGGAGTGGAATATCCCTGGTCTCGGTTTATGCAGCCAGTCTTTGGTCAGCCGCTGAAACGTGTTGCAGCATGGGTTGGGCAAGGTGAAAAGACCATCGGCGATATCGTAATTAGCCATTACGGTCTGGAAAGTGGCCTGATCTATAAGCAGGGTCGGGGTTTACGCGAGCAACTAAAACAGGGGCAGCCGATGCAGCTGCATCTGGACCTCTTCCCAAATCAAAGCATGGAACAGCTTGCGCAAAAATTACAGCCAAGTAAGAAGCAGTCTTTAACTAATGTCTGGCGTAAAGCTGGATTGGACGGTGCCAAGGCGGCCTTAGTACGGGAATTGGTAGCCAAAGCGGTATGGCAAGATGCTGCTGAATTAGCCAAAAAAATTAAACATTTGACCCTTCCACTCACAGGTTTCCGCCCGATTGAAGAGGCGATTAGCTGTGCAGGTGGTGTCAAGCGTGAAGTGTTGTCAGAACAGCTACAATTGAAATCTAACC
Source organism: Acinetobacter lwoffii (assembly GCF_024129355.1). GTDB lineage: Bacteria > Pseudomonadota > Gammaproteobacteria > Pseudomonadales > Moraxellaceae > Acinetobacter > Acinetobacter lwoffii_I. The sequence goes on along the minus strand of NZ_JAMXXP010000024.1, from coordinate 39,541 downwards.
CACATGTATTTCTTTGCGGAGAAATGCTGGACTGGGATGCACCGACCGGCGGTTATCTACTGACAGCCTGTTTTGCCACAGGGCGTGCAGCGGGTGAAGGTGTGCATCAGTTTCTGACAGCAGATTAAGTCATTTTATAGCTAGGATGATCTAGTATTTATACTGAATGCAGACTCAACAGATCCGGCCTTGTTCATTCACGCTGTTTTAAAGCTGCCAGTTCAGCTTAGATTATTTTTGTATTTTATCTAAGCTGTGTGCCAATCTAGCATCCTAGACTATTCCTTCACTTGCCGGGAAGCTGGTTCTTTCTTGGCGAGATCCGGATATTGCGAACGCCAGCGTTCCAGTTGTTCTTGGGCGTGTAGATATTTCCCTAGACCTTTGACATTCTCACTGGCTTCATTCACGGGTGTAGCTTGAGTCTTGGGAGTATTGAGTAATTTGTCCTGATGTTCCCAGTATTGATACATTAAGCCCTGAATATAACGGCCCTGTTCGGTTTTCAGTTCTAAAGCCTTCAACATATTCAATGCTGACTGGACATGATCACGCTGACGTTGCTGGACAAATTCTTCTGTCATATTTTCATCATCGCGCATGCTGTTTAATTCTTTTTCCAGGTCGCTGCTCATTTCCTGAAAGCGCTGTTCATAATCCGTCAATGCAGCAATATCATGTGGATCATCGGCAGTTTTAGGGAAGTCTTTCAGTGGCTCGGTTTTCAGTTCCTGCATGACTTGATCTGAAGCCGTATTATCTGTTGTCGCTTCAGTCGGAGTTTCGGTCGTTTTCTGGTCACATGCCATCAGCAGCATGGCCGCAGCGAACAACAGCGTTCGTGTCATTCCTGGTATTTTATGCATGATCGCCTCCTGTTTTTAATTACTTTTCTTGAACACATAGATATGGGTGACATAAGGAAAATCGATCATTTCCTCTGCGCTTTTGGCTGTATATTGCTGGATGATCTGTTCAAATTGTTGTTTTAACTGTGCCTGCTGCTGTTCAGGCATGGCTGCAATAAAACTAGTCGAGAGCAGCCGCTTGGATACCACCTGCTCGACACTGCCATGCTGTTGCTGGGTCATTGTGGTTTCTGCATAGGGCTGAAATAGCGTTTGCTGTGCAAAGACCTCGCGCCAGGTGCCGCTATGATAGCGCGGCGTATCGCCTTCCAAGGGGGCAATACAATCGGCCAAGGCCTGAACCCAGTCTGTCCGAGTATCGCGCTGATTCCAGATTAACACCAGATACCCCTGCGGTTTGAGTACCCGGTCTAATTCTTGTAAGGTAGCAGAATCGGCAAACCAGTGAAATGACTGTGCACAAAATACCGCATTCAGGCTATGATCGGGCAGGGGAAGTTGATGGCTAACACCTTCAAGAGCATGAATGTCCGGATGCGCCTGTTTTAATTGAGCCAGCATTTCCGGAACAGGATCAATCGCGATAATGTGCTTACTGAGCGGGCGTAAATAGGGAATAAACTTGCCGGTGCCACTACCCAAATCCAAAAGATGCACATCTGCAGGCAAAGCCAGCGTTTCACTCAGCCATTGGCTGATTTCTGCCGGATAATCGGGACGCACTTGCTGATAGAGCTCAGCCGATGCACTAAAACCCCGTTTTGCTGCAGGATGTAATGATTGTGTCATATTTTGCGCTTTTTAATCTTTTTGATCGATATAAAATAGCATATTCACTTTTTTGACAGCGTTCATTGACTGAATTGTTGTGGAAGGGTTCGATTTACCAGCATGGGAAAGTTATGGACAAGCAGATTGTTTTTGAAGATGAACATATACGCGCGATTTTTATGCCGGGATCCTCTTCAGAACTGATTTTTTCATTTGGCGATTTGATTACCCGTGCCAAGGGCCTCAACATCAATGCAGAAAAGTCATTGGCGAAATTCGAGTTTAATGTGCTTGGCATTATGCCCAAGCATAAATCCTGGTTTCCGCAAGGTTCCATGTGGAACATGTTGCAAGCCATCGCAGATCTGATTGCGCCGTTTCAGCAGCGTATTGCCTATGGTGGCTCGATGGGTGGCTATGCCGCGATTAAATATTCCCGTGCCTTGGGCGTACAACGGGTGGTGGCGATGGTGCCGCAATACTCGATTGATCCGGAAGATGTACACGATGCCCGCTATAACATGTTCTATCAGCCAGAGCTGAATACAAATATGCGGGTTGCAGCCGAAGATATCGATAATGCCTGCGAATATATTATTGTCTATGATCCTTACTGTGCCGAAGATCGGGCCCATTATCTGAAATTAGAGGCGCTGATTCCGCATCATCATGTGCTACATTTGCCTTTTACCGGACATGATGCGATCGCAGTTTTGGCCAGTTCCGAGTTGCTCTATGACTTCTTGGTGCATGAATATGAGCCAAGCTATTTCTATCAGAAAATGCGTCGGGTCAAGAAAAACAGCAAGTTCTATTATCGAAAAGTGATTGAAAATGTCTTGCCACGACACCGGATGGCCTTAGGACACATTCTGAAAAATAACGATCTGCAACTGGATAACCAGTTTTTTGATGCCAGCCAGAAACAGGTAATTTTACGGGAACTTTTGCGCAATAAACAGGTTGATCAGCATGACCTGCTCAAACTGGGCATTCATGTGAATTTGCCGCAGGAAAATCGTCAGTTGCTGTTGGACCAGTATGGGCATGGTCTGGTATTTAATGTCATCAGCCATAAAATCGAAAGTTATGCAGAAGGCGCAATTGCCCTGAACCATAAATTCCTGATTCCGATTTATGCCAAAGGTAATGGTTTATTGAGCATTAACCTGAATGATGAACGTTATCTGGTGGTGATGAACGACCGGCATATCATGAAACTGATCAAGGAACAGGATGAGCTCAGTCTGGGTATGCACCCGATTTTAATGAAGCGTTATAGCGATTTTTATATGTTTAGCTATAAGCAGCTGAATCTGAGTACCAATGAGTATGGTGCTGCTGCTTTTATCAACGATAGTGACAAAAATACGCAGTTTATGACGCACAGCGAGATAGATTAACTAAAATTTTTATAAAAAACAATTACTTGACTTGTTATGAGCTTGGCATAATATAGAGATAAGCGGTATAAATAATAAACCAATTATATCGTTCCCGATGGTTGAAACGAAGAAGGGGATCTCTATGATGCAAGCGACTCGGATGATGCAAGTATGTTTTATCTTCGGTTTGGTTCTACCCAATCTGGCGCATGCAGAAACTGTGCATCCTGCAGTGATCATGGTCAGTGCGTCCATCATCTTTATGATTATTCTGTCTGTGTATGTGGTGTATCGAATTCGCAAGTCACTACGTAATCATATGGATAAACCGCTGGATTAATTGCATCAGGCTGGAAACAGGTTGAAAAGCCTCAATGACTTGTTTTAAATGACAGACATAAATTGTCAAACAGGATTGAGGGAATAGCCATGAAAGCCGTTTATTTAGACTATGCTTCTTTAGACCAGCAGGATTTGGACTTTCAGGCACTGCATGCAGTATTTGATTCACTGGTTTTGTATCCGGCGACCTCGGCTGCCGAGATTGCATCCCGTGTAGCTGGTTTCGATGTCATCATTACGAATAAGGTGATGATCGATGCAGCTACGATTCAGCAATGCCCTCAACTCAAACTCATTTTAATCTCTGCAACCGGCACCAATAATGTCGACCTTGAGGCGGCCAAAGCGCAAGGGATCGTCGTGTGTAACTGTCAGGCTTATGGCACTTCGGCAGTCGCGCAGCATACCATCATGTTGATGCTCAATCTGGCGACTTCATTCCTGTCTTATCAACGTGCATTAGAACAAGGCGAATGGCAAAAAGCCAGTCAGTTCTGTTTGCTGGATGCGCCAATTGTCGAGCTGGCCGGAAAAACATTGGGCATTGTGGGTTATGGCGAACTGGGTCATGCGGTGGCGAAACTGGCCGAGGCCTTTGGCATGAAAGTGCTTATTGCCGCGCTGCCAAATCGTCCGGCGGATGCATCCCGTATCCCATTTACCGAGCTGCTTCCTCAAGTCGATTTTTTAACTTTGCATTGTCCACTCACTGAAGATACCCACCATTTAATCAGTCATGCTGAACTGGATGCAATGAAAAGCAGTGCATTTTTAATTAACTGTGCGCGTGGTGGAATTGTTGATGAAGCGGCATTGGTTGAGGCTCTGCGTGCAGGCAAGATTGCCGGTGCAGCGACGGATGTACTCACGGTAGAGCCACCGAAACAGGGCAATGTACTACTTGATTCAACGATTCCCAACCTGATTGTGACACCGCATAATGCGTGGGGCAGTGTTGATGCACGACAACGGATTGTGGATCAGATGGTGGAAAATGTAGCAGCATTTAAACAAGGTCAGCCGATTCGACAGGTCAATTCATAAATCGTATCGATACAAGGTAATAGTTTTATTTTCTAAAAATAAGAAAAGCCCATCATGGGCTTTTCTTATCAATCGGTTACCGCATAACTGGTCGCTGAACCTGAATCAGATTGAGGCTGCATTTGTGGGGTGGTTGTTTGTTGTGGGGCAGCAGAGGACTCACTTAAAGGCTGCTGAACAATAGGCGCCTGCTGTGAATTGCCACGCCAAACTTCTTTGGTCTGCTGAATTTTCTGACCGGTTTGCTGGGCTGCCTGAGTTGCACCCTGATCTACTTTTTGCAGTGTATCCGAGGTTGCAGACTTGGTATTACTCCAGGCACGGTCTACCCCTGGCTTGATTTTAGCAATGCCTTTTTCCGTTGCTTCACCGACTTTCTCGGCAGTATTAATCACGCCTTCCTGTGCTTTATAAGCAAAGACATGCAGCAGGTTCGGATTTTCACCATAAGGCTTAACCGGTTTAGCAGACTGAGTCGTGGTTTGTGCAAATGCTGGAACAGAAAGCATCAAAGCTGTCGTTAAAATAATTGGGGTTTTGATATTCATTATGGATCGACCTCGAATTCGTCTAAGTGCGGTCTGAGTTTGTTTTTCAGTGTAACGGATAATTGGTCAAAAACAATGAATATCCTGTGAAGAGTGCAGAGCTTTCAGGTTGATCTGTGCCGAAATATTGTAATTTTTAAAGAAAGGGCAGTAGAAATTAGCCCAAGTGTCGAATTGATTTTTAGCAAAATAAAAGCCCTGTTCTTAGACTAGAAACAAGGCGATCTTTTTAGTCACATTGTGTCAGGGCATCTTTGGCGAAATGTTCGCGTAAGCTGACAAAGTTCTTCTGTACCCCTGCATCGTGCAGGTCAAATTTTTGTGCAGTGCTAGTACCGTCGCGCTGGAAAGTCGCTGAGCCGGCATCGATTAGAGTCATGCCTTTAAATGACCATTGTTCAATGACACGGTTATTGCCGATATCGCCGGTAAATTCAATCACGCATTTGTCGAGGAATTTGGTCAGTTTGGCCTTGTTGTTGGTCGTGGCTGGAACTACTTCGAGGTTTTGGACTTCCTGTAAGACGCCAACCTGAAGCTGTGGGATTTTGGGTGCAGATGTACAAGCTGTAACTGCGATACTCGCAAGACCAGTCAGAATGAGTGTTTTAAATTTCATATGATTCTTTCTTGTTGAGTGTTGTTAGTTTGAGTATAGGGAATTGTATGAAATTTCGCTACTTGGATATTAAATCAAACATACAGAACAGCCGAACCGATCTCTACTCCTAAAATAAGAACCTTTATAACCTAAAAGAGTAAGCATATATTGTCGCAGTAAATCACTTACATTGTGTAAGTCTTCAATTGCTGTTTGTGAATAAGTAGGATCTGAGAATGCTAATAAAATACCTTCGTGAATGATTTTATTTCGCTTTTTTAAAATAGTACTTATCTCAGCTCGTCGAATTCTAATAAATTCAAACATCCTTCTCGTCATTTCACTAGAACCACATTTTCCATACTTTTTGTGTATCCATAAACCAGTGTTTTCATCAAAACAATACTCAGTTTTGTCAGGGCATAAATGATTAAGATTTGGATAAGTTGGATGAGAAAAAGATCCACCTTTTTCTTTGTATCCCTGATCTTTGGCAAAAGTATATTTTAGATTTTCAATTAATACGTAATGCAAAATGAGTTTCGATTCTAGTGCTAAATGATACTTATTGGCTTCACATAAATATCCAAAAACAGTGGTTAAAAGACGAGTAGCTTTAATTTTTATAAATCTTTCATAGACTTGTTCAATAAAGAATTTTATGCATTTTCCTCTATTTTCAATAATGTATTTCGGGGGATTAATTAGGATAGCTGAGCAATTTAAGGATTCTATTTTTTGGTTGCTTATTTTGTAGTTACAGCGATAAATTGGACATTGTTGGGCAAAAGATAATAGCCAACATATATTATCTATTGTTTCTAAAACTTTTTCGATTTCTTCTTTAGGAATATTGTTAATACTGACAGTAGTAGTGATTAATGTTTGATTGCAAAAATTAATAGGTTTTAGATTAATATCATGTTGTTTGAATTTAAAACTATAACCATTGCAGGTTATGATCGTCGTATCTTTATATCCATGACCTGAATCATTAACTGAAAACTCCTCACCAGTCATAAACAGATTTATAAGATCAGCTTCTAAATTTATCATTATCCATTTTTTATGAAAAACCCCACTAATTTATAGCGGGGTTTTGTTTAAACTTCAAGCAATTAAAGCTTAGTGCTGTAACACCGAAATATCAGCCACTTTTGTAAACAAGTCACGAAGCTGAGCAAGCATACGTAAACGGTTTGCTTTCAGGTCAGCATCATCAGCCATCACCATTACGCCGTCAAAGAATGCATCCACTGGCGCACGAAGAGCAGCAAGTGCAGACAAGGCAGCAGTGTAGTCTTTAGCAGCAAATAACGGCTCAACCACAGGCGTGATTTTCGCAAGTTCAGCGAACAATGCTTTCTCAGCATCTTCAACCAGATTCGCTTCAACCACAGCACCTTCAGGTGTTGCTTCTTTTGCAAGAATATTCGCAACACGTTTGTTCGCAGCAGCAAGCGCAGCCGCTTCAGGTAATGCACGGAAGTGATTGACCGCATTTACACGTTTGTCAAAATCAAGTGGAGATTTTGGAGACAAGGCTTGAACCGCTTGAATCACATCAACAGCCACGCCTTGGTCTTCGTACTTCGCACGGTAACGACCTTCAAGGAATGCAACAGCATCCGCCAAAGTCTTGTCGTGATCTTTCAATACATCGCCATAAGCAGCCAAAGCCAGCTTGATTAGGTCTTCGATTGACACATCAAGTTCGTTTTCAGTGACAAGACGAAGAATACCAATCGCAGAACGACGAAGTGCAAATGGGTCTTTCGAACCTGTTGGTGCTTGACCAATACCGAAAATACCTGTGAGCGTGTCTAAACGATCCGCAAGGGCAATCGTTGTACCTGTCTTAGTTTTCGGTAAAACGTCGCCAGCGAACTTCGGTAAGTATTGCTCGCCTAAAGACTCAGCCACTTCAGCATTTTCACCTTCAAGACGTGCATAGTAAGTACCCGCAATACCTTGAAGTTCAGGGAATTCACCTACAAGCTCAGAGGTTAAGTCACACTTCGCAAGAAGGGCAGCTTTTTCAGCATCAGCAGCGTTAGCACCTGTAATTGGCGCAAGCGCAACAGCCAATTTCGCAATACGTTCAGACTTGTTCCAAAGCGTACCAAGCTCAGCTTGGAATACCATGTTTGCAAGCTTTTCTTTACGCGATGCAAGCGGTTGCTTTTGATCTTGTAAGAAGAAGAATTCAGCATCTGACAAACGTGGACGAACAACTTTCTCGTTACCTTCAATAATTTGTGTCGGGTCTTTTGACTCAATGTTTGACACAGTAATGAAGTATGGTTGAAGTTTATTGTCAGCATTTACCAAACAGAAGTACTTTTGGTTGTCCTGCATGGTCGTGATCAATGCTTCTTGAGGAACAGCAAGGAAGCGTTCTTCGAAGCTTGCACGAAGCGCAACAGGCCATTCAACCAATGCGGTTACTTCGTCACGAAGATCTGCAGGGACGATTGCAATCGCATTCACTTCATCAGCAAGCGCTTTGACCTGTTGATCGATGATGGCTTGACGCTCTTCAAAAGAAGCCACAACGTGAGCTGCTTTAAGCTTGCTTAAGTATTCGTCAGCGTGCGTTAAAGTGATCGCTTCTGGCGCGTGGAAACGATGACCAAAAGTCACGTTACCGGCTTTGTGATCTTGAATCGTCGCATCAACTACGTCGTTGTCTTTTAACAACACAACCCATTTCACAGGACGTACGAATTCAGTACGGCTCGCCGCAGAACGCATGCGTTTTGCAATTGGCAGGTTGTCTAAAGCATTTTGTAAAATTTGTGGCAATAAAACGTCAAGGCTTTGACCTTTTACGTCTTTTAGATAGCAAACTTTTTCAACTTTACCGGCTTGGAAAGTCGATACTTGATCAACTGTGATGCCTTGACCACGCATAAAGCCTTCAAGTGCTTTAGTCGGGTTGCCTTCAGCATCAAAGGCTGCTTGTTTAGCAGGGCCGTCAAAACGTTTTTGTGTGTCTGCTTGTGCAGCATCAACATTGACGATTTTAAGTGCAAGACGACGTGGTGCTGCATAAGCTTCGATTGAATCAAAAGCAAGACCAGCATCTTTTAAGCCTTTTACGGTTTCTGCATGTAAAGCATCACGTAATTTTTTTAAGCTTTTTGGTGGAAGTTCTTCACAACCCAATTCGAACAAAACGGTATGTTTAGACATTATTTGCTCTCCTTGTTTGCTTCTTTCGCTTCTGCTTCAACTTGCGCTTTTAATTGTGCCAACACTTCATCACGTAATGCGGGTTCAGCCATTGGGAAACCAAGTTCCGCACGTGCTGCTACATAACTTGTTGCAATTGAACGTGCCAAAGTACGTACACGTAAAATGTAACGTTGACGTTCAGTCACAGAAATCGCGCCACGCGCATCCAATAAGTTGAAGCTATGCGATGCTTTCACGACTTGCTCATATGCAGGAAGTGGAAGTTTCGCTTCAATTAAACGTGTTGCTTCAGCTTCATAGAAATCGAACAATTCAAACATTTTTTCAACGTTGGCATATTCGAAGTTATAGGTCGATTGTTCCACTTCATTTTGATGGAACACATCGCCATAAGTTACCGTACCGAACTGGCCTTTGGTCCAAACCAGATCGTAAACTGAATCTACACCTTGCAAGTACATTGCAAGACGTTCAAGACCGTAAGTGATTTCACCAGTCACTGGGTAGCATTCAACACCACCGACTTGCTGGAAGTAGGTGAACTGAGTCACTTCCATACCGTTTAACCAAACTTCCCAACCTAAGCCCCAGGCACCCAGTGTTGGAGATTCCCAGTTGTCTTCTACAAAACGAATGTCGTGTACCAGTGGGTCAATACCGATCGCTTTTAATGAATCAAGATAAAGCTGCTGGATGTTATCCGGGTTTGGCTTAAGCACCACCTGGAATTGGTAATAATGTTGCAAACGGTTCGGGTTTTCACCATAACGGCCATCTTTCGGACGGCGTGACGGTTGAACATAAGCGGCATTCCAGGTTTCAGGACCCAGTGCACGAAGGAAAGTCGCAGTGTGGAATGTCCCTGCACCCATTTCCATATCATAAGGTTGCAAAATGACGCAGCCTTGCTCCGCCCAGTAAGTTTGTAAGGCAAGAATTAAGCCTTGGAAGGTATCAATATGCGATATGGCGCGACTCATGGTCATCCACTTAAAATTAGAGAAAAATTGTGCTCAATTATAAGGACTTTGCAGGGGAGTGGCAAAGGGTTAATGTACGGATACTTTTTTGAAAAAAATAAAACAGGCTTAAAGGATACGCGGCATTTAGAAGCTTACTGCGATTTTAGCTGTACTGGCCGATACAGGCTGATCTGAAAATCAGGAATAAATCAGATGTATGGCATGCTGTTAAGCGGAGAGTCATAAAGTTCAACGGATCTCATACGATTGCGACTCTAAAATTAGTTTAATATTCACGCAATATAATAATGCTTAAAAATAAGGAACTTCATGACCACTTACCAAATTCAATGCCATTTAAAATACAAGGTCGTGCAACCGACAGAATTTATTTTTATGCTTCAGGCGGCACATCATCCTGATCAGAATATTCTCGAAGAAAAACTTAGCTTTAATCTGCCCGTAGCATGGCATGAATTCCAGGATACTCAGCATCAAAACCGTCATGTTCGGCTACAGGTCGAACCCTGTGAGGCTTTTGAGCTGAATTATACGGCGACAGTGGTTCGTCAACCGAGCCTCTCTCTGGAGCTACAGCAAGGTCTGAAAGAAGTAGCCATTCCTAAGCTGCCCGATGAAGTATTACCTTATTTGCTGGCCAGCCGTTATTGTAATTCAGATTTATTGCTGGAAATGGCGAAACGCTCATTTGGCTGGATGACACCGGGCTATACGCGTGTCAAGGCGATTGAACAGTGGATTTATAACAATATTTTTTATGTGTCTGGCAGTTCCGACCAGTTTACCACTGCCACAGATGTACTAGTGCATCGTGCAGGCGTATGCCGTGACTTTGCCCATTTAGGCATTGCGCTGTGCCGTGCCTTGGGAATTCCGGCACGCATGGTGGTCGGTTATGTGGAAATTGAAAAGTTTCTACCCGATTTTCATGCCATTTTTGAAGCGTATTTGGACGGTGGCTGGGTGCAGTTTGATCCGACCCGTTTGGCTCCGGTCGAAAATCTTATTCGGATCGGTACTGGAGTCGATGCCGGAGATGTGGCATTTTCAACCTATTATGGTGAGGTCGAACTGTTAAAAATCCAGCCTCTGATTCAACCTGAAATGAGCCAGTAGGTTGTTTTAAAAATTTTTTGAACAACGATTTAAGCAGCATGGTAAAAAGGATTTTTCTATGCAAATGACTATCGGTGATGAAGTGATCATTCTATAAAAAGTAGGATGAATGTTTTAACCTGAGTGAAATATTGTTTTAAAAAGCATGTATTCGCGAATGGTGAAAAGATGTAAAACACAGATGCCTTTCCTCCTGCTTGGTTCTATAATGCCCAAAATCTATAAACAATAAGATCAGGCGCATTGTGTTTCACTCCCATCTCGACTGGCTCAATACTTTAAAACCCAATTTCAAAGTCCTTCCACTCAAAGACCGGTTGCTCTGCGGAGCTGGCGCACTATTGGGTTTGGTAGTTTCGTCTTTGCTGAGTTTATGGATTCTGGGGGATTTTGAAGCCTGGTATATTGCTCCGATGGGCGCATCCTCGGTATTGCTGTTTGCGGTGCCGGCCAGTCCTCTGGCACAGCCCTGGAATATTCTGGTCGGGAATACCATTGCTGCGGTGATTGGGGTGAGTTGCGCTTTATTCATAGCTAGTCCGACTGAGGCTTTTAGTGTAGCCGTGGCCTTGGCGATCGTCCTGATGATGACCACGGATTCCCTGCATCCACCGAGTGGCGCCGTGGCCATTACCGCAGTGCTGGGTGGCCAGCCGGTGCATGAACTGGGTTATGCCTTTGTATTTTATCCGGTACTGCTCAATTCAATTTTGCTGATGGTGATTGCCATTGTCTTTAACCGAATGATTGGCAAGGATTATCCGCAGCAAGCTCAATTAAATACTCGTTCCAAGGATCCGACGCCGACCCAGAAAGTCACCATTCAACCGCAGGATATTCAGGAAGTGCTGGATCAGCGCACCGAGCTGCTGGATATCAGTGAATATGACCTGCAAAAAATCATTCTGGAGGCACAAAACCGCGCCAATGCGCGTGCGGTACATGAATTTAGCTGCCAGGATATTATGACGAAGGATGTGGCAACGCTGCATGAAAATGATGATATCCAGCATGCCCTGGACAAGTTCAAGCAGATGAACCTGATGAGCCTGCCCGTCGTCAATGCTAATGAACAACTGGTTGGCACGCTGGCGATGTATCAGGTGGTGGAATGGTTCAAGCGCGCTGCCGATGTGCGCAGCAGCTGGGAGTATCAGGTCAAACATATCATGACCCGTAAGGTAATTACGGTGCAGCCTTTACAACCCATTCAGGATCTGGTGCCGTATTTTGTTGAGCGTTCGTTCAACTATATTCCGGTGGTGAGCGAGCAGCAATTGGTGGGAATTATCAGTCGGGCAGATATGATTGCCGCACTGAATCAGGAGCTGAATCATTTTAAAATGAAAGTTTAAAACCGAATTAAAACGGAATTTAACAGAGCATGTGTGATCAACTCTGGTCAGCTTGCCGGCTGAGAAAACTGTAAAATAGTGCCATCGGCAGGGAAAAACACAGCAGAAACAAAAAATGGGAACTAAAATTTTCACTTGAAGGATGCGAGATATAGGCCAGAATCAGGGTTCCCAGTACGCAGCTCATTAAAATCGTCATAATATTAAACAGCTGATAATGGCGTAGCGGCAGGTGAGTCACCAATAGAAAAGGAAAGACCATCACCCAGTAAGTCAGGCAGACAAAGAAGCTAATAAAAAGCGCTGAAAACAGGCTCTTGAAAATGGAGAAAATCCCATAGCTGGCTTCATGAAATAGCGCATAAGGGAATAAAATTACAGCTATGATCAGAGGTGCAAGCGCGAGGTTAAATGTCATTTTCCAAGGGGAATTCTGGATCGGTTGAGAGATTAAGTGAAATATCCTGTCCACTATCTATCTGCTACTTTTTGATGTTTTTAATATAAAGACTTTATCTTTATCATTGTTAAAAGCATATTATTTTTCGATGAGAGAAAGATTCAACATATAGGCGATTGATACGACAAAGCACACCGGAGTGTGCTTTGTAGAGGGTGTGATGTTTAAGAGCGGTAATGATTAAATAAAGAACCAGTAAATAAACAGTGAAATAATAAAGATACACATGATATTCAGCACAAAACCAACTTTCATCATTTCGCTTTGCTGGATATGACCGGTTCCAAAAACAATCGCATTTGGTGGGGTGGCTACCGGCAGCATAAAGGCACATGAAGCACCAATACCAATGACGATCACCAGAATTTCTTTGGGCATTCCCATCTGATCCGCAATTGCGGCAAATACTGGTACTAGCAGGGCAGCCGAAGCGGTATTACTGGTAAATTCAGTCAGGAAGATAATAAAAGTAGCGACTACAAAAATAATCATCAGCGGGGAGGTATCACCAAAGGCATTGGCCAGAGTTTGACCCAGTACCAGCGAACTGCCTGAATCCTTTAGAATGGCACTCAAGGTCAGACCACCACCAAATAGATATAACACCCCCCAATCAGTATTTTCTGCAATCTGTTTCCAGCTTGCGGTACCCAGAATCACAACCATACAGGCAGCCGAAATTGCAATCCAGGTATCCGGCTGGGAAATACCAAAAATTTCAGTGAATTTTTTACTGAAAATCCAGGCAATTGCAGTACAAAGAAAGAGGATCATGGTGGCTATACGAGTGCTGGTCCAAGGAATATCTTCGGTCGCAAATTGTATTTTATGATTCAGTTTCGGACGTAGTACCAGATATAAACTGACCAGCATGGCAGGAAGAATAATGAACATCATCGGCAAGCCGATTTTCATCCAGTCGGCAAAATCATAGCCGAGGGCCTTGGCGGCAATGGCATTCGGAGGGGAACCGACCATGGTGCCCAGTCCGCCAATACTGGCCGAATAGGCAATGCCGAGCAGGATAAAGACAAAAGTTTTACGATCCTTGCTGACATCCAGATGTGAAAGCAAACCCAGAGCCAAAGGCAGCATCATGGCAGCAGTCGCCGTATTGGAAATCCACATGGACAGAAGCGCTGTCACGGCAAAAATTGCCATGACAGAGATACCCAGATGCCCTCTGGACATGGAGATGATCCACATAGCAATTTTCCGGTCCAGTTTCTGGATATGCAACGCCGTTGCCAGCGCAAAACCACCAAAAAACAGGAAAATGACAGGATCGGCAAAAGTGGCCAAAGCGGCTTGTGTGGTAATCGGAACCAGTTCCTCACCAGAGGCCATTGGCATGGCCAGCAATACCGCCATCACGGGGATGAGTAAAGCTGTAATCGTGATATGAATGGCTTCAGTCAGCCATAAGATACCGATAAAGGCTAAAAGGGCCAGTCCTTTATTGGCATTCTGGTCATAGGGCAGGTAAAGATATAAGCCATAGGCTACGATGGCTGCGACAAGAATAAGGATCCAGCCTTTCAGCAGTCCTTTGGGCATGGCATTGGTCGGGGTAGCTAGGTTGGTCTGAGTCATATGCTCTCCTTGCAAGGTGTTTATTTACGTCATTTTTATATGCCAGCTTTGAATTTGTAATTTTGATTTGTTTAAAAAATATCCTATTTAAAGATACTATAACCAGATTGTTGCAATAATCCAGCACTTTGCCAGAGAGCATACAAGCCCAAACCCAGAAGTAAAGCCAGGACAATCCATTTGAAGTGCTGCTGAGATAAACGATGGCGTATTTTGCCTCCAATCCAGACACCAGCAAGGGCGAATAAGCTGATCCCGATCAGAATATGCTGTTGATGGGTTTCCAGTGTGATCAGAATTGGAAACAGTAAAACCAGCTGGATCAGTTTACCGGCAATGAAATTGAGATTACTGATAATGACAATATCTGTTTTAGAGAGTTGGCAACTCATCAGATACATCATCAGAAAAGGTGCCATGGCATTGGTTGCACCTCCAATAATGCCGGCCAGTAAACCAAAACAGAGCATGCTGGAAATATGCGGACTAACTTGTAAGGGGCGTGCCCGTAACTGGTCCAAGACATAAAATATAATTACCAGACCCAATAACAGTTTTAAATAAGCCTCATTTAGCCAAAGTAATAGCTTGACCCCGAGTACACTGCCGACCAGGCTACTAAGCATTAATGGCCAATAACGTTTTATATAATAGCCAATACTATTCAACAGGCTATGCGCAGGGTCAGCATTCAGCATGATCAGATTCAGCAGCAGGCAGGGCAGAATGACAAGCGTAACCGCGATACTAAGCGGATATGCACTGGACAGAACAGCCGTACTCATCATGGGAAAGCCAAAGCCGCTTAAACCATGCAGCAGGGCTGCTAAGGCACAGAGCCACAGCATCATCCATTCTGCCTGAGTCATGTGAAATCCATTTCAAAAATTGGAATCTTGAACTTATCGTGAATTCAACTAAGAAAGAAAGTGAAAAGCTGTAATACAGCAAAGAAATAACAAAAAATATAGGCAAAAAAAGCCACGATAACTTGGGGAAATTACCGTGGCATCAAAATTTCATCCCATTTAACCGGGGTGAAAGAGGAAGCTCTGCGATGAAACTGGTTAAGAACGCTTGTTAAAAATGACTGTACAGCTTAATAGCGTTTATCCTGATTCACTGTACGCACAGGATTTTGATAGCCCTGAGGTTGATGAACGCTGTCATGATCAATTCTGTACTGTTTTTTCGGCATGATTAACCACAGCACCAGATAAACCAAAATACCCGGGAATGCGGCACTCATGATTGAAATCACCACAAAAATCAGA
This sequence comes from Acinetobacter lwoffii, assembly GCF_024129355.1. Taxonomy (GTDB): domain Bacteria; phylum Pseudomonadota; class Gammaproteobacteria; order Pseudomonadales; family Moraxellaceae; genus Acinetobacter; species Acinetobacter lwoffii_I. The sequence continues at coordinate 24,002 of NZ_JAMXXP010000024.1, read as the reverse complement.
CGTAATAAATTCGCGTTCCAACCAAAACGTTCAGCAATACCACCCATCACACCTGCAATCATGTTTGAGCGGTTAGAGCGATATAAACCAACATTGGCCATTAAAATCTCCTGATTAAAAATAGGTTTGAATCCTAAAACGGATCCATACTTAAAGAAATGGAGTTTGCTTAAGCTTTTTAAAGTGCTGATTAAAAATAAAATCGTTAAGTAATGTTAATAAAGATTAAAACCAGATCTAAGAGCTACTAACATAGTGAAAATTCTATTGAACTCTTGTGTAAAGTTCAGCAGCTTTGCTGTGTGCTTTTTGCTCGCCATGTTTCCTATTTAGGTTTATTAAAAATGAAATTGGATGTATCACGTTGTACATTAAGCAGTTTTTTTAAATGTAGCCTGGTGTTGGGGAGTATAGTGATTTTGCAGGCTTGTGATCAGCAACAAGTCAAACCTGAACAGGAAAGTCAGGCGGCCTCAGAAGAGGGTGTTAAAATTTCCGCTGCCAATACGAAGGCCGATGTAGTGACCGTCAGTGCCAAATCCTTAACTCAGGTCGCAGGGCAGGCGACTCTTCCGGCAGAAGCTGATTTAAACCCTGCAACTGTACCAGAGGATGCCAAGGCGTTTATAGGCCGTTATCATACTGAAATTGATTGTGATGGCCGCTTTGCCCCTTGCACTGAAGGCAAGGCAGAATTTATTTTAACTCTGATGCCGGACGGTACCGTGCATCGCAGCATTTTACAGTATGGCAAAGTATTTATTGATAATACCAAAAACAGCACGGCTCACAATATCACCTACCGTAAAGACCGCTGGTTTATCAATCCGGAACGTACCGATGTGGTGGTGAATCGCAAAGAAGGGGCGAGCTTTTACTATAAGATTAAAGATTCAAATCACTTAGTCATGAATCTGGAAAAAATCTATAGTGAAAAGGAAAGAACCAACCGGGAATTATTTGATCGCGGTTATCCGGCACCTTCAAAAGCCTATGAACTGGTCAAAGACACATCCTTTCATATTCAAAAATAATGCCCGATAAAAATCGGCTGATCTGGTCGAAAGCTTAATTCAAATATGATTTAGATTAGACAATAAAGGCGAGTGGTGGGAACGCGTGAGCATAAAATCTAGGCGCAGAAATACACGACCAAAACATCGCAATTTAATTAAAATATCATGAGGGGAATTAGAGAAACATTCTAAGGAAAGAATGGTGGGTCGTCCGCGATTCGAACGCGGGACCAACGGATTAAAAGTCCGCTGCTCTACCAGCTGAGCTAACGACCCTGAGGAATAAAAATGATGACCATTTTTATGACGCAAGAGTGTGGTGTACTTTTACGTGATCCTTTCGGAAGATGGTGGGTCGTCCGCGATTCGAACGCGGGACCAACGGATTAAAAGTCCGCTGCTCTACCAGCTGAGCTAACGACCCATCAAGGAATATCAAATAAGTGGTGGGTCGTCCGCGATTCGAACGCGGGACCAACGGATTAAAAGTCCGCTGCTCTACCAGCTGAGCTAACGACCCTGAACCATCATTCAAACCAGGTTTGAATGTGCAGTGCAAGTCAAGCTAAATAGCTTAAAGCACCACTTTGTTTGATGGAGCGTATTGTAGCAAGATCTCATTTCAGCGCAAGCAAAAAATAACAAAGTTGCCCATGTTTGATTATAAATACAACAATTATGCTTTATCTAAACAAAAAATAGGCAACTTCAGTACTTAGAAGCGATATTGATAGGCCTGTATATTGGCAAAAATCTCTGCGGTGAGCTCAGAATATGCCGTTGCACTTGGCAATAATACCAGCAAGCGTTCATCGGTTTTACTCGGATCAAATGCTTGCTCTTTCAATTTATTTTTCTGGTATTTAAAGGTACCTGTAGTTTCAACCTGCTGTTGTATACGTAAAAATACCGGTATCGCATAAGCTGGCAAGCATTTTTTAAAGCAAGCGGCCATGGCTGCTAAATCTGCATCATCCAATTTTACATCGGGTTGCAGGGTAATCGCGGCCATACCGGCACGACCATTGGTATTGGGAATTTCCACGCCATAGACCACTGCTTCAACGATTTTGTCATACTCAGTCAGCATATTTTCCACTTCAGTGGTGGAAACATTTTCACCTTTCCAGCGGAAAGTATCGCCTAAACGATCGACAAACTGCGCATGACGGAAGCCGATATTGCGCACCAGATCTCCGGTATTGAAATAAGCATCACCTTGGGTAAATACATCCTGCATGATCACTGACTTGTTTTTTTCCGGATCGGTATAACCATCAAAAGGTGAGCGGCGGGTAATTTTACCAATCAGTAAACCGGTTTCGCCTTTTTTCACCCTTTTGCAATGGCCTTTAGCGTCCCGTACCGGCTCATTTTTATCTTTATCAAAGGCAATAATCGCATACGGTGTGGGTGAGAAACCGACAGTATTGTCAAAATTGAAAATATTGCTAAAACCGACATTGCCTTCACTAGAGGCATACAGTTCCAGCACTTCCTGAATGCCAAAACGGGATTTAAATTTATCCCAGATATTTGGGCGCATGCCATTCCCAATCATCTTAGTCACGCGGTGACCTTTTTCCAGTTCAGATGGGGGAGCATCCATCAAATAGCGGCACAGCTCACCGACATAACCAATCGCAGAGGCATCAAATTTTTGCACATCCTTCCAGAAAGAAGAGGTCGAAAATTTACGGCGAATAGCCAAGGTGCTGCTACCCGCAATAACACCGCACCAGCACACCACCATGCCTGTGGCATGATAAAGCGGCAGGGTACAGTACATCACATCATCTTTATTGAGATTCAGCACATGCCCATAAGTGCCATAAGCGAGGGTCCAGCGACCATTGGTAAAAATCACCGCTTTAGGTAGGCCCGTGGTGCCCGAGGTGTAAATATAGAACAGCCCGTCTTTACCCTGCACTGAATGGGTGGTTGATGGATTGAATTTAGGGGAAAGATCGGTTTTTTCAGCCAGGTTGATAAAGCCTTCAGGTGTCTGACCCGGATCAGCTTGAGTATTTTGATCCGCAAACCAGTGCAAGCGGTCATTGCTAATATTCAGGTCATTACGAATCTCGTTGACTGCATGACGACATTCTTCACCCACAATCAGGGCAATCGGTTTGACCAGATTGATACTGTGGGTCAGCACTTTGCCGACTTGAGAGGTATTGACCAGAGCGGTCGTCACACCCAGTTTAGCCAGACCAATCACGCTGGCAATCAGCTCAGGGCGGTTCTCGACCATCACGGCAACGACATCACCTTTCTTGGCGCCCAAGGATAGATAGAAATGGGCAATCTGGTTGGCCCAGGCATTGAGAGCAGCATAGCTATAGCTTTGCTCTTCAAAACGCAAGGCAATGCCTTCCGGGTTACGCTTGGTCGCTTTTTCGAAAGCCAGACCCAGGCCGGCCGGTGTGTTCGGAGTACGTAAATATGCCTGTCTTAGACCAGTGAGCAAATTGGGCACTTTGGTCAAGAAGGCCGGGATTTTGGCAGCGACATCTGCAATCCCAATCAGATCGTGTGGTTTCATTTGGGTCATGAGAATCCTATTTATTTTTCGTATCCGATACGTTTAATTTATATACAGTAGACGAGCTATCCATCTTTTAGCGTTAAAACACTAGTGCAATCAACCTATTCTGACTAAATCTAGCAAAAAAAACCTAGTCACCGAAATGACTAGGTTTTTTTAGATGACTGCAATTGAGCAAATTATGATTCAGTTGCAGTATTGGCTTTTTTCGGTGGACGACCACGTGGACGACGTGGACGAGCAGCCTGTTTCTCCGCTTTTTCAGCTTCGCTGGCTTCAGTGTCCTCTGTTGTCACTTCAGCCTGATCCTGCGCTTCTGTAACAGGAGCTTTTGATCCAGCATTTGCTTCAACTGGAGCAGCATCTTCAGATTGAGCTTCAGTCACTGAAGCCTCTTCTACAGGAGCTGCATCTACTGGTGCCGTAGTTTCAGTCGCTTGTTCAGCTGGCTGAGCATTTACGGTTTCTTCAATAGCGATTTCAGTGGCTACTGGAGTTTCAGTTGCTGCTGCTTCAGCAGACTCTGCTTGCGCTTCTGCCGCTACAGGTGCTTCCGGTGCAGTTTCTACTGCCGGAGCTGTTTCTACTTTAGCCTGTTGCTTGGCTTGTTGTAGAGCCTGTTCTGCAGCCTGTTTAGCCAGACGGCGACGCTCACGTGGATCGTTTGCGACACGTTTGTCCGACACCGGTTTTGGTGGAGTCAGGTCCAGAACTGGAGCAGGCTCTGCTTCAACCTTGGCTACGGTCACTTGAACATCACGGGTAACCGGTTTTTTCTCTGCGGCAGGCGATGCTGCAGCCACCAGACTCGCGTTGTACTCTTTTGTGAACTTCTCTAGAGCACGGTTGAAGGTTGGCAATAAACCAAACTGTTCAATCAGTACGGAGCAGTCTTCACCATAAACATGGCGAATCAGGCTACCAATGGTGAACTGACCCAAAGTTGGTACTTGTGACGGAGTCAACTTTTGAACTGTAGCCTGTTGAGGCTGTCCTTCACGCTGCTGACGACGACGCTGACGCGGATCATTGCTGGCACGTGGTTTTTCAGCGCTTGATTCTTCAGCTGGCACAACTTCTTCAACAGGGGCTGTCAGTGCAGCTTCCACTACATTTTCAGCAGCGACTTCTTCAATTGACGCATCTGCCGGTGCAGTAACTTCAACTGCTGGCGTTGCAACTGCAGCATTGTCATTCAATGCCACGATTTCGCTTTTCGCCTGGTCAATATTCACGACCATAGCTGTTGGCATCACGTCTTGACGTGGCGCATCGACCAACTCAACACGAAGCTGCTTGTCGTTGACTGCTGGCGCTTCAACGACTGCAGGTGCTGCTTGTTGAGCCTGCTCATTCAGCACGCTTGGATCGCGGTGGCGATTTGGACGTTCCTGACGTGGCTGGTTACGGCGGTCACGACGTGGCATTGCCTGTTGTGGCTGTTGTTCATTGTTTTGAACATCATTTTGCTGAGATGGCTCGTTGTGATGCTGACGGCGAGAATTACGCTTGTTTTCACGTGCTTCATGACGTTGCTCTTGACGAGAGACCTGAACCACTTCTTCATGCACCTGATGTTGCTGAGGAGCGGAAGCTTCAGACTGAACCTGCTCACGCGGTTCTTTGTGCTTCGGATTGCGTGGTTTTTTGTTGTTATGCCGCGGCGCTCTTTCATCACGCTCTGCCGGTTTTTCAGCATCACGTTCCTGTTTTTGCGCTACAGTCGATGGTGCCAGGTAAGCATTGCTGCTTGCCGGAGCAGCAGGTTGAGACACTTGCTGTGGAGCAGGTTGTGCCACCGGTGTAGACAATTGACCGAACTGACCACGGCTCACCGCACCGCCATTGATCATTTGTTCAATCGCTGCAGCTGCATTGTTGGCAGTACGGGATTGATCAACAGTCGCTGCCTGTTTTTGAACAAACAGGTTTTCTAACCAAGCACATGGGCTAGATGCAGGAGCAGCAACTTGTGCTTGGGCAGGAGCTTGTTGTGCAACAGGTGCTTGCTGTGCATTTTGGTTTTGCTGGTTACGGCGTTTATTGTTTCTGCCGTTGTTTTGCTGTTGAGCAGGCGCTGGAGCAGCAGCATGCGTATGTTCTTCTTCTAAATGCCATTCAGATGACTCATAGCCCAACTCTTTTTCACTTGAACGTGTTGCTTCAGTACGTTCATAGCTGGTTGGTGCAAAGCCTTCGGCATTATAAGTGATTTCATAATGCGGTGTTTCCAGATGCGGATGCGGCAACACAGTCACACGTACATTTGAAGTCTGTTCCAAATATACCAGGGTATGACGTTTTTCATTCAATAAGAAAGCCGCGATTTCGACTGGAACTTCGACTTGAACTTCACCATGACGTTCACGTAGCGCGATCTCCTCCACTTTACGCATAATCGAAAGTGATAAAGAGCGAAGATCACGAACCATGCCGGTACCATGACAGCGTGGGCAAACATAGCCAGTCGCTTCTTCAAGAGAAGGACGCAGACGTTGACGGCTCATTTCCATCAAACCAAAACGTGACAATTGACCGAACTGAATACGGGCACGGTCACTTTGCGTCGCTTCACGCAGCTTCGCTTCCACCATACGCTGGTTGCGGTCTTTGGTCATGTCGATGAAGTCGATCACCACCAGGCCACCGATATCACGTAAACGCAATTGACGCGCGATTTCTTCTGCCGCTTCAATATTGGTATTTAACGCGGTGTCTTCAACGTCGCTACCGCGAGTCGATTTTGCTGAGTTAATGTCAATTGACACTAAAGCTTCAGTTTGATCGATCACGATCGAACCGCCAGAAGGCAATTTTACTTCACGTTCATAAGCGGTTTGAATTTGACTTTCAATTGCGAAATGCGCGAATAAAGGTTCATTTAAGGTATAAGTTTTCAGTTTTTCTAACTGACGTGGCATCACCGCTTTTACGAAGTTATAGGCTTCGTTATAGGCTTGTTCTGAGTCAATCAGGATTTCAGCAACATCATCACGCAGGTAGTCACGAATGGCACGTGTCACCACGCCCGCTTCCTGATGTACCAACATTGGTGACGGACCTGAACTTGCTGTGCTCTGGATTTGTGCCCACAGGTCTAACAAGTGTTGTAGGTCGAGTTGCAATTCTTCTTGTGAACGACCGATCCCGGCAGTACGCACAATCACGCTCATACCACGTGGCACGTTCAGTGTCGCCAGCATTTCTTTCAGTTCTTCACGCACTGAACCAGAAATCTGACGGCTGATACCACCACCTTTTGGGTTGTTCGGCATCAAGACCAAATACCGGCCAGCAAGTGAGATAAAAGTAGATAGGGCAGCGCCTTTATTGCCACGCTCTTCTTTTTCCACCTGAACCAGAAGCTCGGTGCCTTCAGTGATCAGTTCACGGATATTTGAAGTTTGGCGAGGGTCGGCTTTGTAATAAGAGTTTGCGATTTCACGCATGGACAGGAAGCCTTGGCGACCTGCACCGTATTCAACAAATACAGCTTCTAAAGAAGGCTCAACGCGAGTCACGTGACCTTTGTAGATATTGGATTTTTTTTGTTCACGGGTACGATTTTCTAAATCAAAATCGTAAAGACGCTGACCAGTGACAAGTGCAACGCGAATTTCTTCGGCATGTGTTGCATTAATCAACATACGTTTCATGGGTGTAACACCTTATAGTGATACACAGCAAAAAATCGCTATACACGTAGCGAACATCACACATCACGGATCAATGGCTCAAATCTGCAATGAATTTCATTGTGGTTTGAGTCTTTTATGACCGAGCTCTATTTAATATAGATGGGCTTCGGTTTTTGATTCACGTATTGATGATGGCAATACGGCTTCAATCTTTAAACGGATTAAAGTCACCTGAACGCTTCACTGGCGGACGAGCGGTGCATTGGATGTGTGTAACTTTCACTGTCACATTGCTCGAAGATCATCCCTTCTTTATAGAAAGTGTCTTGATACGGAATTGTCGTCGTATCTTTACAAACTGTGCAGATCCAATGCATCAACGCTGTAGCCTGAAGTCGTCTTCAGGTTGCGACTAATCTGATGTGTATCAGTTTACGTTTAAAAACCAACAAAGTTGGCGACATATTTTTTAAGACAAACTGATTTATGTACCTGAGGTACAATTAAACGCAACAGTTTGCTTTGTTTGCCGATATAATAAGCCTTCGGCGTGGCATAATTCTTTGGGGACCTTCCCGTATCATGTGAGTCTTTAATTGAACAATCAAGTTCAGAAAAATCTGAAATGATTCAACTTTTACTCACAAACGATGGTTTCCGTGCGCTGACTATATCAAACCTTGCATCATCTGCCTATGGGCTAAGCTTATGTTTCTTGTGTAAAGCATAACCTAAGTGATCAGTTTTTAATCAATTTTAGTATTTTTTGGGTCATAGTAACTGTATGAATTCTACGCAACAATGGCAAAACGTCACTTGGTTTGAAGTGGATGAACATCAAGATGGACAACGCATCGATAATTTCCTGTTTAGTCGTCTGAAAGGTGTGCCAAAAAGCCGTATCTATCGTCTGATTCGTGAAGGCCAGGTTCGCGTTAATAAAAAACGCATTAAAGCAGAAACCAAACTCGCAATCGGTGACCAGATTCGCGTTGCGCCGATTCGCTATGAACAAAAAGATGAATCTGCTGCACCTGTTTCTGACAAAGTGGCACAAGGCTTATTGGCCCGTGTGATTTATGAAGATGAAGGTTTGATGGTCGTGAATAAACCTTCCGGGATTGCTGTGCATGGTGGTAGCGGTGTGGCCTATGGCCTGATTGAGGGCTTGCGTGCCGCAACCGGTAAAAAGTATCTGGAACTGATTCACCGGATTGACCGTGATACTTCCGGTCTGGTGATGATTTCCAAAAAGCGTAGCGTGTTGAAAACATTACAAGATATGTTGCGTGAACATAAAATCAAAAAAACCTATGCCGCTGTAGTAAAAGGGCAGGTCAGTCTGGATAAACAGCTGATTGATGCACCTTTACATCGTTACGAGCTGGCCAATGGTGAACGTCGTGTCTGCGTGTCCCCGAAAGAAGGTAAAGAGTCTAAAACCCAGTGGAATGTGCAGGAACGTTTTATGCATGCCACACTGGTGTATGCATCTCCGCTTTCTGGTCGTACCCATCAGATTCGTGTTCATGGTTTGAGTATTGGTCATCCGCTAGTAGGCGATGAAAAGTATGGTCATGAAACAGAATATCGTGGGCCAAAACCACGCCGTTTGTGTTTACATGCAATGCGTCTGGACATTCCGGGCTATCCAGCAATTGAAGCACCATTGCCAGAAGATATGCAGAGTCTGGTGGCGCAGTTAAGAGCGCAGAAAGCGGATAAACCGGCTGCCCAATAAGGACTTATTTTTTCTTTTAATAAATTTAATCCACCCTCACCCTCCTTTGAAAAAGGAGGGAATTCCCCTATTTCTTAAAGATGAGGAACATTGTTCCGCAAGAGGGGAGATTAAATTTCGAAAGAATCCTCTCCCTAAGCAGCACTGCTGAGCAAGTCTCCTTCTTGCACGTCGTTTAAAGCAGTGCTTTAAACTCGTTCAGGAGAGGGAACGTTACTTATTAAATAGTAATGTTGAATTAAAACTTCATTGATAATTCGACTTTATTGGTTCTTTTATTAAAGTCATTTGCTTAAGAATGAAAAATTCCTTCTCCTTGTAGGAGAGGGCTTCAAGACTGAATCAAATCTAGGAAATTTTTTATGAACTCACCTGTAAAATTGGTCATTTTCGATTGGGATGGCACTTTATTTGATTCAGTCGGTCAAATCGTGGCGAGTTTGCAGTTTGCCGCACAGCAGTTTCAGCAGCCGTTAACGGATGCAGATGCGAAAAGTATTATTGGACTGGGTTTGCCAGAAGTCGCACAGCGACTTTTCCCAACCGTGCCAGATTTACATGCAGATATTTTGCAGGCTTATTCAGATCATTATGTTGCCAACTCATCAGGAGATTCCTGGTTTGAAGGCGTAGCGCACATGCTCGCAGATTTACAGCAGCAAGGCGTAAAGCTGGCAGTAGCCACAGGGAAAAGTCGTAAAGGTCTGGATCGTGTATTAAAACAGACGAACAGTGAAGAGCTGTTTGTGAGTACGCGCGCAGCCAGCGAAACCCATTCTAAACCTCATCCACTCATGTTAGAAGAAATTCTGGCGGAAACCGGTGTGCAGGCTGAACATGCGATTATGGTCGGTGATACGTCTTATGATCTGGAAATGGCGCAAAATATTGCCATGCCAAGCGTTGGGGTAAGTTATGGTGTGCATGAACCTGAACTTTTAGCACAATTTAATCCAGTCTGTATCGTGGATGATGTGGCTGCTTTGCATAGCGCTTTGTTGGCTAAAGTCCAATGGAAACAAGCAGTTTAATCCAGTATCTTGGTTGTAATGAAAAACAAGCAGTTCCCCGGTTTAAATTGGCTGGGGAATGCTGCAGATTTAAGCGCTGGTTCTTATCTTTTAGTCTAAAGTCGTAATTGTACTGATTTTATTCGGTCATATTATGGCAGTTATTTTGCTAAATAACGATGTGTTTTAAACAATAAGATTTTGTTTTATTTAATTTTTTATAAATTATTCTTATAGATAATAGCTATAGCAAAAAATAAAATAACTATTGGCACAAACGCCGGATTTTTCCCATCCTAAAACTGTTTATTCCTATGCTCGCTCTGAGAAAGGCAGTCCATGCGGATGATCAGCCTGATCATTTTCATATTTTCTGTCCTTCTTAGATCCCAGCATAAGCCTAATTTTTGCAGTTTAAGGAAACATTGATGTCGAATTCTGCTGTTGTTGAATCAGTTGCACAAGCACTTCGTAGCGCTGAATTATCACAAACTGCGATTACACCGATTCGCCCGGAACTTGGCGGTGAAAGTGCTGACGTAGATATCGCCTATGCCGTTCAGGAAGTGAATACCGAGCGTGCTTTGTCTGAAGGTCGCCGTCTGGTGGGTCGTAAAATCGGTTTGACGTCTAAAGTCGTTCAAGCGCAACTGGGTGTAGATCAGCCGGATTTTGGTATGTTATTTGCCGACATGGCTTATGGCGATGGTGAAGCAATTCCAGCCGGTTTCCTGATTCAGCCAAAAGTTGAAGCGGAAATCGCATTGGTGATTAACCAGGATTTAACCAAAAAAAAACACACGTATGCAGACATTATCAGCGCAACTGATTATGCATTGCCTGCAATTGAAGTGGTCGATAGCCGTATCGAAAATTGGAAAATTAGCCTGATTGATACTGTGGCGGATAACGCATCTTCTGCTGCATTTGTCTTGGGTTCTCAGCCGGTTAAGTTAGAAAAACTTGATCTTGTGAACTGCAAGATGGTGATGACGCGCGGTGAGGAAGTCGTTTCTCAAGGCGTGGGTAAAGCATGTCTTGCAAACCCACTCAATGCTGCGGTTTGGCTTGCAGATGAAATGGTGCGTCGTGGCCGTCCATTGTTGGCAGGTGACATCATCTTGACGGGTGCTTTAGGTCCAATGGTTGTGGCGCAACCAGGTGATGAATTCAAAGTTGAAATTGAAGGCTTCGGTTCAGTAACCGCTGCATTCGCTGCTGAATAATCAAGATTCCAAGAGAGTACATTCATGAAAAAGATTAAATGTGCAATGATCGGTCCAGGGAATATTGGTACTGATTTGCTTTATAAATTACAACGCAGCGAATGGTTAGAGCCTGTTTGGATGGTGGGGATTGACCCGACTTCTGAAGGTTTGGCGCGTGCTGCGAAAATGGGTTTAAAAACCACAGCTGAAGGCGTTGATGGTCTTCTTCCTCATGTGATTGCTGATGACATCAAAATTGCATTCGACGCAACTTCTGCCTATGTCCATGCTGAAAACAGCCGCAAGCTGAATGAACTTGGCGTGTTGATGATCGACTTAACGCCTGCTGCGATTGGTCCATTTTGTGTACCACCAGTCAACCTTGAAGCATTACTACAAGCGGGCGAAGTACCAAACGTGAACATGGTGACATGTGGCGGTCAGGCAACGATTCCGATGGTGGCTGCGGTTTCTCGCGTTCAACCTGTTGAATACGGCGAAATCATTGCAACTGTATCGACTAAGTCGGTTGGTCCGGGAACGCGTAAAAACATTGATGAATTCACACGTACTACTGCAGGTGCCATTGAGAAAGTCGGCGGCGCGAAACAAGGTAAAGCGATCATCATCATTAACCCGGCTGAGCCACCTCTAATGATGCGTGATACTGTTCACTGTCTAGTAGAAGGTGAGCCGGATCAGGCAGCGATCACTGAATCTGTACATGCCATGATCAAGGAAGTTCAAAAATACGTACCAGGTTACAAGCTTGTAAATGGTCCTGTATTTGATGGCAACCGTGTATCAATTTACTTGGAAGTTGAAGGTCTGGGTGACTTCCTGCCGAAATACGCAGGCAACCTGGATATTATGACTGCAGCAGCTGCACGTACTGCAGAAATGTTCGCAGAACACGTGTTCAACATCGCTGAAGCTTAAAGGAATACCAAAATGTCTAAGATTATTGTTCATGATATGACTTTGCGTGATGGTATGCACCCGCAGCGCCATCAAACGACTGTTGAGCAAATGATTGCAATTTCAACCGCACTTGATGATGCAGGCGTACCTTTAATTGAAGTAACGCACGGTGACGGCCTGGGCGGTTCATCAGTGAACTACGGTTTTGCTGCTGCAACAGATGAAGAATATTTGTCTGCTGTTGTGCCACGTATGAAAAATGCAAAAATTTCTGCATTGCTTCTTCCTGGTATCGGTACGGTTGACCATTTGAAAATGGCACATGAAATTGGTGTATCTACCATTCGTGTGGCGACGCATTGTACTGAAGCGGATTGTTCTGAACAGCACATCACCGCTGCACGCAAATTAGAAATGGACACCGTGGGCTTCTTAATGTTGGCGCACATGGCATCTCCTGAAAAATTGCTTGAAGAAGCAAACAAGATGGTGTCTTACGGTGCAAACTGTATCTATGTAACTGACTCTGCAGGTTATATGCTTCCTCAAGACGTTATTGATCGCGTAGGTCACTTACGTCAACACTTGGATTCAAGCATTGAGCTTGGTTTCCACGGTCACCACAACTTGGGCATGGGTGTGTCGAATACTGTTGCTGCGGTTCAAGCAGGTGCAGTACGTGTCGATTTGGCATCTGCAGGTTTGGGTGCTGGCGCGGGTAATACACCACTTGAATTGTTCATCGCTGTGGCAAACCGTATGGGTATGGACACTGGCGTTGACTTGTTCAAAGTACAAGATGTTGCTGAAGATCTAGTGATTCCAATGATGCACAACCCGATTCGTGCAGACCGTGATGCGGCTACTTTAGGTTATGCGGGTGTTTACTCTTCATTCCTGTTGTTTGCTAAACGCGCTGAAGCGAAATATGGCGTATCTGCACGTGAAATCCTGATGGAACTTGGTCGCCGTGGTACGGTAGGTGGTCAGGAAGACATGATTGAAGACCTGGCATTAACCATGTCTAAAGCGCGCGAGTTACAAGCTTAATTTTTAATGCATTCGTATTAAAATAAGGCTAATAAAAAAGCATCCGATTTGGATGCTTTTTTATTATTAAGTAGATTTAATAATATATTAAAACTCTGATCTCAGATATTTTAGTTATAGTGCTATGTGGAGATTATTTCAGTTTAATTTTTTCCTTAAACATAAAAACGATAAATAAAAAATATTATCTTAAAGTTTTTAAAAAAATTGCGCTTATTAATAAAGGAAACAGAAATTTGAATTAAATATCTGGTCAAATTTTTATTTTCATTAATCGGTTTAAAATCTAAGAGATTGAGTGCTTAAATCTGGGCCCGGAATATGCAGAGCTAAAAGAGCAAAAGTTTAATACTGTGGTCGGATTTTTTATTTAAACCGACTTGCGCATGATGGCTGCATGGATTTTATCAGCTGAATGGGGAACTCATCATGCGTCGTCACAATTTATGGATTGCAATGCTTGCTGCGACAGCAACTTTAGGGACAACTGCAACGAATGCAGACTTTATTGACGACAGCAATGTTCAACTTAAATTTAAGAACTTTTATCTAGACCGTCAGTATCAAGATGACTATTCATCACGTAATTGGGGTTCTTGGTCACAAGGCGTGACTCTGGATGCCAAGTCCGGTTATCACGATATCGGTGGTGGTGTGCAGGTTGGTGCAGATCTTCTTATTCAGCATGCGTTCCGTTTGAATGGTCGTGATAATAATCCTGACTGGGTTTTACCGCATGAAGGACCAGGCAAAGGGCAAAAAGATAATTTTGGTAAAGTTGGTGCGACCTTAAAAGCCAAAGTGTCACAAACTGAACTGAAAGTCGGCGAGTTATTGCCGGTATCTCCAGTCTTGGTATTCGATCCATCGCGTCAGTTATTGACGACGTATAGTGTTGCCTGGTTAGAGTCTAAAGACCTTAAAGATACCAAGTTAACTCTTGCGTATATTGATGGCATTAATAACCGTTATGACAACCAGTTCCGCGACTTAACTAAATTTGCTCCACCAAGTTTCTATGATACGGGTGCTGAAGCTGATGGCATGTGGATTGCGGGTGTAGACCACCAGCTTACTAAAGAAGTAGGGGCGAGCTACTGGTATGCCGATGTTCAAGACATTTACCAACAGCATTATCTGGGTGTCAATTACAAAACTGCGCTCGGTGAAAAAACCAAATTAGATAGCCACATTCGTTACTTCGATAACTCGGAGTCAGGTGACAAGCTGTATGGTGAGATCGATAACCAGGCATTATCTGTCGCTGCAAAAGTGAATCATGGTGCACATAGCGTAGGTGTGGGTTACCAGCAAATGTTTGGTGATAGTGCATTCCCGACATTGGGTGGCTGGGTGCCACAGCCTTATCTGGCGAACTGGGGGGTAGCGACCTTTACCGCACCAGAAGAAAAGTCATGGAGTGTTTCTTATGGCTATGACTTCTCTGAAATGGGTGCAAAAGGCCTAAACGCAACAGCAGTATATTTCAAAGGTTATGATCAGAAAGGTACTGGGGCGTATCAAGGTCAGAACTTCAATACGGATGAAGTGAATGCCATCGTGAACTACACTGTGCCAGAAGGTAAATTAAAAGGTTTGGGTGTACAGGCGATGTATATTGATGTGAATTTTGCCAATCCAGCAAAACCAGACCTGCAAGAATACCGTGTCGCCACCACTTATACCCATAAATTCTAATACCCCTATATTTTAAAAGCAGTCAGTCTTCTGGCTGCTTTTTGGTTTAAGAATGCAGTTAAAACCTTAGTTTATGCAGGGTTTAATTTATAAAAAAATATATAAAATAAACACTTAAATTATATCTATTTTGTTGGGTGCAATCGTAATTTTGTATCAGTTTGCTGCGGTTGAGCGGTTAATATAAGGGTGTACACAAGTCATTTTAATGAGTCAACTTGACGTCGAATTCTTGAAAATAGAGGGACACGCAAGCGAAAGACTGTAAGAGGAAGCAATATGAGCACTGTTCAAATCCCTGACTATCAAACAGATCCATTCTTTGGCTTAGAAGACAAATGGATTGAAACTGCTGAAGGCGAGTTGACCCATTACCACGAAATTGGTGAAGGTACGCCTATTTTATTTTTACATGGTTCAGGTACAGGTGTATCGGCTGCGGCAAACTGGTGGTTAAACCTGCCACAAATTGGTGAGCAGGCACGTTGTATCGCGATTGATACCATTGGTTATGGCCAAACTGTAGTTGCACCGGGTACTGAATATGGTATTCGTGCTTGGGTAGATCATGCGATCCGTACGCTAGACGCTTTGGGTATCGAAAAAACCTGGTTGGTGGGTAACTCTCTGGGTGGTTGGTTAGCATTCCAGATGGCACTGGATTATCCAGATCGTATTTTGGGTATCGTGTCTATGGGTACAGGTGGTGCGAAACAGACAGCTGCACTTAAAGCTCACGCAAACCCAGTTCTTACAGAAGAAGGGATCAAGAAAACTCTTTCTATGTTTGTCGTAAATAAAGATCTAATTACTGATGAACTGGTAAAAGTACGTTTTGCTTCTGCTGCAAATGACTATGCATCAAATCGTTTAATGGATGTGGTTGGCGCACGTGACCGTGACCGTTTCGAATTCCCATTAGACTTCGAAAAAATGAAAGACATTACTGTGCCTGTACTATTGATTCATGGTACGCAAGACGTGGTGATTCCGGTTTCTCGTACTTGGGACATCCTGAACCTCGTGCCAAATGCTGATGCACATATCTTCAGCCAATGCGGTCACTGGTCTCAAGTTGAAAAAGCAGATGAGTTCAACACTGTGATCAAAAACTACCTGGCTGTTCACGGCGTAAAATAAGTTTGATACAGTTTTAAAAAAGGATGGCTTTGGTCATCCTTTTTTATATCGGAAATATTTAAGGTAGCGCACCTAAGTGAGTTTGATTCTCATTTATTTGAATAAATATAAAAATCTAATAATTTTTATAGGTTTGAGCTATTTAAACTGAGAAAAATCCGAATGAAACTTTATTAGACTTAAGTGGTAAATGCAGTACATTTAGAGCTAAAAATACACAATTTGGGTCAAGGGCAAGTGACAAATTTAAGCGCCAGAAATAGATTCTTTATTATAAAATAGAATTAAAAATGGATTCTTAAGCATAAAATAATAAAACAAAAAAAGCACATGCCTATCATAAGTTGAATGGCATATGCCTAATGCAGGGAAGAAATAGGATTAATTTTGTTCGCTACGGTTAATATCCAGATAGAACACACGGGTCAAAAGCTCAAGAAATTTGCTCACGACATAGGATTTGTTGTTTTTATGGTAGCTGACATACAGGTCTAAATAGGGCAACTCCACGTCCAGCGGACGAATCACGGTATTATCCATGGTTAGTGGTGCAATATAGCCAGGCAAAATGGTACAGCCTAGGCCCATTCCGATCGAGTTGATATTAAATAAAATATTATCGGCCTTTTGCACGATATTGAGTTCAATGCCGTTGGCTTTGGCAAAGTCCAGAATAGCCTGGTTCAGGGTCAAGGACTGCTCTGCTGATGGAATAATAAAATCAATACCATTCAATGCTTTAACAGGAATTCTTTCGTATTTTGCTAAGGGGTGATCTTTAGGCAGGAGAAAAATCAGCGGTTCACGAATCACGAACTGGCTTTCAATTTCATCACTATTGAAATTATGACGGGTAAATGTCAGATCTAGATCACCTTTTTTTAACAAACGCATCTGCTCATTGTTGTTCAGGCTGAGCAGTTCAATTTTTAAATCTGGGTTCTGTACACGTAGATTTGGCAAGATATAGGGGAAGATTTTCATCTCGGCTACCGGTACAAAACCGATACGGAGCATTTGCTGTTTGGCCTGTGACACCTGACGTGCCATGGCAACGGCTTTGTCCGCCTGTGCAAGGGTGAGACGGGCCTGTTCCAGGAATACGGCGCCTTCTTCGGTCAGCTCTACTTTACGTTTGGTCCGGTTGAGTAGCTTTACCCCGACATCTTCTTCCAGGTCTTTGATTTGCTGGCTAAGTGAGGGTTGAGCCGTATAAAGTTTAAGTGCTGCCTTACTAAAATTGAGCTCTTCAGCAACGGTGATAAAGTAGCGAAGGTGTCGTAATTCCATGTCATCAACCCAAAGAGTAATCCAAAAAATGTCTTACTATAATTTCCTCAAAGTATAATCTATAAACAACTATGTCGTGAAGATTATTTTCCCATTCATAAACTAAATGCTCTGGCGGGATTAATAGATGTTTTAATATAAAAATTCACGTGCTTAATAATTGTTTTAAGCTCTTAATTGAAACAAAAAAAATATTTCCCGAAAAACGCTGTCAAATCCATCATCGTTGAAAAGTTGAGTCTATTACTTTGTGCCAAAGATAGGTCACAGGAGAGCTTTTCATGAGTGGAAAAATTGATGTGCGCGAAATCGATGCTTTAGTCGATGCACAAAATGGACGTATTACGCCATCTATTTATACAGATCCTGACATTTACGAATTAGAACTCGAACGTGTTTTCGGTCGTACTTGGTTATTCCTTTGCCATGAAAGCCAAATTCCTAAGGCTGGTGATTTCTTCAATACCTACATGGGTGAAGATCCAATCATTGTGGCACGTCAAAAAGACGGCTCAATCAAAGCATTTTTAAACCAGTGCCGTCACCGTTCTATGCGTGTGAGCTTCGCTGACTGTGGTAATACCCGTGCATTTACTTGCCCATACCACGGCTGGTCATATGGCATTGACGGTTCTTTAAAAGATATCCCGCTTGAAGATCGTGCTTACCCGCATGGTGCATGTAAAGAGCAATGGGGTCTGGTTGAAGTGAATCGTGTGAAGTCTTACAAAGGCTTGGTATTCGCTTGTTGGGATGAAACCACACCTGATCTAGAAGAATACATGGGCGATATCGCTTGGTATTTAGATGGCGTTGTTGACCGTCGTCCAGGTGGTACTGAAATCATCGGTGGTGTACACAAGTGGGAAATCGAGTGTAACTGGAAATTTGCGGCTGAACAGTTCGCCTCTGACCAATACCACGCATTGTTCTCTCACGCTTCTGCGATCCAAGTATTGGGCGCAAAACCAGACGATCAATCATCTAAAAAATTAGGTGCTGCGCAAACTGCTCGTCCAGTTTGGGAA
This sequence comes from Acinetobacter lwoffii, assembly GCF_024129355.1. Taxonomy (GTDB): domain Bacteria; phylum Pseudomonadota; class Gammaproteobacteria; order Pseudomonadales; family Moraxellaceae; genus Acinetobacter; species Acinetobacter lwoffii_I. Next base: position 5,711 of record NZ_JAMXXP010000024.1, on the reverse strand, counting down.
ACGGCTAAAGACGCGATCCAGTACGGTTCACGTGGTCACGGTTCAGGCTTCTTCTTTACTGAAAAACCAGATGCAAACGTATGGGTTGACGGTGAAGTTGCCAATTACTTCCGTGAAACTTACGACGAAGTTAAAGAGCGCCTAGGCGAGACTCGTGCACTGCGTCTTGCAGGTCACAACACCATGTTCCCAACTTTGTCTTGGTTGAACGGTACTGCAACACTTCGCGTATGGCATCCACGTGGTCCAAACAAAACTGAAGTGTGGGCATTCTGTATCGCGGATGCTGAAGCATCTCAAGAAGTGAAAGAAGCATTCGAACGTTCTGCAACGCGTGCCTTTGGTCCAGCCGGTTTCCTGGAGCAAGATGACTCTGAGAACTGGATCGAGATTCAAAAAGTTTTACGTGGTTACAAAGCGCGTCAAAACAAACTCATTATGGAAATGGGTAAAGGCAACGAAAAAGTACGTGAAGATGGTATCCCGGGTATCACCAACTACATTTTCTCTGAAACTGCAGCACGTGGTATGTACCGCCGCTGGGCAGATTTATTGATCTATGAAAAATGGGAAGACGTAGAAAAAGCAGCTGACGAATATGAGAAGGAGCTTATGAAATGAGTCAAATCAGCTTAGAACTTCATCACCAAATTAGTCAGTTCCTGTATCGCGAAGCAAAATTGCTAGACGATTGGAAATTCCGCGAATGGTTAGATACCTTAGCTGAAGATATTTCTTACACGCTACGTACCACACCAAACGCACAAACCCGTGACCGTCGTCGTTCAGTTGAACCACCTACCACTTGGGTGTTCAACGATACGAAAGATCTTCTGGAACGTCGTGTTGCACGTCTAGAAACTGGTATGGCTTGGGCTGAAGAGCCTCCATCACGTACCACTCACATGGTGAGCAACGTGATTGTTGAGCCAACTGAAGTTGAAGGCGAATACGATGTGTACGTGACATACCTACTGTACCGTACCCAGAAAGAGAAAGACGTTACGATTTACTGTGGTAAACGTCATGACAAGATCCGCAAAGTTGAAGGCGGCCTGGGCTTCCAGATCTTCAACCGTAAGATCACGCTTGACCAAGTTACTTACAGTTCACATAACCTGAGTGTGTTCTTCTAATGAATAAGATTTTTGTATGCCAAGTTGACGAATTAGACGAAGGCGAAGCGTTAAAAGTAGATTGTGGCGTAAACGGTATCGAAGCGCTTGCTGTATTTAACAATGGCGGTGAATTCTTCGCTATGAACGATAAATGCAGTCATGGTAATGCTTCTATGTCTGAAGGTTACCTTGAAGATGACTGTACTGTGGAATGTCCATTGCATTCAGCACGTTTCTGTTTAAAAACAGGTGAAGCATTGTGTCTACCTGCAACTGATCCAATCAAAACATTCCCAGTGATTGTTGAAGATGGCCAATTGTTTGTAGAGATGGCAGGAGAGTAAGCATGGGTTGGCTACAGGGCGAAGTTGCACTTATTACTGGTGGTGGTTCAGGCTTAGGCTGGGCTTTGGTAGAACGTTTTATTGAGGAAGGTGCGCAAGTCGCTGTTCTTCAACGTTCAAAAGCTAAAGTAGATGCATTAAATGAACACTTCGGTGGAAAAGTTCTTGCGATCGAAGGTGATGTAGCCAGCTATGCAGATAACGTTCGTGCAGTTCAAGCAACTGTGGAACGTTTCGGTAAACTCGATTGTTTCGTTGGTAATGCCGGTATCTGGGATCACTATGCCGATATCGTCAATACCTCTGGTGAGCAGCTGGAGAAAGCCTTTGACGAGATTATGGGGATTAATACCAAATCTCTGATCTTAGGCGCGAAAGCTGCACTTGATGAGTTAGTAAAATCTGAAGGTTCGATCATTTTCACGCTGTCAAATTCTGCATTGTATTCTGCAGGTGGCGGTCCAGTTTACACAGCATCGAAACATGCCGGTGTAGGCATTATGAAAGAACTGGCTTACGAACTAGCGCCTAAAGTCCGAGTCAATGCCGTTGCGCCATCAGGTATGAATGTGAACATCAAAGGTGCTGCATCTTTAGGTCAGGAAAATCTTGGCCTGCTCGATGCACGTGATCCTGAGAAAATCGCCCGTGGCATGCCACTGAATTTCTTACCTGAGCCGGAAGATATGACTGGTTCATATGTGCTCTTGGCATCTCGTCAAAATAACCGTCCTCTGACTGGTGTTCTGATCAACGCAGAATGCGGTCTAGGTATTCGTGGCCTACGTCAGCCACGTGCCGGTTTCTTTGACGAATAAAAATCTAGTCTGAAATGGACTTTTCGGCAGTCTGTTCTTGGCTGCCTTCCTTTTAAGGAGTCTCTCATGGCCGTTAAACTTATTTGTGCATCGCACAGTCCTTTAATGGAATTTGCTTCACCGCAGGAAAAATGCAAAGAACAGGCTATTCGTGAAGCGTTTGAAAAACTGTCTGCTGAAGTAAAAGCTTACGACCCAACCCTGATCATTACCTTTGGTCCAGACCATTTCAATGGTTTCTTTTATGACCTGATGCCAAGTTTCTGCGTGGGTATTCGTGCGACTGCTGCAGGGGACTGGGACTATGGTAAAGACAATGCACACATTGATGTACCAGAAGACAAAGCACTGGGCTTGGTCCGTCGTGTACTCGATGAGGGTGTGGACATTGCATATTCTTACCGTATGCAAGCCGACCATGGCGTGACTCAGCCATTGCACTTCCTGTGCGACGGCAAACTTGATCGTTATCCAACGATTCCAATTTTCATTAATGGCGCTGCAGCACCAATGCCAACCACGAAGCGTACCATCGCTTTAGGCCGTGCTGTAGGTCAGTTCATCAAATCTCTGAACCTTGAAAATGAGCGTGTACTGGTTCTGGGTACAGGTGGCCTGTCACATGATCCACCGACTCCGCAAATGGGTTCTGTACCACCAGAAGTGGAAGAGTTCCTGATTGCTGGTCGTAACCCGACACCTGAAGCACGTAACGCGCGTCAGTCAAAAATCATTGCAGTGGGTCAAAAGCTGGCAGCAGGCGATACCTCTGTAGCCGTGCCTTTAAACGCTGAATGGGATGTTGCCTTGCTTGAAACCTTCAAGAAAGCCGATTTTGCAGCGCTTGAAGCGATGACTGAAGATGAGATTCGCCGTGATGGTGGTCGTGGTGGTCAGGAAGTCCGTTCTTGGATGGCTGCCTTCGCTGCCTTAAGCGAAATGGGTGAGTATGAAATGACCACGCATTGCTATGAAGACATCAGCGAATGGATTGCCGGCTTCGGTATCGTATCTGCAGAGTTAAAAGGTTAAGAAAATGAGCAACGTAAACAACATCGTGATCGTAGGTGCTGGCCAGGCAGGTGCGAGCGCAATTTTAGAACTTCGTGGCAACAAGTATGAAGGCAAAATTACCTTAATTGGTGATGAAAGCCATCTTCCTTATGAGCGTCCACCGCTGTCTAAAGATGTGATTCTAAAACCTGAAGAGACCAAGATCGAAATCCTGTCAGAACAGAAACTGGCAGATTTAGGTGTGGAAACAATTCGCGGTAATGGCGTGGCGAAAATCAATGCCGAGGCGAAAACGGTTGAACTCCTCAACGGTGATGTTGTTGCTTATGACAAACTCTTGCTTGCAACAGGTGGTGCCGCGCGCCGTTTGCCTAATTTCGATGCTTTGGGTAAACACGTCTATACCCTGCGTAACCTGGAAGATTCACAGGCACTGGTGCCTGTACTTCAAGCCGGTCGCCGTATCATCCTGATCGGTGGTGGCGTGATTGGTCTTGAGTTGGCATCATCTGCACGTTACAAAGACTGTCAGGTGACTGTGATCGAAATGGGTCCGATTGTTATGGGTCGTTGTTCACCACAAATCCTGAGCGAATTCCTGCTAGAGCAGCATCGTCAAAACCAGGTCGATGTGCGTCTTGAAACCAAGATTACAGATTGCCGTTTAGATGGTGAAGAAGTGGTGGTAACGCTGGAAGGCGGTGAAGAACTGCGTGCCGATGCTGTAGTTTACGGGATCGGGGTCGTGCCAAATGCACAGCTTGCCGTAGATGCAGGTTTGGACGTTGATGTTGCGATTAAAGTCAATGAAAACTGCCAAACCTCGAATGCTGATATTTATGCAGCAGGCGATGTTGCGACTCAGTTACGTGACTGTGGCAATCACCGCCGTGTGGAAACCTGGGAAAATGCTAACCTGCAAGCAGGCATCTTCGCGCGTCACGTGATGGGGGTGGAACATCCGAAAGCCAATCCGGCCTGGTTCTGGACGGATCAGCTGAATATCAACTTCCAGTTTGTCGGCAATATGGCCGCAGCTGAATGGCATATCCGTGGTGAAATGGATGCAGCCAAAGGTGCAGACAATTCATTCGTGATGTACGGTGTGACTGATGGTCAGATCGTTGGCGGGATTACCGTGAATGCAGCCAAAGAAATGCGTCATTTGAAAAAAATGATCAGCAAAAATACGGCGTTTGATGTTGAAAAACATTTAGATATCGCGCAAGACTTACGCAAAATTGCTTAAGTCGTATTGAGATATCTTGGGACAGACCTATGTTTTGCATAGGTCTGTTTTTTATGCACGAAACTTGATGAATTTATCAAAAATTAAAACTTCATCTCAGCATGAATTCGCTATACGCTATTTTTGAAGTTGCTGATCCAGAACTTCTTGGCCTCGTCTAGGAGACTTATGAGTTCTTCATCTTCATTGCCAGTCACGGCAAGTATTTACGCTTTATTGGTACTGATCTGGGCAGCAACGCCACTGGCGATTGTCTGGAGCGTGGCCGAGATTCACCCGATGTGGGTGCTGATCATTCGCTATTTTGGTGCCTCGATTATTGCGCTATTCCTGCTAAAGATTATGCGCGACCCGCTGCCTTTTGACCGTACTTCAATGAAAAGTTATCTGGCAGGCAGTTTGAATTTAATCGGCGCGCAGCTGTTTATTTATCTAGCGGCCAATTATTTGACCTCAGGGTTGATGGCACTGATTTTTGGTTTTTCACCGCTGATCGCCGGTTTAATCAGTCATGTGATTTTAAAAACCCATAAACTGATCTGGCTGCAATGGCTCGGCATGGCAGTGGCCGTCGCCGGTTTTTGTTTTGTTTTTGCCGACTCGGCAGACAGCAAGATCAATCCTTGGGGTGTAGTGCTGATGCTGATCAGTATGGTGTCTTATATCAGCTCGATCTTCTGGGTTAAACAGATCAGTGCCCCCTTGAGTCCGATGTCGCAAGCTACAGGTTCATTGCTGGTCTCCGTGGCTGGTTCAGTCATTTTAGTGCCGTTTATCTGGCAACATATGCCGACTCAGTTACCTAGCACACAGGCCATGATCGGTTTTATATTTACCATGATCATGTCTTCGATTGTGGCAATGCTGTGTTATTTCTGGCTGATTCGCCGTCTAAATGCTTCGACTGTCTCATTGAGTAATGTGATGACGCCGGTGATTGCTCTGGTATTGGGAGCAACCTTAAATCATGAAATTATCAGCAGTCATGCTTTTGCGGGAATTGCTGTGGTGATGTTCGGGATCATCATGTATTTCTGGAAGGAGTGGCGCGAGCAGTATTTTTCTAAGCATTAAAACTAGATCTCTTGCGAAAGTTAATTTAAGAGCATCCAATTCACCATTCCAGCAATTAAATTCATTCTTAGACCAAATCGTTTCCGTCTATTTC
>NZ_JAMXXP010000023.1 GCF_024129355.1 Acinetobacter lwoffii | reverse complement strand
AAATTATCAAAGTTCTGTTGCTTTAGCCTGTATATTTTTATGGCTACCTTTATAGGGTTAATTATGAACAGTAAATGTCAACAGACCCTAAACCTAGTTTTTTTACTGCCTTATTTAAATTTTTGAACTGTGTTAAGCAAGTTGAATAGGTTATCTTAAAAATAGCGTTGAAATTTCATCAAAAAATGCTCCCTATTCAGGAGCATTATGGGAAATTAATGAATCCGCTGTTCGATACGCAGGGAACGACCCTTGATTGAGTTGGCCAAGAAAAACAAGATTAAGCTGAGTAGCGCCGATAAAATAGCGACACCAATAATGACCAGCTTCGTGATCTGACTTAACTGATCCGCCTGTTGTACCTGCGTATTTACACTCTTGGCGACTGGTGTCATGGCTTGACCATAGACCTGTTGCTGCATAGTCCAGATTTGTTCAGGCTTGAAACCATATTGTTCAAATTTAGGATCCTGTTTTTCTGCCTCAACCAAGTTTAAAACATAGGGTTTTGCGGCAGATAAATCCTGCGGCTTATGCAGCAATGCCGTTTGCGCCAGTAAATAAGACTTTACTGGTGCAGCAATCTCTGAATCGGCCAGATAACGGGCAATTTCACTGTCATTGATATTGCTGTCGTAATACACCACTTGCTGATAAGCATCATCCCGATCATTACGTAGATCATGCTGCCAGTAGGTTAATCCCGACCAGATCACGATAAAAGCAATCAGCCAGGCGACAAATTTCAGCACAAAAGACTGAAAGCGCACATAAAAGAAACGCAACTTTTTCAGTAAGCCAATCACAAAAAATGCGCCGATAAAAGAGGCAAAAATTTTAATAATCAGCCAGCCAAACCAGCTCAGTAAACTAAAAAAATAATCCGGACTATCACCAATGCTGGCCAGTGTGGCATCTACACTGACCGGTAAATGCAACTGCTGAACTTCAGTACTCAGGCCAAAAAAGCCATAGACCAGTTCCTGCTGGAAAAATAGGCTAATGATTGAAGCTATAAATATAGTAGAGGTAGTCAAACCCAATAGCATCAAATTGCGTTGACGTTTCTTGAGTGCAACTACCCCCTGCTTGATGTCCTGAGGCTTAACGGCGTATTCATCTAAGGGCGGCAATCTCTACTCCTTCTTTCAGATTTTGGCCCCACCTGATTTAGTTGGGCTTGGATCCACTGGTACTTGATTCAATCACCAAATGATTCAGATTATCCTGCAAAGCTTTCAAACGCACGGTTGCTTCTGTGCGTTTTTGTACACCTTCTTTCTGGATCTGAATCACATCATTTACAGTTTTAATGAGGGTGTTTTGCACATGTTCAAGCGTTTCGATGTCAATCACTGAACGCTGGTTGGCTTTAGCCGTATCAACCGAGTTCTGATGTAACAGGTCAGCATTACGGCGCAGCAGCTCGTTGGTAGCATCATCAATGGTATTGGCCAGCTGTACACTGTTCTTCTGTTCACTCAACGAAATCGCCAGACTGATCTGGTTTTTCCACGCCGGTAAAGTAATGTTTTTAATCGCATAGAACTTGTCGACCAACATCAGGTTATTCGACTGGATAATCCGGATCATTGGCAAGGTCTGCATCGCAGATTGCTGCAATACCTGTAAATCACTGACACGTTTTTCCAGATTATTGGCCAGATGGTTCAGGTCATAAATTTTCTGGGTGGTGCTCTGATCTTGCGGCAAGGCGGTTAAAGCGGAAATTTCCTGTTGCAGCTCCTGTTCGCGTAAACGTCCTGCGGCGATATGCACCCCGAGCTGTTTATATTCATCCTGTACCCCGTCAAACATTTTATCCAGGGTATCAACACGTGCTTTCAAACCGGATTGCGAGGTTTCAATCTCTTTCACCAGTACATCTAACTGCTCTTTAGTGGTATTGAAATGCGCATCAAAGTTATCTTTCGCACCTTTGAATTTACTGATGATATTGCCAAAAAAACCCGAGCTTTTCTTTTTATTGAGAATACTGCTGGTATTTAGCTGCTGCGCCACCTGTACCACCTGATTCAGCTTCTGTCCTGTCGCATCCAGATCTCTATTTTGCACCAGATTCAGTAATTCATCGGTATAGGTCGAAGTTTTGGTCGCAATATTTTTACCATACTCAGCCACGCTGTTATGACTCATGTTCTGCAACTCTTTACGTGCAGCCAGCACCTCCTGAAAGTCAGCAGGCTGCAAGCCCAGTTCTTTCAGGTCCATTTGCTGGAATTTTTGTTCGACCAGTTCATTCGAGCTTTCAACAGGTAAATTTACTAAATCAGACTTGGTCATAGTTCACCTTATATTGTTATGTTTTCGAGGGTTTCTCGAGGGATTTTTTTAACGTTTTAATCAGACTCTCACGGCTATTATCAAGTTTTTCCAGATCACTTGTCGAGTGTTTCGTCTGGCTTTGTTTGACATGATATTGCCAGGCCGGAATCAAGACCTGCTGTGCTTCCTTAAAGCGATCCAGCAGGCTAAAGGAAAGCTGCTGCGAAAGCTGCATCTGGGTAATGGCGATGTCATTACTGCTTTGCAAGGTACGTAAGGTATTAATTTTCTTGGAGAGGCGTTCTGAAAAATTATCCAAGGGATGCTGGTTTTTGACGAATAGCGGATATTCAGACAGAAACTCGTCTGCTGCGACAATGTGCTTGGCCATCTGTTCGCGCAACCCCAAAAGCTGCTGAAAACGTGACTGCGATTTCTGAATTTCAATCTGCAATTTACGGCTTAAGTGATCGGCCTGATCGAGCAAACGGTCTAGCCGTTGATAATATTCCACCTGACTTGAGCCATAATCCAGATCGATGCCTAGCCATTTCTGTAGGGCATTAAATTTACGTTTTTTCAGATATTTTTTAGATTCTGCCAAAGCCTGAATCAATTGCTCAATGGTATGGCTTAACTGTTGGGTCAAGTGCGGGTCTACACCATTCAGTAGAACGGACTGTGCCTGAATCAAAGCATCTGCATAATGATTCAGCCCATATTGATTATCCAGTACAGGCACAAGCTCATTACGCTTAATCGCCAGAATTTCCTCACGATCAAGCATCATGTCAGTCAAGGCAGGTAGAGCTTCAAAGCGCGACATGGTTGAGGCGATATCCTTTAAAAAAAGTGAAACAAAGAAGTCTAGAACATCTTCGAATGTAGCAAAAAAACAGACTGCGTTGTGTATATTTATCCAGAAATTCGTTACATCACTTTAACTAAATCCATGTTTTATCTTTATTTTAATTATGATTTTGGCAAGACAATCCAATTACAGAGATAAATGGCTACGTAGCATCTTGAGAATTGTTTAACTTTAAGCATTTAGAACTTTAAAATGTATTCAATCTGATCTAAATGCTTACAACACCAGGTTTTACTTAAAATCCATATACAAAAAAGCCATATTGCTATGGCTTTCAAGGATGATCCAACGCTGGCTTAAAGATAATCCCCTTCGCTCTCCGGCTGAAACAGCACTTTTTCAATGGTCACTTTCATGGTATTACCATCCGGTTGTGGCCATTCAATGGTTTGACCTTCTGCTAAGCCCAAAATGGCTGCACCTATCGGTGCGATGACATTGACCTGCCCCTTTTCACCTTTAAATTCGTGTGGGTAAACTAGTGTCACCTCAACAGCTTCCGTAGAAGGTGCAATGGTCAACAACACACGGGAATGCATGGTTACGATATTGCTTGCGATCGCTTGCGGCTCGACCACTTCGGCACGTGCCAATTCATCCTCTAAGCGGATCATGGTTTCGCTCAGCTTGCTCTGATTCTCCAGCATCGTTTCCAGACGATGTAAATCTTGCTCAGATAAAATAATGTTGGGTTTAGTCATCCTTATTACCTTGTTTAATGCATAAATGAAAAATTAATCAATCAACCGCCAGCAGCATTTTTAAATACAGGATTTACCCATATTCAAATGATACCGATCCATATAACGTTTAAATAAAAAGAATGATGTCATTCACGGCGCTTATATCAGCACCACCTTACAGTAACATGGGATTCACTCAAGCGCTTCATCTACCATGATCTTCAGCTCAATAACCTATTATTTTTAAAGTGTCAGGTTCTGAAAATAATTCCTGTAAATAATTTCAAGCAAAGCATGCAACGAATGCATTCATTCTTTTAAAGCATTTAAAAATACAAATAGTTGATAAAAGACTTTAAGCCAGATTGAGAAAAACTCAATATGATTTTATTGATGACTCAATCTCTTACGGCATGGAAATTGATCTATATAAGCCCGATCAAGTCTAAACATCTTTTACATCGTTATTTTTACAGCTATAAAAAAAGCTCCCGGTTGGGAGCTCCTTTCCGTTTATAAGCGATTATGCATAAACTGGGAATTTAGCACATACCGCTGCAACTTTCTCTTTCACCGCGTTGATAACAGCTTCATCGCCTTTAGCATCTAGGATGTCAGCGATCCAGCCTGCAAGTTCACGCACTTCAGCTTCGCCAAAACCGCGAGTTGTTACTGCAGGTGTACCGATACGGATACCTGAAGTGACGAACGGAGAGCGTGGATCGTTTGGTACAGAGTTTTTGTTCACAGTAATGTGAGCAGCACCTAACCAAGCGTCAGCTTCTTTACCTGTGATGTCTTGTTTGATTAAAGACAACAAGAACAAGTGGTTTTCAGTACCACCAGAAACTACGTCATAACCACGAGCGATTAATACTTCAGCCATTGCTTTCGCATTCACAACTACTTGTTGCTGATAAGCTTTGTATTCAGGTGCCATTGCTTCTTTGAAGCAGATTGCTTTCGCAGCAATCGCGTGAACCAAAGGACCACCCTGGTTGCCTGGGAATACAGCCGATTGAAGTTTCTTCTCGATTTCTTCGTTTGCTTTCGCAAGGATCAGACCTGAACGTGGACCACGAAGTGTTTTGTGAGTCGTAGTCGTAGTAACGTCAGCGATTTGCACCGGGCTTGGGTAAACGCCAGCGGCAACCAGACCTGCAACGTGAGCCATATCAACAAATAGGTAAGCGCCAACTTTGTCCGCGATGTCACGGAAACGCTGCCAGTCAACGATTTGGCTGTATGCAGAGAAACCAGCAACGATCATGCGTGGCTTGTGCTCAAGCGCCAAACGCTCAACTTCTTCGTAATCGATCTCGCCAGTTTCAGGGTTTAAACCGTACTGAATCGCATTATATGTTTTACCAGAGAAACTTACTTTTGCACCGTGCGTCAAGTGACCACCGTGAGCAAGGCTCATACCCAGAACTGTATCGCCCGGGTTAAGAAGCGCTAAGTAAACTGCTGAGTTTGCTTGTGAACCAGCATGTGGCTGAACGTTAGCATAATCAGCACCAAAGAGTTCTTTAGCACGGTCAATCGCCAATTGTTCGATAACGTCTACATACTCGCAACCGCCATAGTAGCGTTTACCTGGGTAGCCTTCCGCATATTTGTTAGTAAGTTTTGAACCTTGAGCTTCCATAACTGCTGGTGAGCAGTAGTTTTCAGAAGCGATTAGCTCAATATGAGCTTCTTGGCGAGCATCTTCATTCGAGATTGCTTGAGCTAATTCTGGATCAAATTCAGCGATAGAGATATTGGCAAACATTAGCGAGGTCCTATTGATTTAGGGCTTTTAAGCCGTGCTAAGATTGGCGCGTATTGTAGCATGAAGTTTTAAATTTTCGATCATGAACTTTATTCAGTTTGCAATAAAAATGGCTCATGTCTAAAAAAACATGAGCCATTCAGATAAAAATAAGTTATTGAATTGGCATTAGAGATTTTACATCTGAAATAATATTAGGAATATTCAGTGCATAGACACTACCATGATCCCATTTAGTTACATTTGACTCATCCGTAATATAACGTACTGAAGTTTGTTTCTGATTGGCGAGTGCAACTAAAACATCTGTTGCTGCTTTGGGAACGGTACTATCTGCTGAACCCTGATAAATAATCACTGGCGTAGAAACTTTAACAAGTAAAGGCTGAGAATATTTTTCTAAGAAGCTCTTTACGACTGGAATACTCATAAAGTTAGTTTGAGTACGAGGATAATTATTTACTGAGTTATTATTTGATTGTGCATAAGCATACATTGCAGTACCAAATTTCTGGCCTAATACATCATAACAGTCAGTTTCTGCATTTTTTGCGATTTCATCGGTTGGCGTTTTAAAAATCTGACTATATTGCAAATTTGGGTTCGGGTTACGCAAACCAGCAACAATCAGTGCAGTAAAGGTATCTAAAGATGCTAAAGTTCCAATTTTTTTATCCAGATTTGTTTCTTGTCCCGCCTGTTGTTCACCTCCTGTCAAAATCAGATTGAAATTTGAAGCCGGTGCTAAAGCTACCGTACCTTTATAGGTCATCTTAGAAGCACGTGCTGCATATTGCGCAGCGCCTAAAGCTGCTTGGCCACCTTGAGAATGCCCTACTGCAACCCATTGATTAGACGCTTGTGAACCTAAATAGTTTCGTGCAGCCACGACTGCATCAGTAATAGAATAAGCTTCGCTTTTCAGATGCAAGAAAGGATGAAGTTCTTTTCCACTCGGCTCTCCTAAACCTTCATAGTCAGGTGCCACTACAATATAGCCAGCTTGGAGAAACCCGCCAATCATGGCTTTAATATAATCATTCAGCGCTTTTCGACTCGGTGCACACTGATCAGCTACCCCGGTAGTTCCATGTGCCCATGCCACAATTGGCCAGCCTGTAGCTGGAGGTGTTCCCTCGGGTGTGAAAACTAATGCAGTAGCTTGTGTTTCCTTACCATTAATTCCTAACATCTTATAAGTCATGATCACACTTTCGTCAGCGATCCCGGAGAGATCCGTTTGAGTATAGGCTACAGGTGTTGCCACGACTGGATTATCGATATTATTTACTGGAACAGCAGGTTTGGACTCGTAAAAACGATCATTATCACTATCATCGTTACAAGCAGTTAAGGCTACACTTAATGTGAGAAGAGTACAGGTCAATACTTGACGTTTCATCGATCTTATCCTTATCTTATTTATTATCATCTCTAATGAGTTTTTCTGGTTTTATCTTTAACAAACGATAAAACCATATGTAATTTCCCAATTTATCTAAACAATATCAAGAAAAGAATGCGTTATTTTTTTGCTAAATTCGCACTGGTTTAGATTTATTATGAAATCAGCATGCAAACTTAAGAATAGAGAGGTTTCTGTCTCCAGAACTATACAAATAGTCGTCATACGTTAAAAAGCCGGTAATTAATACAGAAATAAAGCAATTCAATTGTCAGTTGCAAAATAATAATGTTAGATTTTACTCTCCTCTCTTTTTCAGGCACATTTCCGACATGCAGGCCATTATTCTTGATACCGAAACGCATACTTTAAATGGTCAACCCATCGAAATTGCTTATGCGCCTGTCGAAATTGTAGAACATAAAATAAGTCTGGATAAAAGTCGCCTGTTTGATCAGCTCTACTCATGTGACGAAGCCATTTCTTTTGCTGCCATGGCCGTGCATCATATTCTGGAATCCGATCTGGAAGGTCAGCCGCATTACAGTACCTTTCGCCTGCCTGATGAAACCGTCTACATGATCGGCCATAATATTGATTATGACGTCCGTGCCATCGAAAAATGTGGTGTAGATACTTCAAAAATCAAGGCGATTTGTACACTGGCTTTAGCACGTCGGGTCTGGCCAGATGCGGAAGCACACAATATTTCTGCCCTGATTTATATGATCACCAAAGGCAGCGAAAGAGCGCGTGAAATGATCCGTAAAGCGCATCGTGCCGATATGGATATTATTTTAACGGCCAATATTTTAATGCATATTGTGCATCATTTAAAAATCAACAGTATGCAGGAATTATTCGATGCTTCTGAAGATGCCCGAATTCCACGTACGATTAATTTTGGTAAACATCGCGGCACCGCTATTGCAGAGCTACCTGCTGACTATGTGCAATGGTTGTTGCGTCAAGATGAGCTAGATCCTTATTTACGTAAGGCACTTGAAAATACGGCGATCACGACATTATAGTTTTTATCAAAATAAACCTCTGTATTTTAATAAATACTTCATATTAATGTAATTTTCACAGACTATGCTCTAGCTGAATTTAAGCAACCATCTATTCAGTTATGATGCATTTTTATAAAACTCAACGTGGGATCGAGGTGCTACAGGATCGCTCCATCCCACTGACCGCACGCCAACGCCGCTTATTGGTTCTGATCGGCAGCCAGGATTTCAACTTATTAAATGATGGCTTAAAGCAGCAGCTTGCTCCTGCCGAACTCTTAGATCAACTTTATGCCATGGATCTAATCGTTCCGGCTGAAACTGGCGAGGTAGCCTTCAGTCAAAAGCAAGCAGACGCGAGAACAGATACAAAAGTTGACCTGGCACACTCCGAGATTCACCGTTCGTTGAATTCCTCGATAGCAGCGGATTCTGCAACAAAAGATTTCACCCCCGAGATGGAGCCCATAAAAATATTGCAGAACACTCCATCTGCTGAAACAGATTCAAGCCATGAACAAAAGCTGCCTGAACTCAAACTCATGTCTTTTGAAGACCTCAAATATATGATGATGGAAAGCTTACAAAAATATTGTGGCTTGATGGCCAAACAGCAAATTCACCATATTTTACAGGCACCGGATGTGCGCAGTTTGAAACTTTGTCAAATGCAATGGATCACATCACTTCAGGAAAGTCGCATTGCGCCTCAAAAATTGAATCACATTCTAAAGCAGATTAATTTTGCTTTAGACCACTTGCAGCAAAATGAAGCGCCTGAATAAGAATATCTTAGTCTTTTAAACTCTTAAATAAGCGAGTTTAACAATGAGGCAGCTTTAATTATTTAAGATAACTAATTGGTTATTTGGTATATTTATATTTAAGCGAAATTTAAAGCTCGAAATATCCGACTTAATCGTGATAGAAAAAGAATTACAATCCCGCCATATAGTGAGCATAGACATCCGATTGGATCATGTATATGTCACATTATTTAGAATTCGATGCGTTCGATAATCCCATGCAACTGAGTAAAGTTGGCAACTGGGTGATCACCTTTTTAAGTCCGGTTGAAGAACTGCAATTTGTGCAACTGGCGATTACCTATGTGCTTCCCCGCCAGATCAGTGACAGCTTGCAACCGCGCCGTGTGTTGATTCAAAAAAGTCCCATTGAGCATCATTGGCTGATCCAGGCCATTGAATGTTTTGACAGCACGACTCGTCAGGAAATTTCTTTAAGCCCTGAGCATACAATCGCACAGCAAACTTTAGTGCAGATTCTAAAAGATTTTGAAAAATATGATGTGAATGTGCAGCTTAAACAGATTTAAATATTTGCTCACTCCAGCGAGCTTTTTTATTGTTATGGGATATTCCTTCGGCCAATTAAAGCCCATTATCACGTTGTCTTCTCTTAGATATTGAATCAGAAGCTGATTATAGCTGCATACAGTAGTATCCAAGCTAGCAAACACCAAAGTATAAAAAACTCACCTAAATGGTGAGTTTTTTAACTGCTGAATCGGTGATTTCGGATAAATAAGTTCAATTTTTTTCTACCTATCTGAAGTTCACTGATTAAATTATTCGACAACGCGATAAATATTTGAAGATTGTTGGCTTTCAAATAATAGCTCAATACTCGGCAGAATCGTTTCACCATCTACCACGATATGTTCAATTTTTTTGACCAACTCAGCTGCATGATGAATGTTGTGCTCTGCAAAGGAACGCAGCATCGCTTTCGCTTCAGTCACTTGACTAAATTGATCTTTTACCTTGATATCAATCATTTTTGACATTTTTCCTTCCTCTCTCATTATCCAATTTGCAGTTTTTTATACCATAATTAGCCAAGCGATTAGTCTTCAAGATGTTAGCGAATTTGGCAGTGTAAACTTTTTTATCTGGATGGATTATAAGAAAAAGAATATTAAACTGAATGAATTGCGCAGACATTAAAAAAGCTCGCATTTCTGCGAGCTCTGTGTTGGATGGCTAGTGCTAGATTTATTGTCTGGTAATAAACATCAAACTCAACTAACTGTCATTGATCCGTCCAACTTATCGGTAGCGTCTTATTGGTTTTACGACCTACCATGAGTTGAATATAACAGTATTTTTTTAACCGACAATACTCTTTTACACTTCTAAAAGAAGACTTATACAAGATTTTAATTGTCATTTTTTTAAAGCAGATTAGAATATTTCTGGCTTGTCTTACGAAGAATTTTGCATTCATATCGTCTTTATTTAATTCATTGATTTCTAGAAAAATACCTTATTAAGGCATACAACTTCCGGTTAAATAGCGGCTCATCTCGTTCATAACATCAATAAGCGCTTCAAAATTTAAACTGGAATATGATTTTTTATAAAAAATACTTCCGGGAAAGTAGCAATATTCAAAGAAACTACTGTCATAGAATCTATACTACTAATTTTCAAAAGGTTATCTTTAAAAAATTAACGACAATTTAATCTCCCATTAAGTTCAATTAACCATATTTTTGTCTGAGTACTTCATCATTTGGATGGACAGATCGAAATTATTGAATAGATTTTCTGAACGTTAAATACCATATTTTTATTTGTAGCATAATCAAATATTCAGAACCTTACTCAGCTTTTCAAAGCTACCCTATTTACAGCCAAGCGATCTATAAACTCTAAATTTGATCGAAATAAAAACTCCCACTTAATGGAAATTTAATTTTATAGCAACCTTAAACATTGAATATAAATGCAATACAATGCTCATAAATACATCGAGATATATATAACTTTTTATGTCAGCTAATAATTTTAGGAAACACCTTGATCTCAATTTAAGGCAGTTAATACTTTTATTAGCTATTTTCAGTGTGTCTAGCCTTTTTATTATTTCTCTCATTATTAGCTATCAGATCGTAAAAAATCAGTTAATCGACAATTCTCTTGCCTTAAATGCTGACCATACCCATAAAATTGCATTAAGTACAGACAACCATTTTAGAAATATGCTTCTTGAACTGGACTATAGTGCCAAAATATTAAGTCAAGACTTTAACAACAATGAACTTAGAGAAGCCGAGGTCAATAAATTAAAATATCAGTCTGAACACTATAACAGTGTCGTGATCAGTGATACCCAAGGCAGACTAATAAACTTTTCGCCTAATATTTTGCATATTGATAAAAGCAAAATACAACATACTCAAGGGATTATTGACTCTCTCCATAAAAAATCGACTTATATATCTTCACCCTATTTTTCTGTACAAAAAAATATGATCGTGTTTATTTCTCAACCTATTTTTGACAAGTCAAATCACTATCAGGGCTTCATCGGTGCAGCGATTTATTTAAAAGAAAAAAATGTAATTAATCAGCTTCTAACCACTTATAAAAATTATAAGAATAGTTATATGTATGTGATTAACAATGAAAATAAAATTATTTTTCATCCGGATCGTGAAAGAATTGGGCAATGGGCCAGCAATAATACTGGTCTGAAATATATGCATGCGCATAAAAATGGTCAAATTCGTTTAATCAACAGCCAGGGCGTTGATAATCTGGCAGGTTTTTCTCATATTCCGACTTCAAACTGGATCGTGGTTTCCCAGCAACCTACCCATGATTTACTTAAACAGGCAAATTCTATCCTTTATAAATTAGCCGCAGGATTCTTTTTATTTTATCTGCTTGTTTTTTATATTGTATGGCGGCTGTCTGATTCTATCTCGGCCCCGTTGAACCAACTGGCAGATATGGCGAGTTTACTGAATCAGGCAGAAATTGGCTCAAAAATTAAGAATATCCAGCCCTGGTACTATGAGGTCACAAAATTCAAGTTAGCTCTACTGCTTAGTGTTCGCAAATTTTCACAACAAATGAGCAAAATGGATCATCATATTAATACAGATCCTTTAACCGGCTTGATGAATCGTCGTGGTTTGAATTATGTCATGACTCAAAACATGAAAATGAACATCCCTTTTTCAGTGCTTCTGATGGATGTGGATCATTTTAAAAACATTAATGACAATTACGGTCATGATCAAGGTGATGTTGTCTTAAAGCATATTGCCAAGACGATGCAGCAAAAATTTCGTAAAGATGATATTTGCTGCCGCTACGGTGGTGAAGAATTTATCATTATTATACCGAATAGCAATCTTACTGAAGTGTATGAAAGTGCAGAAAGGTTTAGAAAAGAGATTGCAGGGAAAGAGATTCAGGACATAGGTCACATTAGCATTTCGATTGGTATTGCTTCTTGGCCAGACAGTTCTAAAAATATTCTAGACGTTTTGAAAATTGCCGATAACAATCTTTATCGGGCGAAAGATGATGGCCGCAACTGTGTGCGTTACTAATTTGATTTATTTTTCAGTTTTATAGCTTAAATAAATGGTGCGCTCAGCGGGACTCGAACCCACGCCACAGGCTTCGGAGACCTGTACTCTATCCAGTTGAGCTATGAGCGCATCTTTTTTGGATCGCGCACATCATAACAAAAAAAAGCATAAGGTAAAGCAACTATCTCTAACTTCATCATTTTTATGCTTAAGCTTTATACAATGTTCCAAAACAGCAACACAGAATTGCGTGTGAATCACTTGGCTTATTTTGCGAGATCACTCACAATATCTCAACTTTTCACCATTTGAGATATTCATGACTGATGCACTGATCTTAAGGGATGTGTCAAAGACCTATCGCAATGGCTTTCAGGCATTGAAAGGAATTAACTTAAATGTACCAGAAGGTGAATTTTATGCGCTATTGGGTCCTAATGGCGCAGGAAAATCTACTACCATCGGTATTATCAGCTCATTAACAAAAAAAACCTCCGGTACAGTCGAAATTTTTGGTCATAATCTGGATACCCACCCCTCTCAGGCCAAACAGTGCCTAGGCGTAGTGCCTCAGGAATTCAACTTTGCCCAGTTTGAAAAAACCTTTGATATTTTGGTGACTCAGGCAGGCTATTACGGCATTCCTAAAAAAATTGCACAGGAACGGGCGGAGCTTTATCTGACCAAACTGGGTTTATGGGAAAAACGTTCCACTCAGGCCCGCATGTTATCCGGCGGGATGAAACGTCGCCTGATGATTGCGCGCGCCATGATGCACGAACCGAAACTGCTAATTCTGGATGAACCGACGGCAGGCGTTGATATCGAGTTGCGTCGTTCGATGTGGGAATTTTTAAACGAGATGAATGAAAAAGGCACCTCTATCATTCTGACCACGCATTATCTAGAAGAAGCGGAAATGCTGTGTCGCCGCATTGCGATTATCGATCGCGGTGTGATTAAAGAAGACACCACCATGAAAAGCTTCCTAAGTCAGCTCAATGAAGAATCGTTTATTTTTGATCTGGCCGAACCGATTGAACCCTTGCATCTGGAGATTATCGGGGTACGTTTTAATTTAATCGACCCGATGACCCTGGAAATTACCATGGATAAGGCACACAGTATGAATGATCTGTTCCAGTTGCTGGAATCGCAGAATATTCAGGTGCGCAGTATGCGTAACAAGTCCAATCGCCTGGAAGAACTTTTTGTGAAAATGGTCGAGAAAAATCTGGATGGAGCTGCGCAATGAACATTAATCAACTCGGCGTTGCTTTATATACCATCGTTTATAAAGAAGTGCGTCGTTTTATGCGCATCTGGCCACAGACCCTGTTGCCACCTGCCATTACCATGAGCCTGTACTTTGTGATCTTCGGTAATCTGATCGGTTCACGGATTGGAGAAATGGGCGGCTATAGTTATATGGAGTTCATTGTGCCCGGTCTGATTATGATGGCTGTGATCACCAACAGCTATGCCAACGTCTCATCTAGTTTCTTCAGCTCAAAATTTCAAAAAAGCATTGAAGAACTGATTATGAGTCCTGTACCGATGCATGCCATTTTATGGGGTCATGTATTGGGTGGTGTGATTCGTGGCATATTAGTTGCGATTATTGTCAGTGCCGTGAGCTTATTTTTTGCCGATTTATACATCACCAACTGGTTTGTGACTATATATACAGTCTTGATTACTTCCCTGCTGTTTTCCTTGGGTGGTTTTATCAATGCCGTCTATGCCAAATCTTTCGATGATATCTCGATCATCCCGACTTTTGTTTTAACACCACTGACCTATTTAGGTGGTGTGTTTTATGCTATTTCGAGCTTAAGCCCATTCTGGCAAAATTTATCTTTAATTAATCCTGTCGTGTATATGGTCAATGCGTTCCGCTATGGCATTTTAGGACATAGCGATGTCAATGTTGCCATTTCACTGACAGTGATTACCTTATGTTGCGCCGTGCTGTATGCAGTGGCCTATCATTTACTCTCCCGTGGTTCAGGAATGCGTGAATAATGAGTGTAGAACAATCTCTCCTTGGTAAAGACACCAATTACCCGACAGAATATCAGCCTGATGTTCTGTTTCCGATTTCGCGCGCGCCTGCCCGTGAACAATACGCACATGTCGAAGCGATTCAGCAAGGTGCAGACTGGTGGCATGTATTTGAAATTTCCTGGTTAAATTCAACCGGTGTGCCGCAAGTGGCTATTGGCCGCATTAGCTTGCCAGCGTCTTCGCCGAATCTGATTGAATCCAAATCCTTAAAACTGTATTTCAATAGCCTGAATTTTGCCAAGTTTGAATCTCAAGATGCCTTTATCACGACGGTCGAAAAAGATTTATCTGCTGCGGCTGAAGCTGAAGTTAAACTGCAACTGTTTCAGATCGATGAGCTAGAGATTAGCAAGCCGGAAGGTATCTGTATTGATGAGCTTACACCTGAGCGTCTGGAAAATCATCCAGATGCCAGTTTATTGGCTTTGGATGCGGATGATGTAGCAGAAGGCGAAATCCAGTTATATTCACATTTACTCAGAAGTAACTGCCCAGTCACTGGCCAGCCAGACTGGGGAACAGTTTTTATACGTTATCAGGGTAAAAAACCTTGTTATAAGAGTATTTTAGCTTATATTATTTCCTACCGTCAGCATAATGGTTTCCACGAACAATGTGTGGAGCAGATGTTTGCCGATATCTGGCAGCAACTGAAACCAGAAAAGCTGATGGTCTACGCAACCTATACACGCCGTGGTGGATTGGATATCAACCCTTGCCGTGTATCGGATTTAACATGGATGCCTCGCCCTATTCGTTTAGCGCGACAATAAAAAACATTGAGGTTGAACAATGCCATTTTTTGGGTTTATTCCTTCTGCAGAGCTTTTAAATACAATTCAGACTGCACAAAAAAACAAAAATTCAAGTGAGCCGCTTTACCCATTGCGTGATAAAACCGCATTGATGATTAATGATGAAATTATTGATGCGATTCTCACCGAGCTGGTGCGTCGCTTTCCTGCCAGCGATAAACGTGATACTGCGGAAAAACTGGCTGGCTATATCAAGTCGACTGTTGCGGTTTTGCTGAAGCAGTTATTGAGTAAAGCTCCGAACGATGTGGTCAGAGAGTCAATTGCATTCTCTGAGCGCAGTCTGTTTAAAGATCCTGATGGAAATTTCCGCATTGGTGAGTCACTGGATGCCAATTTGGTGACGAATTTAAAACATCATTATGCAGAACTTAAAGCCGGTCAGACTATTGATAAACAAGCGTTCAGTAACCTGTACAAACAATTTGGTGAAGCAACAGTCCGACATTTTATGGTCGACTTTAATAAAACCCTGGATCTTGGCATGATCAAACGTAAGGCAGCAGATATTGGCGCATCTGCAGTGATCAAGGCCATCAATATGGCAGCAGATAAAATCATTCTGAATTTGAATAAAGATGAGCTGCGTGCCATGGCTGAATATCACGATACTTTGTTCTATACAGAATAGTTTTGGATAGCATGGTTTCAAGATTTTCTACAAATCTTGAGGAATTAGCCTGACTTCGGTCAGGCTTTTTTATGATCAGTGAAATAGCTTGTTACAGATAAGCGACTCTATAAGACAAACTGCCGTAAAAATAGCCAATCCATCGCTATTTTTGTATAAGCGGCTAGGTCTCTTATTCATCCGAATGTTATCTTTAATCTGGCACTTTAAGCCTCACGATTGAAAAAATTTTATCAATCTTTTTCATGGCATGATTCAAATGACATCGCCAGCAACTCATCAAAAAAACTGGAAATCGTAGCAAGATGTTGAAATCGGATTTTTATAAAAAGTTTAAGCAGCTTTCAATCGCACTTACCGCATTTGGTCTCAGCAGTTTGAGTCTGGCCAACGATTTCCAATATCACCCTTCTTATGCCGCTTTTAAGCAGAATGCCATGCAGAGCTATGGGCTAAGTGCCCAGCAAGTAGATTCCGCCATGAGCGGGACGCGTAACCTGCCCAATATCATCAATATCATGAATCGCCCAGGCGAAAGTAAGCCGTGGTATTCATATAAGACTAACTTTCTGGCTGAATCTACCATTCAGCGTGGCGTACGCTTTAAACAGCAATATGCAGAGACGCTTAACCGTGCTGAACAGCAGTTTGGTGTGCCACAGGCGATCATTCTGGGCATTTTAGGCGTAGAAACCGGTTTTGGCAGCAACAAGGGCTCTTTTGTCACCCGTGATGCTCTGGCAACCTTAGGGTTTGGCTATGAACGTCGTGCCCAGTATTTTCAGGATGAACTGGCTGCTTTAATTGCCTGGTCGTATAGAGATGGTGTTGCCACCTCTTCTGTGGTGGGTTCGTATGCCGGCGCTGTTGGCTATCCGCAGTTTATGCCGAGCAACATTCCAAAATTCGGCGTGGACTACGATGGCAATGGTCATATTGACCTGCGTAACTCAGCGGTAGATGCGATTGGTTCGATTGCCAACTATCTGGCACAGCATGGCTGGCAGCGTAATCAGCCAATTGCCTTTCCGGCACGTTATACCGGTTCAAATCCAGATACCGTGATTGCCAAGGATCTGACTCAACCTACCCCCTATGGTGTGTTAAAAACGCAAGGCATCAGCCCAATGAATCCAATCGTAAAAATTGACGATCTGGATCTGGTTAATGTAATTCAATTACAAGAAAATTATGGCTCGATTTACTACATCACTTATCCAAATTTTCAAGTGATTACCACCTATAATCGCAGCCGTATGTATGCCACTGCTTTGTGGTTATTAGGTACCGAAATTACCAGCCGTTAACACTAAAAATTAATACAAATTATGAAAGTCAACATTTTTATGGGTTAATTTGTGCGTATTTTAAGCAATTTTAATATTATGTTACAATATTGGTTATTTTTTGATCAATCATTGTTTATTTTGCGTTCTTTTTTTAACTATTTTAATTAAATACTAGACAGGGTATTGCCGGCATGAATATTATCCATTTCGTTAAATGTAGTTGCATAAGTTAAATATCAGGCATGTTTACATGGTTTTTCAGCCATTTATGAACAACCAATAGATATGCTGTTAGGAGTTGATTCGATGCATTCTTCAATTTTGAAGTCTTTTATGGCCATTGCCACGATCGTCACGCTGACGCAATCGCAGGCAGATATGGTTCCGTCATCTTCATTCACCAATGAAAATGACAATTCGCGTCTTGCCACGCGAGTACTCAATAAAGAAGCTCAAAGCTTCAATTCAAATTTCACAAATTTGAACAGCCTTTCAATCACTGAGCGTTCTGGCGATAAAGTTCGCCGTGAAACCATTGCAGCGAAAATTGAACTTCCTGCAGAAGAGCCTTCAGTGATTGAAAAACTGAATACAGTGGCTTCTAATACTGTACGTAAATTCAGTCAGACAGGTACAGCGTCTTGGTATGGTCGTCAATTCCACGGCCGTAAAACTGCAAGCGGTGAAACCTTTGACATGAACGCAATGACAGCTGCTCATCGTAGCCTGCCATTGAACTGCTATATTCGCGTAACCAACCGTAATAACGGCAAGAGCGTCGTGGTTAAAGTAAATGACCGCGGTCCTTTCCATGGTAACCGTGTTGTTGATTTATCTTACGGTGCTGCGAAACAGTTAGGTATTACCAGTGCTGGTACTGCAAAAGTCAGTATTGAACGTGTCGCTGGTCCAAATTCTTAAGATTTGACCTGCAACACATTTAACAAAGGCCACAGCAATGTGGCTTTTTTATTGTGCTCATTTTTCCAGAAGAATATAAACGCCCCTGCTCAGCACTATCTTAAAGTTCTTTCAATAAAATTTTGGTAGGCTCATCCTGCCTAATAAAATCCCTTCACCTGCATGATTAACTTTTGACCATATCCGGATTCTGCTTTATATTTCCACATAAGCAAAACATGTTCATGGAATGGAGCGAAGAATGAAAACAATATCTGAATGGTTCGATGAATATAGTGACAGCCATCAAAATAAAACCAATAAGCTGATTCACTGGGTCTGCGTACCAACCATCTATTTTTCGATTATTGGCATTCTGGCGCATTTCAGCGCTTTGCTAACTACCCTGCTACTGGTTTTGGCTTTTATCTTCTATGCACGTCTGGATCTTGTTTTGGCAGTAGCGATGGCTGTATTAACGTTGGTGATGGCTTGGCTCATCTGGATTCTGCCAGTTGGTACCGGTTTCTTTATTGCACTGTTTGTTTTAGCCTGGATTGGCCAATTTTATGGGCACAAAGTGGAAGGTAAAAAGCCTTCATTCTTCAAAGACCTCCAATTCCTCCTCATTGGCCCAATTTGGTGCATGGATGCCTATTTAGGTAAAATCCTACCGAACTGGAAATCACGCCATAACAGCGCAATTATGAGCGTTTAAACGCTATATTCGATTTATTCAATTAGAAGAACCTTATTGATAGGTTCTTCCTTGATGTTTTAACCACCCATCAACATGTTTTCGCGCCGGGTCATGATGCGTCCAGTGAATCACCCCTCCCTTGTCACTGTATTCATATTCTCCATAAAACTCGACCTGATCCTGTTTTTGAATACTCTGAATACGCGGTGCCAGATCGATATTATGTGCAACCAGTACAGTTTGGCCATTTGGTAATTCGAGGATAAACTTTTGATGGCGCGATCCTTCATGATCATCTGGCAAAACGGCAATCACCTGCCCGCTTGAACGTACTTGTAGATCACTCTGGCGCTGTTGAAACGCCCGTGCAATTCGGTCCAGATCATCAGTGGCTTGAGAAGGTTCTAAGTTAGGCTCTGAATGAAGCGTTTCAGTTGTAGTATCAGATGCGGATGGAATAAGTGGTTGGGATTGCTGTTGATCCAGGCCCAGATAAGCAGCAATCAACAATGCAATGACTGCACCGATGCCCAGATTGGTTTTATTTGGCATTTTTTATAACTTTTTTATTAAATGATGAATACATGATCTAAGCTCTATCACTAGACCCAAATCCTGCTCTTGAATTGCTGATGAAGAATAGACCAGCATAAAAAAGCCCCATCAATCAGATAGGGCTTTTTCTAATTCCTAAGGAATTATTTTGCAGCAGCTTGAGCAGCAGCAACTTCTTCAGCGAAGCTCATTTCTGCTTTTTTCTCAATGCCTTCACCAACTTCGAAACGAACGAAGTTTGCAACTGTAGTACCAGTTGCTTTAAGAACGTCTGCAACTTTCTTGTCGTTGTCGATTACGTACATTTGACGCTCAAGCACAACTTCATTCAAGTATTTCTCAACAGAACCTACAACCATCTTCTCAACGATGTTTGCTGGCTTGCCAGATTCAAGTGCTTTCGCTTCAGCAATTTCTTTCTCTTTCGCGATAAGCTCAGCAGAAACGCCTTCAGCATTTACAGCAACTGGGTTGAACGCAGCAACGTGCATTGCCAAGCCTTTACCTGTAGCTTCATCACCAGTGTAAGAAACAACAACACCGATTTTAAGACCGTGTTTGTAAACTGCAAGGTTTTCGCCTTCAACAATTTTCGCACGACGTACTTGGATGTTTTCACCGATTTTTTGAACAAGAGCGATACGCGCTTCTTCAACAGTCGTACCATCTTCTAGTTTCAATTCAGCGATTTGAGCAGGATCAGTTACGTTTGCAGCAAGTGCAGCAGCAGCAACTTTCGCAGAGAAACCAGCAAAGTTTTCGTCTTTTGCAACGAAGTCAGTTTGACAGTTAACTTCTAGAAGAAGTGCTTTGTTGCCGTCTTGAGCAATTGTGATCGCGCCGTCAGCAGCAATGTTACCTGCTTTTTTAGCAGCTTTAGCTTGACCAGATTTACGTAGGTTGTCGATCGCCAGTTCAACGTCGCCGCCCGCTTCTGTCAAAGCTTTTTTACATTCCATCATTGCAAGACCAGTACGATCGCGCAATTCTTTAACCATGCTTGCTGTAACTGCAGTCATGTTTATCTCCTAAATTCGGTAGAAAATGAATTCTTTTTAGAACAGAAACGGCCCAGAGGAGTTCTCATGGGCCGCCTGCATACATAACGCTTACTTTGCCACCATCACATGTCGCAAAAATGACAAGCTAGCGTCAAACGCATTAAGCCTCAGAAGCTGGAGCTTCTTCTGCTTTAGCTTGTGCATTTGCTTGTGATTGAGCATATTCTTTACCAGCAAGAATCGCATCAGCCATAGCAGAAGCATAAAGTGTTACTGCACGGATCGCATCATCGTTACCCGGGATAACGTAGTCTACGTTGTCTGGGTTAGAGTTTGTATCAACGATACCGATTACAGGAATACCAAGGTTCTTAGCTTCTTTGATTGCAATCGCTTCGTGATCAACGTCGATTACGAATAATGCGTCAGGTAAACCACCCATGTTTTTAACGCCGCCTAAGCCACGCTCAAGTTTTTCCATCTCACGAGTACGCTCTAGAGCTTCACGTTTAGTCAGCTTAGCAAAAGTACCGTCTTGAGATTGAGTTTGAAGGTCTTTTAAACGGTTGATAGATTGGCGAAGTGTTTTCCAGTTCGTCAACATACCACCTAACCAGCGGTGATCTACATATGGTTGACCAGCGCGTTGAGCTTGTTCACGGATGATCGCAGAAGCTGCACGTTTAGTACCAACGAACAAAACTTTGTTCTTTTTGCTAGCCAAGTTGTTAGCAAAGTTCAAAGCATCATTTAACGCAGGAACAGTGTGCTCAAGGTTGATGATGTGAATTTTGTTACGCGCACCAAAGATGTAATCACGCATCTTTGGATTCCAGAAACGAGTTTGGTGACCAAAGTGCGCGCCAGCTTGAAGAAGGTCGCGCATGCTTACGTTGTAATCTGCCATTTTCTTTACCTTAAAGTTTGGGTTAGGCCTCCATATACCCGCATTCTCCACCCTAAAGGGCACCCAGAGTAATGTGTCGATATATGTGCGGATTTTTTTGCCTCATCGCACAAAGCCCGTGAAATTTATTCACGAAAAAGCATTTGATAAAATGGGCGGCTATTTATACCATAGTCACACACAAATTTCCAAAAGTTTTTAGAGATCATGAACAACACTTATCAAGCTCCACGTCGACTCATCAAAACCCCTGACGAAATTGAAAAAATGCGTGTGGCAGGGCGACTGGCGGCAGAAGTTTTGGATATGATCAAACCGCATATTGTTCCAGGTGTCACCACTCTGGAACTTGATACGATTTGTCATGACTATATTGTCAATCAACAACAGGCAATTCCTGCATGCTTAGGCTATGGCGCTGCACCGGGTCGACCTGCCTTCCAACATACTATTTGTACTTCTGTAAACCATGTGGTGTGTCACGGCATTCCATCAGACAGTAAAAAATTGAAAAAAGGCGACATCCTGAACATTGATGTGACCGTGATTAAAGATGGCTACCATGGTGACACCAACATGATGTATATCGTGGGTGGTGAAACTTCAATTCTTGCCAACCGTCTATGTAAGGTAGCGCAAGAAGCCATGTACCGGGGTATTGAAACTGTAAAACCGGGTTCAACTATTGGCGATATTGGTCATGCCATTCAGCAGTATGTTGAATCTGAGCGTTTTGGCGTGGTACGTGAATATTGTGGTCACGGTATTGGTACGACTTTCCATGACGAACCGCAAGTGCTGCATTATGGTCAACCAGATACTGGCATGGTGCTTGAAGAAGGCATGACCTTTACCATTGAGCCAATGGTCAATGGCGGCGACTGGAAAACCAAATTACTCGGTGATAAATGGACAGTGGTCACCAAAGATCACTCATTGTCGGCACAATATGAACATACAATTCTGGTGACTAAAACCGGCGCGGAAATTTTAACAGCACGCCCGGACGAAGATTTGTCACGCTTTAGTGCGTAACCACAACATCAACAACACAAAATGGTCACTTTAAAGTGGCCATTTTTATTTTATATTTCATGCATCAATATGCATGACCGAGATGTAAAAAGTCTCCCCTTGCCTGCTTCCAGCGCATCGAAATTCAAGATAAAGTTCGGCCAATACACCATTTTTTCCTTAAAGTTTTCCAAATTCTTTTGCCCTATCTGCACCATTTTAGGCTAAGATAATGTGCTTTTTATTTTTTAATCCCTATAAGAAGGAATACTGCCGTGGACGTACGTCTCTCTGATCGTGTGAATGCCATCAAACCGTCCCCTACGCTTGCTGTGACCAACAAAGCTGCTGAATTAAAAGCTGCAGGTCACAACGTGATTGGTTTGGGCGCAGGTGAACCAGATTTTGATACCCCTCAACACATCAAAGATGCAGCAATTGCAGCGATTAACAACGGTTTCACCAAATACACCGCTGTTGACGGTACGCCAGGTCTTAAAAAAGCCATTATTGCTAAATTCAAACGCGACAATAACCTAGACTATGCAGCAAACCAGATTCTGGTTTCTTGTGGTGGTAAGCAATCATTCTTTAACTTGGCCCTTGCTTTGTTAAACAAAGGTGATGAAGTCATCATCCCTGCACCATTCTGGGTAAGCTACCCGGATATGGTGATCATCGCTGAAGGTGTTCCTGTTATTGTGAAATGTGGTGAAGAACAACGTTTCAAAATCACCCCTGAACAATTAGAAGCTGCAATCACTGACAAAACACGTCTAGTAGTATTAAACAGCCCGTCTAACCCAACAGGCATGATCTACACTAAAGCTGAGCTTGAAGCGCTCGCTGACGTACTGCGTAAATACCCAGAAGTATTTATCGCATCTGATGACATGTACGAACCAATCCGTTGGGATGACGAGTTCTACAACATCGCAACAGTTGCACCAGACCTTTATGACCGTACGATTGTGTTAAACGGTGTGTCTAAAGCTTATGCAATGACTGGCTGGCGTATCGGCTACGCAGCGGGCCCTGCTAAACTGATTGGTGCAATGAAAAAGATCCAATCTCAATCGACTTCAAACCCAACTTCTATTTCGCAAGTTGCTGCTGAAGCTGCATTGAATGGTCCTCAAGACGTTCTTGAGCCAATGATTGAAGCATTCAAACGTCGCCATGACTTGGTTGTGAAAGGCTTGAATGATATTCACGGTATTTCTTGCCTGCCTGCTGATGGTGCATTCTATGCATATGCCAACATCAAACCGTTGATTCGTGCCAAAGGTCTTAAATCTTGCACAGAATTCTCTGCATGGTTACTGGAAGAAACTGGTGTTGCAGTGGTTCCGGGTGATGCCTTCGGTTTAGGTGGTTTCATGCGTATCTCTTACGCAACGGCTGACGAAGTACTTGTTGATGCACTTGCACGTATCAAAAAAGCTGCTGATTCTATCGAAGGCGTTGATGCTGCGATTGCTTCAATCGAAGCTGAAAAAGCTGCAAAATAATCTAGCTTGCTAGATAAAAAAACCCGCGAATTTCGCGGGTTTTTTTATGTTCTTCAACATGTATTAAACAATGAGCCGTATTCGCTTATAGCTCAAGTATTTCATGAGTAAACAAACAAAACATAGACTTGCTGCAATCGTGTACGCAATACTCAACATCCACCAAAAACCATGAATCCCCAATGCATTGCTTTGCCAATTGAACAGTGTCATTGGATGATACGCCACATACCAACCACCACCTAAGCCCACGACCAGCACCGTACTGATAAAAATAAACATTGGTCTGACAATTTCTCGCCAGCAACGTAGCATTGCCAAACTAATCACCAGTAGCGCATCAAAGATATGCATCCAACACATTAACAAGATCAATGCCAAGGCTAATGCAATCACCTGCGCATCATTGCTAAATAACCCCACAATCCAACTATCTAAGCCCCAAATAGTCAACACGACAACGATAGCTATTAGCATCACAGCCATCAGTGCCCGCTTACTGAGTTGCCATGCAGCATCAATCTGCTCCGCACCGATTTTAGTCGACACCAAAATACCGAAGGCGGATGCCATCGACATCGGCAACATAAACATCAGGCCCAATAAACCAAGCATCACCTGATGTGCATTCACTACAATGTCACCCGAAGGCAAGATCAGCAAAGCAATCGCGCTGATGGCAAATACATCCACAAAAGTCACCACCGCATTGGGCAATCCAATTTTTAAAATTTTCCACAAAGTCTGCCAGTGAAAGAAAACACCAGACCACTGGATCTTTAACTTCCGCTCAAGGAAGAAAAAATAGTAAACAAACAACAGTACCCACTGCACAATCAAATGTGCCATGAATGCACCTTCAACCCCATAGCTTGTAACATAACCTTCAATGCCATAAATCAAGACATAAGCCAAAGCCACTTTGAGCAGTAAATAGATCATATTGGCGTAGAACACGCGCTTAGCCTGCCCACAGGCTTGGGTTAAAATATATAAAATGCGCAACAATAAATGCGCTGGAATCGTCCAAGCCAACAGCCACAGACATGACACAATCAATGCCTGTAAGGCCGCATCTGCCTTTAAAAAATGAAGTAAAGGAGTTGCATGATTAAGCAGGTACATCGCAACAGCAGAAATCACCAGTACAATCAAAATACTTTGCTTCACAATACGCTGTATATCCGCATAATCCTGACGTCCATTGGCTTCTGCCAGCTCTTGCATCATGCCCTGTAACACCCCAATACCCGTTACAAAGCACAAAGAATAAACAGACAAACAGACTGCCAATGCAGCCACATGCTGAGGTGAAAAATGTGATAGAAAAATCACGTCGAACAAACTACTGAGCATAATAATGGCATTACTGAGAAAAATAGGCACCCAAAGATGCAGAAACTGTTTCATTACCCTATCACTCGATTTTTAATTCTTTTATAAGATTCGTTTTTTGTCAGATTATTTAGATCTGAGATATTTCATTAGAAATGTATACCAGTATCGTGCCATAAATTATTCTATTTCTTATTTTTTATAAAAATGACTTTACTCAGGTGCAGGCAATGCACTTCTTACAAAATAATCCGCCATTCCTATACCAGATTGCTATTATCGATGTCACAATTTTGAATTAAACCTCAACCACTCAAGAATAATGACAGGAAAAGCATAATGAACCTAAAAGAAATGAGCGGTTTAGCATTATTGGAAGCGATGCGTGATGGAAAAATCCCGACCCCGAGTATTAGTGAAACCATGTCGATGCAACCAGCAGTGATTGAAAGCGGACGTGTAGAATTTAAGGTCAAAGCTGATCATCGACATTTAAATCCGCTTGGTGGCGTCCATGGTGGTTTTGCTGCAACTGTTTTGGATACCGTGACAGGCTGCGCGATTCATACTTTACTTGAAGCAGGTGTCGGTTATGGCACCATTGATCTGAATGTAAAGATGTGCCGCCCTATACCTCAGAATGAGCCACTGAAAGCCGTAGGAAAATCAATTAATCTCAGTAAAAATTTAGGTATTTCTGAAGGTCAGATTCTGGATGAAGAAGGTCGCCTGTATGCTCATGCCACTGCGATCTGTATGATTATTCGGACTGAATGAAATTGCTAGCCTGCACAACTCATCAGGTAATTCATTTAAATAATACTGCTTTTCGCCTGCCCCGCTTCAACAAATGACAAGCGTGGTCGAGTTAAGCCTTGAAACTCAAAATAATGCTTGGAAACATTGGCTAATTCCACATCTTGTGTTTGTGTTATTGAGGCTTGCCACGCTTTAGACTGATTGGTTCCCGTCAAAAGATTCCCAGAAATGGCATAGATATAAAGATCTTTGTCTTGCTCTTTCAGATAGTCTGCATTCAGGAAAACTTCAAAGTTAAATTGACGTTCAGTTTCTACCAACCATTTTTCTGCAAACCATAATTGCAGCAAATCACCTAAATAAAGTGATTTTTGCGCCAAGGGCCATAGCGTGATATGAGCGTCTTTAACCGGGATATAATACTGTGCAGGATCAGCAATAATTTGCAGATAGTTTTCTTGATAATAAGCCAGTTGAGAGAAAATTTGAGGGATGCTGAGCGTATTCATTCGCTGTCTCCGGTTTAGCCATTTTTGTGCTGGCAAGTAGGTTTAAATCCACACTGTTTGACCATTTGGTCAAACGACTTTATGGTTTTAATCTAGCAAGTGAAATTTATTCTGACAAGTATTTTTCGTGAAATTTATGCAATTGCCTAAATTAAAAACAGACAAGCTGTATTTATAATAAATATGATAATTTTTGCTTGACCCCTGTCAAAATCTCTCTATAATCGCTTTCAGATTCTCCAATAGCTCAGTCGGTAGAGCGACGGACTGTTAATCCGCAGGTCCCTGGTTCGAGCCCAGGTTGGAGAGCCAAATTCAAGAAAGCCCACTCATCATGAAGTGGGCTTTTTTATTACTTAAAATTTGACGGCTTGTTATTTTCAACTATTTAAAATGAATAATTATTTTCAATCCCTCATAAAACTCGATATATAAATACCCCTCTTTTAAAATTTCGAGATATAAAAAATCCCCCATAGATGGAGGATTTTTAAGCTGTCACCGAGATTAAGCCGCTTGAGCCGGAACACCGCTATGAAAACGGAAAGTTTCATCAGGCGTGAGAATTAGCTGTTTTTCAACTTCACGAATATGCAGGATTCGCTCCTGAAGATCCTCTTTCGGATTTTTCAGTTTCGCTGTGGTAGCCACATCCATCGCCAAAGCCAGATAGTCTTCAAAATGGCGAGATTCGGACTTGAGCAGGTAGCGGTAGTAACGTGCCAATTCATCATCAACACGCGAAGCAAGCGCGTAAAAACGCTCACAGGAACGCGCTTCTACAAAGGCACCAATCACCAAGACATCAATCAAGGCTTCAGGTTCAAAAGTCCGGATTTCCTTACGCAAACCACCGGCATAACGCCCTGCACTCAAGTTTTGCCAAGCCTGACCGCGCTTGTTCATCAATTCAAGCACTTGCTCATAATGCAGCATTTCTTCACGCACCAGCTGTGCAAGCTTCACCTGTAGATCAACAAAATAGCTATAGCGAAACATCAGGTTCATGGCCGTGCTGGCTGCTTTTTTTTCACAGTTGGCATGATCTTGCATCAAGATTTCAAGATTTTCGACCGCCATATCCAGCCATGCTTGCGGTGTTTCACAACCGAGGAAAGCAATCACCGGCTGCATCAGTTCATCATAATTAATATTCGACATAATTACTCTAATCTTAACGCGCTGACTTAATCACGGCTTTCATTTGCTGAACCGCTTGTGCCAGACCAACAAATACCGCATCCGCAATTAAAGAATGACCGATATTGAGCTCATGAATCTGTGGAATCGCAGCAATCGGCGTCACGTTATCCAAATTTAAGCCATGGCCCGCATTTACCACCAAACCTTTAGATGCAGCATATTCAGCACCTTTCACAATGCGTTCCAGTTCCGCTTGTTGCGCTTCTGGAGTTTCTGCATCGGCATAGGCGCCTGTGTGAATCTCAATCGTCGGTGCACCACAAGCAACTGCTGCATCAATTTGTGCAAAATCGGCATCAATAAATAAAGATATATCACAACCAATGGCTTCCAGCTCTTGAGTCGCGGCTTTTACAGCATCAAAATTACCCACGACATCCAGACCACCTTCAGTGGTCACTTCCTGACGTTTTTCAGGAACAAAACAAACATGCTGTGGCTTGATTTCCTTGGCAAAGGCGATCATTTCATCTGTTACCGCCAACTCAAGGTTCATACGGGTTTTTAACGCAGGACGCATACGACGCACATCGTCATCCTGAATGTGACGACGGTCTTCACGCAAGTGCAAGGTAATGCCTTCTGCCCCTGCCTGTTCGCAGATCAATGCAGCATTGACTGGGTCTGGGTACGTCGTACCACGTGCTTGTCTTAATGTTGCGACATGGTCAATATTGACACCAAGTAATGCAGCCATAATCTTTTCCTAACTACGATTGAGATTGAGAGTTTTGAATCCAGAGTTGTCGACTTTTTAATGGTCGATCACCAAGCAAGGCCGTGATCGCCTGTCGATACAGTTTCGTCAGTAATTGTAACTGTTCCGGATTAAAATCCCCACCATTTTCATACGTCAACATGCTTAAAATCTGTTGACCGGATAGGGTGGAGCGTAAGGCTTTGGCCGATGGCATAAAGCCGGCATTGAGCTGAAAATAATAGTGCTGTTGTGGATCAATCTGCGCCTGATTGGCATCTACCGAAAAATCCAGACCATAACCGAGTTCTTCCAGCAAAACATGCTCAAACTGGCGCAAGATCTGTTTTAAATATAAATTTGGATTAGATTGTACGGATAATTGCTGTAATGCAGTTAAGGTCTCAGCATATTTGGCAAAAGTTTGCGGCATTTCGACTTCTAAAGGACATAACCGCAACAGGATTTCATTCAGATAAAAACCCGAAAAAAAGGCATCGCCAAAAAAGAAAATCGGCTGATTGACAATTTCCAGTTTAGTAAAATTTTTGAGTTCGGATTTACCTGAAGCTTGCAAACGAATGGGCTGATATTGCGGTGGTGGCATTTGCCTGAGAATGCCGTCTACCCTGCCATATTCTTGGGTAAATAAATGCACAATATGACTGCGTTCACGGTACTTACGATGATGAATCAGATAGCCATGCAGTACTTCGTTACGCATAAGCGGGTACTTTAATCCTTATCTTTTTTTGATTTTTTATCATCTTCTTCGTCATCCCCATCCGGGATCACTGCGCCCACAACAGCCGCTGTACCTTTCACTGCGACTTTTGTGGTTTTATAAGCCACCTTGACAGGAACCGTGACCACTTTATGAATACAGCCTTGCAGAAATAAAACACATGCAACCACTGCCAACACTTTCATCATCACAGATTCCTCGAAGGGTCTTATCAAGTTTATCGCTTAGATATCACTATAACCTAAGCTTTTTAATGCACGTTCATCATCAGACCAGCCACCTTTGACTTTCACCCAAAGGGTTAACATGATTTTTTGCTCGAACATTTTTTCCATGTCGAGACGCGCATCCATACCGATTTTCTTCAGTTTGACACCTTTCTCGCCAATCACAATGGCTTTTTGGCTCGGACGATCGACAAAAATCGTGGCATCAATATAGGTACAGGCAGCTTTCATACGACCCGTTTTTTCATTCAAGACCGGCTCTTCAGTTTTGAATGATTCGATCTGAACGGTCAAATCGTATGGAAGCTCTTCACCCAGCTGACGCATGATCTTTTCACGGATAATTTCAGACGCCAGGAAACGCTCTGAACGATCGGTCAGTTGATCCAGTGAGTATAGTGGTGGCTGGAACGGAAGATACTTGGCAATCGTGTCACGTAAATGTTCAAGATTGGCACCACGAAGCGCAGATACCGGTACGATTTCCGCAAAGTTCATCAGCTTTTCGCGTTCACGAATCAGCGGCAAAGCTTCGTTCTTGTTTTCAAAAGTATCGAGCTTGTTGATCACCAGAATCACTGGCATTTCAGCATTTTTCAGCTTTTCCAGAACCAGGTCATCATTTGGCGTCCACTTTTGTGCATCCACTACGAATAAAACCAGGTTCACATCGCGTAAAGCCGAATGTGCCGCACGGTTCATCATTTTATTGATGGCACGGACTTCTTTTTTATGCATCCCCGGTGTATCGACAAATACCGCCTGAGATTTTTCACGTGAATCAATCCCCACGATT
This sequence comes from Acinetobacter lwoffii, assembly GCF_024129355.1. GTDB lineage: Bacteria > Pseudomonadota > Gammaproteobacteria > Pseudomonadales > Moraxellaceae > Acinetobacter > Acinetobacter lwoffii_I. Next base: position 19,430 of record NZ_JAMXXP010000023.1, on the reverse strand, counting down.
TTATGACGTGTAGTTTGTGGTTTACGTGAGGTAATCGAAAGTTTTTGACCCAGAATATGGTTCATTAAGGTAGATTTACCCACATTCGGGCGACCTACAATGGCAACAAAACCACTACGATAATCCGATGGGATCTCGGTGCCTTGTGCACTAAAAAATTGACTAATAAGGTCGTGACTGTCGCTTTGCGACTCGTGATCAGCATCAATGTGATCGGAATGAGTAGTCATTAAGACTTATGCTCCAAAAGTTTCAAAATATCCGCCGCAACGGCTTGTTCAGCAAAACGCCGGCTCGCGCCTTCGCCTTGCATGGTCGGCAATCCCGCAATCTGGCATTCCACTTTAAAATGCTGATTGGGTGCATCACCTTGAATATCTACAACCTCGTAAACTGGGAGAGGTTTCTTACGTGCTTGTAAATACTCTTGTAAGCGAGATTTAGGATCTTTAAGCTGATCTGTCGGCTCAATATGATCTAAATAGGGCTCGTACCATTTTAACACAATCGGTTCTAGCACAGTGAGATCACCGCAGTCGACATAGATTGCGCCAATAATGGCTTCTACTGTATCTGCCAGTATAGACTCACGATGATGACCACCAGATTTCAATTCACCGGTACTGAGAATTAAATTCTGGCTCAGTTTTAAATCATTGGCGATTTTTCCTAATGCTTCCTGACGAACCAGGGTTGCACGCATACGCGTTAACCGGCCTTCATTTTCGCTTGGATAGGCATTAAAAAGATAATTCGCAATGATCATCCCTAAAAGAGAATCGCCCAGAAATTCCAGGCGCTCGTAGTTGTGTTTATGACTGACTGAACGATGAGTCAATGCCAGTTTCAGCAAATCAGCCTGTTTAAACTGATAGCCGATCCGTTTGGCAAGACGTTCATCATTTAGCTTTGACTGTGCTTTGATCAAACTCTTTCTCAAACTTCATCACTAAATCGATATTCATTATGAAATTTTTACGAATTTCATAATTCTTGTGCACCTGTAAACCATCGGTATTGGTAACTTTGGCAATTTCGTCAAAATTTAGATCACGAATATTATTCATGTCTAAACGCTGACTCATCTGTTGACGGAATTTTTCTGGCGTTATATTGGCTGGAGCGCTTTTTAACAGCGCCTCAATCTCACCATCTACCATACGATCATCAAAGTATGGCCCCCACACCACAATCGCCACTTTTGCAAGAAATGCAAAGCCCACGATTGCAAATAAAACCCCAATATAAGAAGCACCTTGTTGATGTCTCATTTTTATTTTCCTGATTGAAACAATTAATCGATTGTTCCGTTTCGACCAAACGATGGCAATTTAAAGCCAGGTTCTTTATGCATCCAGATATAGAAGGCACGACCTGTTAAGTTTTCTTCCGGAATAAGCCCCCAGAAACGACTGTCAGCACTCTGATCGCGATTATCCCCCATCGCAAAGTAATGACCTTCTGGCACTTTCACTTCCCAATATAAACCATTTTCACCTGAATATTTACCATTTTCCAAATAGTTAATAAAAGGTGCCTGACGAGCGACATTCACGCCTTCCAGCTCACGCATGGTAAAGGTATGCTCACCCAGGGTTTCTTTATGATAAATAGCATTCGGGGTATCTAAGCGGTCTTTTTCGCGGCTAAATTCTACTGGAACTTTCGCTACTTTTTCACCATTAATGCTCAACTGGCCATGATCATAAACAATATGATCGCCTGGCAAGCCGACAATACGCTTGATATAACTGATGGTCGGTTGCGGTGGATAACGGAATACCGCCACATCACCACGTTCCGGACTGCCGGTATCAATAATTTTGGTATTGACCATAGGCAGTTTGATGCCATAGTCAAATTTATTCACCAGAATAAAATCACCAGTTTCCAGCGTCGGCACCATCGAATCGGATGGAATATTAAAAGGTTCATATAAAAACGAACGCAGTACCAGCACAATGGTCAGTACCGGCCAAAAGTCATAAGCCCAGGTGATAATGAAATTCTCATGGCCCTTACCTCGGGTTTGTCTTTGTTTCAAGACAAACTTGTCTAGCAACCACACTGCGACAAAAAACAGGGTCGCAGGCACAAGAATCAAATTAAAATCAAAATCCATGGGCTTATATCCTTATTATTTTAGCGTTCGACTTTTAATACGGCTAAGAACGCTTCTTGCGGGATTTCTACGCTACCCACCTGTTTCATGCGTTTCTTACCTTCTTTCTGTTTAGACAGAAGTTTTTTCTTACGTGACACGTCACCACCATAACACTTCGCCAATACGTTTTTACGCATCGCTTTCACAGTCGAACGTGCAATGATTTGCGCACCAATTGCCGCCTGAATCGCGACATCAAACATTTGACGTGGAATCAGGTCTTTCATTTTTTCAACCAGTGCAATACCACGATGACGTGCATCATTACGGTGACAGACCATCGCCAAGGCATCGACTTTTTCCCCATTGATCAAGACATCTACTTTGACTAAAGATGAGCTTTCAAAACGGACAAAGTTATAGTCCAGTGATGCAAAACCACGTGAACAAGACTTCAATTTATCAAAGAAGTCCATGACCACTTCGGCCATTGGAATTTCGAAAGTAATAGAAACCTGATTCGCCATAAACTTCATGTCTTTTTGCACACCACGGCGCTCAACACACAATGTCATGACGTTACCCAGGTATTCTTGCGGCACAAGAATATGACATTCAGCAATCGGTTCACGCAGATCTTCAACGGTTGAACCATCCGGCATTTTGGATGGACTGTCGATATAAATCGTCTGACCATTCTTCATCACCGCTTCATAAATTACAGTTGGCGCAGAAGAAATCAGGTCAAGATCGTATTCGCGTTCCAGACGTTCTTGTACGATCTCCATGTGCAGCATGCCCAAGAAGCCACAGCGGAAACCAAACCCGAGTGCATCTGAACTTTCAGGTTCAAAGAACAAGGCCGAGTCATTAATTTGTAGCTTATGCAATGCTTCACGGAAAGGTTCAAAATCGCTGGCATCAATTGGGAATAAACCGGCATAAACCTGCGGTTTCACCTTTTTAAAGCCCGGTAATGTTGCCACTTCAGGTGTCGCTGCCAGAGTAATCGTATCACCGACCGGTGCACCGAAAATATCTTTAATACCTGCAATCACAAAGCCAACTTCACCCGCTTCCAGCATACCGGTTTCAGTATGTTTCGGGTTAAAGATACCCACAGAAGTAATGATGTGCGTTTGACCTGTTGATTTAATCAACATTTTGTCGCCTTTACGCACACGACCTTGCTTGACCCGAACCAGAGAAACCACACCCAGGTAGTTATCAAACCAAGAATCCACAATCAGCGCTTGTAACGGCGCTTCGCGATCCCCCTCAGGTGCAGGAATTACATTGACCAGTGTTTCAAGCACACCTTCAATACCTAAACCTGTTTTTGCAGAACAGGTCGGCGCTTCTGTGGCTTCAATCCCGATGATGTCTTCAATTTCCTGAATCACACGTTCAGGTTCGGCTTGCGGCAAGTCAATCTTGTTTAGTACCGGAAGTACTTCCAGACCTTGTTCAATTGCGGTATAGCAATTGGCAACAGACTGTGCTTCTACGCCCTGCGCTGCATCTACCACCAGCAAGGCACCTTCACAGGCAGCAAGCGAGCGTGATACTTCATACGAGAAGTCGACGTGTCCCGGCGTATCAATAAAGTTCAATTGATACTCTTGACCATTGGGATGAGTATAGTACAAGGTTACCGAAGTGGCTTTAATGGTAATCCCACGTTCGCGCTCAAGCTCCATTGAGTCAAGGACTTGAGCCTGCATTTCACGATCTTGCAAACCGCCACAAGTTTGAATAAAGCGATCCGCTAGGGTCGATTTACCGTGATCAATGTGCGCAATAATCGAGAAGTTACGAATGTTTTTAATATCAACAGATTTTTTAGCTTGCGCCATGGGTTACCTTGAGAAAAACGCGCTATGTAATTTAAAAATATTACATAACAAAAGCCGAATAGAAATTGCGAAGGATTATAGCAGAATGGTGATCTAGAAAAAGAATTATATTTTTTCCTTTATCCTTGGTGTCGCGTACACGTCAGTCAGATGGAATCTGGGTTACTACGAGTAGAAGATAACTCTCAAATCACATTTCTTCCTCAATATTATCCAGATGTACTGAACAAACTGGAAAATATTGTCTCATTAATCCAGATATAAAATGGAAAAATCAAAAGGATTTACATGCTCTGAAAGTGGCTGATAAGCTTGAGTAAAAGTTGGTGACATGCGTTTTGGGCGCCCTGTGGCCATTTCAATACAGGCCCATTGCGTACTTCCGGTAAATAACACGGTCTGATCCTGTGGTCGATAAAATGCGTATTGTCTAAAGGAATACAGGGCATTGATATCATTCAGCCAGGTGCGCAGAATAATCTCGTCCCCCTCAAAAGCTGCCTTGCGATATTGCACCTGATGCTCAACCGCGACCATGGCATGTTTCAGTTCCACATATTGCTTGAGCCCCAGGCCCAGTTTTTCAATATGAGCTGATGCGACATCCTGCATCCATTGCATATAGACCACATTGTTCACATGACCCAAACCATCAATATGTTTGGCTTGTACCTTTAAAGAAAGATCAAAAATACCACTCACTTTGCTGTTATCCTTTCCATGATTTTAAGGCTATAGAGTCTACCGAATTTATCGCTGGGGTAAATTGCAAAAAATAAAAAACCGCTTATACAAGCGGTCTTTCACAAAAATCTAGCAATTTTATGAGATACGCATCCCGACCACCGCAAGCTGCCCCTGACGAATCAAGGTCACGCGCGCGATGCTACCCTTTTTCAGTTCAGACACCTCCTGCACAAACTGATTTGAATTCAGTACTGTCTGGTTATTAATTTGAGTGATCACATCATTCGGCATGATTCGTGCCTGTGCTGCAATACCACCCGGACGTACATCCTGAATCACCACACCGCCTTTGATTTCCAGACTCGCCAACTCTGCTGGACTTAAGTCACGAATTGAAACCCCGATCACTGGTCCTTTGTTTGGTTGAGCCTGTGTGCCTGCTTTTGCCGGGGTATCATCTGGTGCCGCACTTAAAGTCGCTGCAATACTACGACGTTTATCATCACGCAAGATTTCAAGTTGTACCTGCTGCTGAGGTGCAGTACGGTTCAGATAGTTCAACAGTTCACTGGTACGTGAAATTGGGGTACCGTTGTATTTCAAGATGACATCACTGGCACGCAGACCTGCACGTGCAGCCGGAGAGTTTGGTGCAACCTGAGTTACCAGAGAACCTTCTGGTTTAGGCAGGTTATAAGATTCGGCCAGGTTACGGTCGATATCCTGTAAACTTACGCCCAGATAAGAGCGGGTCACTTTACCATTCTTCTTCAGTTGATCTGCAACTTCCATTGCCACATCAATCGGAATCGAGAAGGACAAACCCATATACCCACCGGTTCCACTAAAGATCCGTGAGTTCACTCCAACCACTTCACCACGCTGGTTAAACAGAGGGCCACCGGAATTACCTGGGTTTAGAGCCACATCGGTCTGGATAAAAGGGACTGCAGTTTCACCCATCATGTTGCGCATTTTGGCACTGACAATTCCAGCAGAAGCAGAATAATCAAAGCCAAATGGCGAACCAATGGCAAGAACAGGCTCACCAACACGTAAGCGTCCGACATCTCCTGTGCGTAATTCTGGAAAATTCGAGCCATTAACTTTAAGCAAAGCTACGTCAGTTCGTGCATCACTCCCTACAACAGTGGCATCAATTTCACGACGGTCATTCAGGGTAATGGTAACTTTGGAAGCATCCTCAACCACATGATGATTGGTCAGCAGATAACCATCCTTGCTGATAAAAAATGCACTACCATAACCCGTCTTTTCCTGTGGCATACGCTGCTGCGGAATAATCACCTGATTGCCAAAAAAGCGACGCAGAATTTCCGGGACTTGTTGTTGTAAGAGCTCTTCTTCGCTCATTTTTTTAACGACATTGACACTGACTACAGCAGGACTGACCTGCTCAACCAGATTTGAAAAATCAACCGGCGTGACCGCCTGCAACTGTGCAGCACTCATGGTCAGGGTCGCTGCAAATAATCCTTTTTTTAAGTCTAGAATTTTCATATAAATTATTCACTCAAATTATTGATAAATTTATGTAAATAGGTTTTATCACAAACACTGTAAAGTTTAAGTAATAATATGTTTCAATACTTTATTCTGGGCAATATCTCATTATTAAAGCATTAAGTTAAGGCTTTGATTAATTTTTTTCATCAATAAATGAGCACTTCAACGCTTGCCTTTTGTACAAAAAAGCGCTGTTATTACCAAACTTTTTTAAAATTAGCTGATGGACATGTCTAATTTATCCCTTACCCATCAATTTGACGTCATTATTGTGGGCAGTGGCGGTGCTGGTTTAAGTTTAGCCTTATCGCTCCCAGATCATTTTAATATTGCAGTCTTAGCGAAATCCACCCTGACAGATGCCAGTACCTTTTATGCTCAAGGCGGCGTGGCCGCAGTATTGGATGAAATGGACTCAATTGAACAGCATATTGATGACACGATGATTGCAGGCGCACAGCTATGTGAAATGGATGCGGTTAAACAGACGGTAGAAGGTGGCAAACCTTCAGTTGATTTCCTGCTGAAACACGGCGTGCAATTTACTCTGGATGAACAGGAACAGTTACATCTCACCCGTGAAGGTGGTCATTCACAGCGCCGAATTATTCATGCGGCCGATGCGACTGGTCGTGCCATTTCCACCACCTTGGTACAACGGGCCCAAGAAAAACAGAATATTAAAATCTTTGAAAATTATATTGCGATTGACCTGATCTGTTCACAAAAGCTCGGTTTAGACGGCGATAATCGTGCGCTGGGTTTATATGCCCTGGATGAAACAACTGAAAAAGTGCATACCTTCTTGGCTCCATTTACCGCCCTTGCCTGTGGCGGTGCTATGAAAGCTTATCTTTACACCTCAAATCCCGACATTGCCACGGGTGATGGTATTGCCATGGCTTATCGTGCCGGCTGCCGGGTCGCCAACATGGAATTTAACCAGTTTCACCCGACCTGCCTTTATCATCCACAAGCACGTTCTTTCCTAATTACTGAAGCAATGCGTGGCGAAGGCGCTTATCTGCGCCTGCCTGATGGTGAACGCTTTATGCTGCGTTTTGACGAACGCGCCGAACTCGCACCGCGTGATATTGTGGCACGTGCCATCGACTATGAAATCAAGCGTCTCGGTATTCGTCATGTCTGGCTGGACATTACCCATAAAGATGAAAGCTTTGTCAAAGAGCATTTCCCGACTCTGTATGCCCGTTTGCTTGAACTAGGGATCGATATTACCAAAGACATGATTCCAGTCGTTCCGGCAGCCCATTACACTTGCGGTGGCGTCGTGGTCGATGAAAACAGTCAGACTGATATTGCTGGACTCTATGCAATTGGGGAAACCTCTTATACTGGCCTGCATGGTGCTAACCGTATGGCCAGTAACTCACTTTTAGAATGTTTTGTCTATGGAATGAGTGCAGCCAAGCACATTCAGGAAAATTTCAAGGCCGATCAGCCAGCTCCTGCAGTCCCAGCTTGGGATGATTCTCAGGTGACCAACCCGGATGAGGATGTGGTGATTCTGCAAAACTGGGATGAACTGCGTCAAACCATGTGGAACTATGTCGGAATCGTACGCACGACGAAGCGTCTGGAACGTGCATTACATCGTATTGAAATGCTGAAAAAAGAAATTACCGAGTATTATCAGGATTACCAGGTCAGCAAAAATCTGATTGAGTTACGTAATCTGGTGCTGGTGTCCGAGATGATTGTACGCTGTGCCATGCACCGCAAAGAATCTCGCGGTCTGCATTTCACCCTGGATTATCCAGAGCTGCTACCAGAACTACGCAAAACAGTCCTCGTCCCACCAAATTTTGAAGTGGAAACACCTTTGGTGAATTGTTAAAAGTCGATGGAGATAACATCCTTGGATGATATCTCCTTTTCTTTTTAGATTTTTATTTGCTCAAAGTCAGCTTAGGCTATTTATAGCCAGTCTTCTAATTTCAAATATTTAACGTTGTGGTGGAATTGAATATGTTCCGGTCACATGCGCCACAGGTTCTTCATGATCTATCGAATAAATCCAGACTTCTCCCACGATCAGTGCCTTGCCGACCTTGATCAGCTTACATTCTCCCCGTATATCCGTTCCACCAGAAGGTTTACGTAAGAAGTTGATATTCAGATTGGTCGTGACAGCCAAACCGACCAATCCAATTTCACCCAGAATGGCGACATAAAGAGCAAAATCCGCCAAGGTCATCATGGTTGGGCCAGAAACTGTGCCGCCTGGACGCAATTCCTCTGATCTCACCTGATAAAGCAGAGTGGCTCCACGCGGCGAAACCTCCTCAATTCGGCACTTCTCCAGGCTTTGTGGAAATTCTTGTTGTAAAAATTGTTCTATCTCTGTTTTGGTCGTTTTCATCTTATTAAAAAAATCTTCTATATCAGCCTTAATATAGAAGATTCTTCATAGATAAACCTAGAGAAAAATTAAATAAAAAGTATTTTAATTCCAAGCTTATTTTAAATAACTTAAGGCCTGCTCAAATACCTGCTCAGGCGTTTGAGTTGCATCCAGACGTTTGATCCGTTCAGGATGACGTTGCCATAAAGTTTCATATCCCGCTCTCACTTTCTCAAAGAAAGTGACTTTTTCCTGTTCAAAGCGATCCAGCGCACCACGTTCACGTGCTCGGTTCATCCCCAATTCAATAGGCGCTTCTAACCAGAAAGTAATGTCCGGCATGCGTGCGACAAAGTGGTCATTGAGTAATTGCAACTTTGTTTCACTGAGACCCCGACCTGCACATTGATAGGCAAAGCTGGCATCGCTAAAACGGTCACACAGGACAATTTTCCCGGCTGCTAATGCAGGCAGAATCACTTGTGCCAGATGCTGGGCACGCGCTGCATACATCAATAACAGCTCGGTATCATGCGCCATGGCTTCTTCATGGTTTACAGCCAGCAACAGCGAGCGAATCTGCTCGGCCATTGGTGTTCCCCCCGGTTCGCGAGTCAAAATAACATCTTTGCCCTGGGCGATAAAATCTTCATAGATCGAACGAATGAGCGTGGTTTTACCTACACCTTCTGTGCCTTCAAAGCTAATAAACATACTCATTCCTTATTTTTCGAGCGTAAAATCGTCAGATATTCCTGTACGGCTTTATTGTGGTCATTCAGATTGCTCGTGAATTTATGTCCACCATTGCCGGTAGCAACAAAATACAGATTGTCAGAATTATCTGGATGCATGGCTGCTTCAATGGCTTTCTTGCTTGGCAAGGCAATTGGCGTTGGCGGCAAACCTGAAATGGTATAGGTGTTATACGGCGTCGGTGTGCGTAAATCCTTGCGGGTAATATTGCCGTTATAGCTGTCACCCATTCCATAAATCACTGTTGGATCGGTCTGTAAACGCATGCCAATTTTTAAACGGCGTACAAATACCCCAGAAACCTGTTCCAATTCACGATCTACACTGGTCTCTTTTTCAATAATCGATGCCATAATCAGCGCGTCATATTTATTCTGATATGGCAGATCAGTTGCACGTTTCGCCCACGCCTCATCCAGTGCTTTCATCTGTCGCTGATAAAGATTGGTCAGAATTTTACGGTCAGTTTCACCTTTGGCAAAGAAATAAGTATCCGGTGCAAACAGCCCTTCAGGATGTGAAAACGGAATATTCAGTTCTTTGAGTAATTGCTCAGTAGGCAGATGCAGCACTTCTTTGGTGACCAGATCATTTTTCTTCAGGGCATCAATCAGTTGCTTAAAAGTCGTTCCTTCAATCACCAGAATCCGGCTCATCTGGGCATTGTCTGCATCGGAAATCATCTCCAAGACCTGACGGATGCTCATGCCCTGGCGCACTTCATACACGCCCGCTTTCATGCTGTCATGAATCATGATGCGCTGATACAGCTTGAGAATGATCGGAAAACTCACCTGATTTTCTTTGGCCAGACGATCAATAAAACCGGAATAGGTTTGACCAGATTCAATCGCGAGCAGCTGTTTTTTTCCTTCGACAGGATACTCCTTCCACAAACTGCTTTTCAGGATCAACGCCAAGATCAAAGCAATCCCCATCAGGACCAAGGCAATTCCTTTGAAAGATGAGGAGAATCTCGCTTTATTTTTCTTTTTGGCTTTAGGTTTGGAAGCTGACATATTAAGACATCTGGTTCAATCGAAGACGGTTAAAAATTTCAATACAAGCATCGCCATCCAAGGTTCGCTGCTCAAATTGCGTGACAATTTTCATCGGGCTGAGTGCATTGCAGAAAAACAGGCTTTGAATATGGTTGATTTCATCCATATCAATACAGCGTTGCTGACAGCTAATTCCCTGATCTTGCATACGTTGTAGAATTTCTGCACGCATGACACCGAAGACGCCATTATAACGAAGTTCCGGCGTAATCCATGTATTGTTTATACGAATAAAACAATTACTGCTTACCCCTTCGACAACACCGCCCTGTACATCTGTCACCAGGGCCTCAGGCCAGCCGCTTTGATCTGCTTCCTGTTTCAGCAAAACCTGCTCTAGACGGTTTAAGGTTTTTAGCCCTACCAGACTCGGCATCGTCAGTCCTAATGCCTGCTGTAAAATGCCACTTTGAATCTGCTCAAACTTAAAATCCTGTACGGTTTGAGGATAATAAAATAGCCAGAGATCTGCGGGATGATCCGGCAAACTATAACCGCGCTGACCCACTCCACGACTGAGCACAATCTTTAATGTCCCGTTCAGCTTACCCTCTGATTCCCCGAGAAGCTGTAAACTTTCCGTGATCAGATCGAGATTGGCATTCAGGCTTAAGCTCTGATTGCTGTTTTGCAAACGTGTCAAATGACGATCATACAATTCAATCCGGTTATGTCGAATCCGGGCCGTAGTAAAACAACCATCACCATAATGAAAGCCACGATCCAGCACCTCTATATGACTGACACGTTGGGCATTTTTTAAATACAGCATATTTTTACGGTCTCTAAAATATAAATTGAACAGTAATATCCAGGCTTCACCTATATATCTCTTTTACTCACATCCAATTCTTTTTTAATTATTTTTTATGCAAAAAAACTCAAGCTATTCTTGCCTCATCTAACAAAAGCTAAAAAACTTGAGGAAAAAATGAGCATTCGTAAATTAAAAATTGGGGTATTGGCAGCACTGGTATCAGCAAGCGCTTTTAGTGTCTCTGCAAAAGATTTCCTAAACGTTTCATATGACCCGACTCGTGAATTATATGACAATTTCAATAAGGAATTCAGCGCATACTGGAAAAAAACCACCGGTCAGGATATTAACTATAAACAGTCACATGGCGGTTCAGGCAAACAGGCACGTGCCGTGATTGACGGACTGGATGCCGATGTTGTAACACTGGCACTGGCAGCAGATATTGATGAAATTGCAGAACGTGGTTTGCTGCCTAAAGACTGGCAAAAGAAATTCCCGCAGAATTCGACACCCTATACTTCAACCATCGTTTTTCTTGTACGTAAAGGCAATCCAAAAGGAATCAAAGACTGGGGAGATCTGGTTAAACCAGGCGTAGACATTATTACCCCGAACCCAAAAACTTCAGGTGGTGCACGCTGGAATTATCTGGCTGCCTGGGCGTGGGCCAAACACCAGAAAGGTGGCAATGATGCCAAAGCACAAGACTTTGTCCGTCAAATCTACAAACAAACCAAAGTACTGGATTCGGGTGCACGTGGTGCTACCACGACTTTCGCTGAACGCGGGATTGGGGATGTATTACTGGCTTGGGAAAATGAAGCACATTTGGCCGTCCGCGAACAGCCGGGAAAATTTGAAATCATTACTCCTTCTCTGTCTATTCTGGCTGAACCACCCGTGGCAATCGTAGAAAAAAATGCCAAGAAAGATGGTAATGAACATCTGGCCAAAGCCTATTTAAATTACCTCTATTCACCTGCTGGACAGACTGTGGCGGCGAAAAACTTTTACCGTCCACGTAATGCGAATGTATTAAAGCAATACAGTACCGTATTCAAGTCCTTAAAACTGGTCACCATTGATAAAGAATTTGGTGGCTGGACCAAGGTTCAGAAACAGCATTTTGACAATGGCGGTGTGTTTGATCAGATTGTCAAAGCCAATCACGCAAAATAATACTTTAAATGCAGTTCATTATGGCCTTTATTCATAAGGCCATTCTTATTTCAAACACTTAAGAGCTTATTTATCTCTTTTTTTCATATAAAATTCATTTTTAATTATTTTTTATGCATAAAGAATAAGTTTATTCTGCGCTTATGTTACAGAACATATCAGAGATTCAGTCCAGATGAGCATTTCAAACACATTAAAACTTGGGGTTTTAGCAGCTGTTATCTCGGCAACCTCATTTGGTGCAGCAGCACGTGATTTTCTCAATGTATCCTATGATCCGACCCGTGAACTGTATGAAGATGTAAATAAGAATTTTGGCAAATATTGGGAAAGCCGTACCGGTCAAAAAATCAATTTCAAGCAATCGCATGGCGGTTCAGGCAAACAGGCACGTGCCGTGATTGATGGTCTGGATGCAGATATCGTAACGTTAGCATTGGCTGCCGATATTGATGTGCTGGCAGAAAAAGCTAAACTGTTACCTGCGGACTGGCAGAAGAAATTGCCGCAAAACTCGACGCCTTATACTTCAACCATCGTGTTCCTGGTGCGTAAAGGCAATCCGAAAGAGATTAAGGACTGGGGTGATCTGGTCAAACCGGGCGTAGCAATCATTACCCCAAACCCGAAAACTTCAGGCGGTGCACGCTGGAATTATCTGGCGGCTTGGGCTTGGGCCAAACATCAGGCGGGCGGCAACGATAAGACTGCGCAAGAATTTGTTCGTAAAATTTATAAAAATACCAAAGTTCTGGATTCCGGGGCACGTGGTTCAACCACGACCTTTGCTGAACGTGGCATTGGGGATGTTTTACTCGCATGGGAAAACGAAGCGCATTTAGCCCTTCGCGAACAGCCGGGCAAGTTTGAAATTATTACCCCTTCTCTGTCGATTCTGGCTGAGCCACCGGTGGCGATTGTAGAAAAAAATGCCAAGAAAAAAGGCAACCAGCACTTGGCTCAAGGTTATTTGAACTTCCTGTATTCGCCATTGGGTCAAGACCTGGCAGGTAAACATTATTATCGTCCACGTAATGCCAAAGTACTGGCCAAATACAGCCAAGTATTTAAGCCATTAAAACTGGTGACGGTTGATCAGGAATTTGGCGGCTGGAACAAAGTACAAAAGGCTCACTTTGAAAATGGTGGTGTATTTGACCAGATCTTTAAAGCCAACAGCGCGAAATAATTTTCCAAGCTGATTGATATAGGAGCATCGACATGATTCATACGCTTATCGTTCCTGGTGTAGGTGGCAGTGAATACAACCACTGGCAAACCTGCTTACAGCACCGGCTGATTCGATGCTCCCGTGTGCAGCAAAAGGACTGGAATCATCCGGTACTGGATATCTGGGTAGCAGAATTTGTCAAAACTCTGCAAGCCATTCCAGCAGAGGTTCAGATTGTCGCACACAGCTTTGGCTGTCTGACCAGTATTGCGGCCCTTGCCCAACATCCCGAACTCAATGCAAAAGTAAAAAATCTGCTATTGGTGGCACCAGCTAATCCGGCACGATTTGGGGAAAATGGTTTTTCGCGCGACAGTCAGACTGACTACAGCACCTATTTTCAACAGCTCAAGCTTCAGGTGCCCACCACGTTATTGATCAGTGAAAATGATCCCTGGTTAAGTTTTGAAGATGCCCACATACTGGCCCAAACCTGGAAAATCAAACCAATTAATCTGGGTGCAGTCGGTCATGTCAATGTCGCTTCTGGTTTTGGCCCTTTTCCTGAAATTGAACACTATTTGATTTCAGAAAACACTATGCCCCATATCAACAAAGTTGATGAGAGCAAGTGTTATTTTAAATTTGCATTTTAGTCGCTGCAAATTATGCTTGTGCCCAAATTGTTTTTTTATTTTAGCTGATTGACTTCAATCAGCTTTCTCTCTTCTGAGGAGTAATCATGTCGCAGCGATCCCGAGTGCTGCCAGGATTTGGTCTTTCTCTAGGCTTTACCCTAGCGTATTTGTCATTAATCGTTTTGATCCCGCTGTCAGCTGTTTTTATTAAATCACTGGGCATTGGCTGGGATGGCTTATGGGAAATCCTGAGCTCTGAACGTATCTTGAAATCATTGCAGTTAAGTTTCACCGCGGCCATTGTCGCTGCACTGGTCAATGTAGTGTTTGGCCTGTTACTGGCGTGGTGTCTGGTACGTTACAGCTTTCCGGGCAAACGTATTGTCGATGCCCTGGTAGATTTGCCTTTTGCCTTACCCACTGCGGTTGCGGGTATTGCCTTGACCTCTTTATATGCACCGACCGGCTGGATTGGTCAATATTTAGAACCGATTGGCATTCAAGTCGCTTATACCCCGATTGGTATTACACTGGCATTGATCTTTATTGGTCTGCCTTTTGTAGTGCGTACGGTTCAGCCAGTCCTTAGCGATCTGGAAACCGAACTGGAAGAAGCTGCATCTGCATTGGGTGCCAACCGTTTTCAGATTGTGACCAAAGTGATTTTCCCAATTCTGCTGCCTGCGCTGATCACTGGCTTCGCTTTAGCCTTTGCCCGTGGTGTCGGTGAATATGGTTCAGTGATCTTTATTGCTGGTAACCAGCCTTTTGAAACGGAAATTGCACCCTTAATGATTATTTCTCGCCTAGAAGAATATGACTATGCCGGTGCAACCACGATTGCTGTCGTCATGCTACTGATTTCCTTCGTGATGCTATTCCTGATTAACTTATTACAGGCATGGGCTAGCCGTCGTACCGGGAGAACTGCGCGATGAGTTTAAATACCAACAGCAATGCGCTGGCTGAAAAGTTGCAATCCCGTGATGCAACCCGTGAGCCAACTTGGGTACGCTATACGCTGCTCACTATTGCGCTGATTTTCTTTTTAAGCTGCTTGATTCTGCCCTTGATTCTGGTTTTTGTTGAAGCCTTTAAACAAGGGGTTGGCGTTTATACCCAAGCGCTGGTGCATCCGGATACTCTGTCGGCAGTAAAACTTACCTTGCTGACGGCTGCAATCGCAGTACCGCTCAACGTCGTATTTGGTGTTGCGGCAGCCTGGTCTGTAGCGAAGTTCAACTTTCCGGGGAAATCATTCCTGACCACCATTATTGATCTCCCTTTCTCGGTTTCACCTGTGATCGCGGGTATGATGCTGGTGCTGATTTTCGGTACCCAAGGCTGGATGGGTTCTTGGCTGATGGATCACGATATCAAGATCCTTTATGCAGTGCCTGCGATTGTCCTAGCGACTATCTTTATTACGGTACCTTTTGTTGCGCGTGAGCTAATTCCGTTAATGGAAGCACAGGGGACCGAAGAAGAAGAAGCTGCGATTGTACTCGGTGCATCTGGCTGGCAGACTTTCTGGAAAGTGACCCTGCCCAATATCAAATGGGGTCTGATCTACGGCGTGATTCTGTGTAATGCGCGGGCTATGGGTGAATTTGGTGCGGTGTCGGTGGTTTCTGGCCATATCCGTGGTGAAACCAACACCTTACCGCTACACGTCGAAATTCTTTATAACGAATATACCTTTAGTGCTGCGTTTGCCGTGTCTTCGCTTCTGGCTCTCCTCGCAATTGTGACCCTGATTTTAAAAACATGGGTGGAACTGCGCCAGGAAAAACAAGACAAACGTAATGAAGATTCAACAGTTTCTTAAGGAATGCCCACATGAGTATTCAAGTACAAAATATTGAAAAACACTTTGGTGCATTCCATGCACTTAAAAATATCTCGCTGGATTTCCCAGATGGTCAACTGGTCGCACTTCTTGGTCCATCCGGCTGTGGTAAAACCACTTTGCTACGGATTATTGCCGGTCTGGAATCTGCGGATGGCGGTCAGGTGATTTTAGAAGGTCAGGATGCCACCAATGTACATGTGCGTGAGCGTGAAGTTGGCTTCGTATTCCAGCACTATGCCCTGTTCCGTCATATGACGGTATTTGACAACATCGCCTTTGGCCTGCGTGTACGTCCACGTAAAACTCGTCCATCCGAAGCGGAAATTAAAAAACGTGTGACACGTTTACTCGACTTGGTTCAGCTTGGTTTCCTGGCTGACCGATATCCAGCTCAACTTTCTGGTGGTCAGCGTCAGCGTATTGCCCTTGCACGTGCTCTGGCCGTTGAACCACGTGTATTATTACTAGATGAACCTTTCGGTGCACTGGATGCCAAAGTGCGTAAGGAACTGCGTCGCTGGTTACGTACCCTGCATGACGAATTGCATATTACTTCGATCTTCGTGACTCATGATCAGGAAGAAGCACTTGAAGTTGCAGATCAGATCGTAGTAATGAACAAAGGCAATGTAGAGCAGATCGGTTCACCGCGTGAGGTCTATGAAACCCCGAAAACTCCATTTGTATTCGACTTTTTGGGTCAGGCGAACCGTTTTGAAGGTCAGAACAATGCAGGCATCATCCAGCTCGGTGAAGACCGCATTCAATTTGAGGGTGCAAAAAATGCCGCTCAAGGTGAAGTGATTTTATTCGCACGTCCAGATGAACTACGCATCCATGCACAGCCACACGACAATGCCATTCAAGCGACTTTCATTCGTGAATTATGGATCGCGGGTAAAGTCGTTGCAGAGCTAAATGACCGTCAAGGCAATCTGATTGAAATTTTACTGACGCCTGATGAAGCGAGAGCGCATCAATTCCGCCCAAATCAAACTGTTTGGTTAAGTGCGGTGAATTTGCATTTATTTGAAAACCAGGTCGCTTAAGATCAAAAGATGGGGCTTTAAAATGCCCCATCCTCTTCTAGGGTAAGAGAATTATGAATTTCCAACAATTAAGAATTATACGAGAAACGGTTAGACAAAACTTTAATTTAACTGAAGCTTCTGCTGCGCTTTATACTTCACAGTCCGGGGTAAGTAAGCATATTAAAGATCTGGAAGATGAACTGGGGGTGCAGTTATTTATCCGTAAAGGTAAACGTCTACTGGGCTTAACCGAACCAGGTCAGGCACTTTTAGGCATTGTGGAACGCATGCTGGTCGATGCCGACAATATCAAACGTCTGGCCGATGATTTCAATAAAGTCGATGAAGGCACATTGACGATTGCCACGACGCATACCCAGGCGCGTTATGTGTTGCCACCAATTGTCAGCCAATTCAAAAAAGAATTCCCTAAAGTACATTTGATTTTGCAACAGGCCAGCCCGGTTGAAATCACGGAAATGCTGCTGCAAGGTCAAGCCGATATCGGTATTGCGACCGAAGCACTCACCACTGAAGATAATCTGGCCAGCGTACCTTATTATAACTGGCAGCATAGTATTATTACCCCGCAGAATCATCCACTGGCAAGCAAAGAGCACGTGCGTATTGAAGATCTGGCGCATTACCCGATTATCACTTATCACGGTGGTTTTACCGGTCGCTCCAAGATTGATACCGCCTTTGAAGAAGCTGGTTTTGATGTGGATATTGTGATGTCCGCACTTGATGCCGATGTCATCAAGACCTATGTAGAAATGAATATGGGTGTCGGCATTGTCAACGATGTGGCCTATGACCCGGAGCGTGATTACCGCTTAAAGCAGATTAAAACCGATATTTTCGGCATAAATACCACTTGGATTGCAGTGCGTAAAGGTCATTTACTGCGAGGTTATGGCTACGAGTTTATTTCACTCTGTTCCCCAGACGCAGATATTAAGGCACTGAAAAAAGTGGCTTATCCAGACGAATAAAGTGCAATATTTTAAGTTTTTAATCAAAGAGGCTACATGGCCTCTTTTTTATTTTTTGAGTGGATAAAGAATATAAATATCAAGCATAATCACGTGCATAATAAATTCAATTATACCAAGATGATCAATAATAAATTTGCTCTTTTCTCCATGGGCTTGTTTTTCTCCGGGTCAGGTTATGCAGCAGCGTTTGAACAATCTAACCAAAGCATTCAATCGTTTTTTGAAAAAAATCATTATGCTGAAGTTTCATTGGCCTGGGTTCGCCCTGATATCAGCGGTCAGGTACAACATACCGAAGAGCTGCAACAATTAGGCATCACCGATTTTTCTACAGGAAATCTTGCCCATAACCAATTGATCTCAAATGCCGCATTAAAATTCCAGTTGCATCCTCAAGTGTCGTGGGGACTGATTTATGATCAGTCTTATTCTATAGATATCGCTTATCATTATGATCCTGTTTTTGCAGGTGCAGCACTTCCAATTGAGGCTGCTACCATTCAATTTGAGAGCCATAATTTGACCTCATTAATTGGCTTTCAACCAAACGATAACTGGAATTTTTATACAGGGCTAAGTTATCAAAGCTTAGAGGGAAATTTATATTTATCCGGGCAGACATTTTATATATTCAATGGTTATCGAGCCACATTTGAACAAGATCCCGCTTGGGGTTGGCTTGCTGGAATCAGTTATCAGATTCCTGAATATTTTTTTAGAACCGCACTGACCTATCGTTCTGCAATTACTCATCACAATAAAACCACTGAATCCATTATTGTAGGTACAAATCCAGCACCTTATACAGAAATTCAAACTCCACAGTCTGTGAACTTGGATTTTCAGACAGCTTTAACTGATCAAAATGCGCTCTATGGCACGCTGCGTTGGTCAAACTGGCAAAATTTCGTGATCCAGCCGCCTAAATTTGGCGCTGTAATTGACTATGCGGCCTTACAGTTCCCTGAAGTAAAATCTTTTAGAATGATTGATTATCGTAAGGATCAATGGTCTGGAAAAATCGGACTTGTTCATCAATGGCCATCTTTTGGCATAAATTCGATCGAAATTTTATGGGATTCTGGTACAGGAAATCCGGCTTCAACATTGAATCCGAGTGATGGCTATTGGGGCATCGGACTAGCTCATCTTTATAAGATTCAACAGACTTGGGATATTGCGACAGGCCTATATTATTTAAAGTTTCAAAAACCTGAAATTTCCTCATCCGAACCTATTACGCCACAGATTGCAGGTTTATCTGCAGTTTCTGAAAATAGTGCTTTAATCCTAGGTTTGAAACTGGGTTATCACTTTTAAAATTGTTCTAAAAAAATAAAAAATGGGCCGAAGCCCACTGCTGTCCCATAGTTTGCTTTAAATAAAAAAACCTGAGTCCTAACAGTTAAAATATGAGTGCAAACAAACACTTTAACGACCAGGAT
>NZ_JAMXXP010000022.1 GCF_024129355.1 Acinetobacter lwoffii | reverse complement strand
TCCCTTCCCGAACTCAGAAGTGAAACCTCTTAGCGCTGATGGTAGTGTGGGGTTACCCATGTGAGAGTAAGTCATCGCCAGCTCATTATTCGAAATCCCCCTCCGCCAAGGCAGAGGGGGATTTTTTTATGTGTAAAAAATATAAATAAAACTTCAAAATTAAATCGTTTTATAGCTTTTAAAATGTATCTATTTACCTTTCTCTGCTGAATTTACATCAGGAATTCTGTATCTTGATTTTAATTTGAACAATAAATCAGTATGGAGAAGATAATGTTGTCGCAATTTAAAATAAAAATTCTACTCAGTTGTTGTGCTTTAGCGTTTACTGCCTGTCATGCAGAGAATTCTTCTTCTAGAAGTACTCAAGAGACCTCTACATCAGCTGCCAAATCGGATGCAGTCTCTTCAAACTTGCAAAAATATAAGACCGAACAGGTTGCTCAATTTAATGAACCATGGGCGATTACTACTTTAAATGATGGCCGGCTATTGGTTACTGAGCGTAAAGGAAAATTGCAGCTCTTTGATCCAAACACCAAGAAAAAAATTGAAGTTAAAGGCATACCTCAAGTCGCATATGGAGGCCAGGGTGGTTTAGGTGAAGTGGCCTTACATCCAGATTTTGCAAAGAATCGGTGGGTATATCTGAGTTATGCCGAACAAGGCCAGGGTGGATATGGTGCAGTGGTAATCCGTGGCAAACTGGATTTAAATCAAGCCACCCCTCAACTGACACAAATTAAACGGATCTGGACGCAAGTGCCGAAATTTTCTGGCCAGGGACATTATGCCCATCGGATTGTATTTGGGTCGGATGGTAAGTTATGGATCAGTTCAGGAGAACGTCAGCAATTCAACCCTGCACAGGACATGCAATCTAATGCCGGTAAGATTATTCGCCTGAATGATGATGGCTCAATCCCTGCCGATAATCCGTTTATGACTCAGGGTAAAATTGCTCAGCAGGTCTGGAGTCTTGGACACCGTAATCCTCTAGGCATGGGTTTTGATCCGAAAGGGCAGCTTTGGGTGATCGAAATGGGACCGAAAGGCGGCGATGAACTGAACAAGATTGTCAAAGCTAAAAATTATGGTTATCCGTTAGTGTCTAATGGCAATCATTATGATGGCAAGCCCATTCCTGATCACAGTACCCGACCTGAATTTGAAGCCCCGGCACTGGATTGGACTCCGGTAATTTCTCCTTCAGATTTAATATTTTATACGGCTAATGTCTTCCCGCAATGGAAAAATAAGGCGATTGCGACCGGTCTGTCTTCCAAGGCGATTGTGATTGTGGATACGAACCAGACCCCAGTGAAAGAAGTTCAGCGTCTGGATATGAAAGAGCGGATTCGCGGGGTTGCTCAGGCATAGGATGGTTCACTGTGGGTGATTCAAGATGGTCCGCAAGCAGCTCTGTTAAAGATGACAGCACCTTAATCCTCTGCTTTTAGGATGCTTATCTAAATATGAAATATTGAATAAGCTGACCATCTGAATAAAAATTTTTTTAAGCTGATGCTGGCATGAAAGAAAAAGGCCTCTACATCCTGTGAAGGCCTTTTCATATTCTGTTAAAGGTATAATGTCTGTTATACCGATCAGCATCCTGCTACGTGAATTTTTTTATTTTTCTTACAAGACTTCCTGTCTTGGTATGATCTGAATATAGCCTGAAGCGATACAACGCAATAGGGCAGTTTAACTGCATGGATTGTAGGTCAAAGCCGACAGCCGAATTTTAAAAGATAATTTTAAAAATACTGTTTCAAAATGACCATCTGACCAAATCATAAACTGCGGTGATGATTTTGCTGTATGTTAGCGAGAGAAAACTCTTTTGATATGCATCAACTGATATAAATAAAAACGTCCATAAAATAATAAAAAGGAAACTCCTATGCCTACGATTCAAATTGAAGTTCGGCAACAATATCCTCAAGCAGTTGAGGAACAATTGCTTAACAGCGTATTTCATTGTGTGAAAACTGCCTTTCAGCTACCTGAATATGATCGTAATATTCGTCTGGTCGTGCATGAAGCGCATCGTTTTCATTATATGAGCCATTTAGCTCAGCCTGAATATTTTACCTTGATCAGTATTGACTGTTTTGCTGGCCGCAGTCTGGAGACCAAGCGCAATTTGTATCAGCAGATGGTCAAAAGTCTCGGAGAAATCGGCATTCCTGCAGATCATATTCTGATTCATCTGAGAGAAAGTGCACTAGAAAATTGGGAGATCCGGGGAGGGCAGGCCGCCTGTGATGTTGATCTCGGCTTTAAGGTTGATGTTTGATGCATTCCGATCACTACTCTAGTTAAACCTAAAGTTTAAACAGAAAAGCCTCAACATCCTGTCGAGACTTTTCTGGATTTGCTTCTCAGATCTGACTCCTGTCTAATCTGTCAACGTCCTGTTGATTGGCGCTTTTTATTGTTGTCGTATCGCTTTGCAGACTTCCTGTCTGTCTATGTACTCACTATAGCCTCGCATAAAACAACCGCATAGCGGCTAAACTCTGCGCTGCATGTAGGCTAAAACGTACAGGGCTGTCGTCCAGTCATTAAGCACTGACATATTGAATCAGTCTATCCACCACAGCTTTTAAGTTTTTATTATCAAATTCATTGCCTTGGAAAGAATAATCTTTATTGCGCGCAAAGATGTCCCGGATTTCAATCACGGCATTGGTATCCACCAGTCCAAGTTGAGTGCCGACTTGACGAACCTGGTCAATCGAACGTGATCCGTTAGTCGCACCATAACCAATATAAGCTGCTGGTTTGCCTTGCCATTCCTTGCCGAGATAATCCAGAGCATTTTTCAGGGCAGGGCTATAGCCATGATTGTATTCAGGCGTGACAAAAATAAAGGCATCGCCAAGCGCAATCTTGTCGGCCCAGTCTTGCTGTTTGGGCTGATCATAAATCCCGGTCAATGGGGGATGAGCACCAGAAAACAGCGGAAGATCCCATTCTTTTAGATCGACAATTTCAGTTTCCAAAGTGCTAAAGGCATAACTTTTAATTTCCTGCAGTACCCAGTGCGCCACTTTAATCGCAGTACGTCCCTCACGAACACTCCCAACCACAATATAAATTTTCATGTTTCATCCTTTCTTCGGGTCTGATCATCAAATTAATCAGATTTCAGGAAGGTGACTAGAGATGATTTGTATCCGGAAAATAAAAAGCTCCCGAAGGAGCTTTTTTAAAATCAGTTAATTAGCTGAGGTTTTACATCAGTTTAATGCCTTGCTGACCCGCAGGTGTCACTTTAAAGATTTCCACTTCAAAGGTGATGTTTTTGCCTGCCAATGGATGGTTAAAGTCCACTTCAGTGATGTCATCATTCACCGATCTCACCACGCCATACAGGGTGGCTTTGGCTTTGTCTTCAAACTCGATCATGTGACCTTCGATCGGACGTTCTCCGAACTTCACCGTATCAAATTTCTGGATGTTTTCTGGATTCCATGGACCAAAAGCATCTTCTGGCGGCAGGCTCACCGTACGACGGTCACCGGCACGTAAACCAAACAATGCTTTTTCAAAACCAGGCAGTAAATTACCATCGCCAATCACCAGGCTGACCGGTTCTTCACGGCTACGGGTATTGTCAATTTCCACGCCATTTTCGATTGCGACAGAAAAGTGCAGCTCGACTTTAGAACCGTCTGCAACCCGGGTTTCTTCGTTAGGATGAATAAAATCAGTCATGTTGTGCTTGCGCCCGTTGAATTCGATGTTTTTCTAAGAAAAAGGTATCAATCAGCATCAGAATAGTGCCTACAGTAATAGCACTATCTGCGATATTGAACGCAGGGAAGTGGCTGTTCTGGTAATACACATGAATAAAATCGACTACATAGCCGAGGCTGACCCGGTCGATTAAATTACCGATGGCACCACCCAGAATCAGGGCAATCGCCAATGGTAAAATTTTCATGTCTTTTGGCATGCGCATCAGCCAAAACACAAAGATTACAGACACTAAACCTGCCAGTGAAGTAAAGAAATAGCGTTGCCAACCACCGGCATCGGACAGGAAACTAAAGGCAGCGCCATAGTTATGTAGCAGTGTCCAATTTAAAAAGGGCAGCACAGGAACAGGATCTGCATAGTTCAGATTTGTCACTGCAATCCATTTGGTCCATTGATCCAGAATGATCGCCAGAATGGCCAGTCCAACCCACCATAAATTATGTGGATAGAACTGGAATAAGCCCTTTTTGCTGTGGGTATTAGGCATATTTTCTCTCTTCGCCTTGGCCTGTAGGAAGGTTGATGATACAACGACCGCATAGACCAGGATGTGCAGAATGTGTATTTACATCTGGTAATACATGCCAGCAACGTACGCATTTTTCGCCATCCGCTGCTGAAACTTTCACATTCAAGCCTTCAAGATCAGACGCTTCACCTTGTGCTGCATCAAACTCATTGACGATCACTTGTGATGTGATCAGTACGAAACGAAGCTCATCACTTAACTTATCTAGCACTGCTTTTAATTCGGCATTTGCCCAAAGTTCAACTTTGGCAGACAAGTTAGAACCGACAGTTTTCGCGGTACGTGCAGTTTCAATGAATTTGTTTACTGCAGATTTCACGGCAATGAGCGTTTGCCATTCAGCTTCAGATACTACATTTGCAGTTGAAGCCACAGGAATATCATACCATTCAGCCGTGAACACGTATTTCTCTGATTGCTCAGGAATTAACGGCCAAGCTTCTTGTGCAGTGAAGCTCAGGATTGGTGACATCCAACGCACGAATGCTTGTACCAAGTGATACAACGCAGTTTGTGCAGAATGACGTGCTTGCGAATCCGCTTTCGTGGTGTATTGACGGTCTTTGATGATGTCTAAGTAGAAACCACCCAAGTCATTGATACAGAAATTAGTCAGAGCAGTCGTTACGATATGGAAGTTCATATCTTCGTATGCTTTCTTAATGGTTTCTTGCACTTCAGATGCACGTTGCAGAATGTATTGATCCAGCGCGATCAATTGATCTACAGGAAGCGCATCTGTTGATGGTTTGAAGCCATTCAGGTTAGCAAGCAAGAAACGAAGCGTGTTACGGATACGACGATAACCGTCAGAGGCACGGCTAAAGATTTCTTTACCAGCGGTCATTTCATAACGGTAATCCGCAGAGGCGATCCAGAAACGTAAACCATCCGCACCCATATCTTTAATGATGTCTTGCGGCGTGATCACGTTACCGATCGACTTGGACATCTTGCGGCCTTTTTCATCCACGACGAAACCGTGAGTCAATAGACCTTTATATGGCGCACGTTCGTTAATCGCAATCGAGGTCAATAACGACGACTGGAACCAGCCACGGTGCTGGTCTGAACCTTCAAGGTACAAATCAGCAGGATCAGTCAGTTCTTCACGTTCACGCAGTACCGCATAGTGCGTTGTACCAGAGTCAAACCAGACATCTAATGTGTCACGAACTGCGTTGTATTGTTCAGCATCCGCACCGATAAACTCAGAGGCATCACGGTTATACCAGCCATCAATGCCTTCTTGCTCGATCAGCTTAGCCACTTCTTCAATCAGTTCAGGCGTACGTGGGTGCAATTCATTGGTGTCTTTGTGTACGAAGAACGGAATTGGCACACCCCAAGTACGTTGACGTGAAATACACCAGTCCGGACGACCTTCAATCATCGCCTGGATACGGTTTTTACCCCAGTCCGGTACAAAGCTGATATCGTTTTCAATCGCATTCAGTGCATTTTGACGCAGACCTTTGGCATCCATGCTGATGAACCATTGTGGGGTCGCACGGAAGATAATCGGGGTTTTATGGCGCCAGCAATGCGGGTAGCTATGCTTGATCACCACGTGTGCCCAAAGCTTGGTCGCTTCAGTCAATGCTGCAATGATTTTTGGATTGGCTTTGTAGATATGCTCGCCCGGGAAGATAGGCGACGTTGGTAAATACACACCATTACCACCGACTGGGTTTTCAACTTTGAGGTTGTACTGTAAACCAACTTTATAGTCGTCCACACCGTGACCCGGTGCAGTATGTACAGCACCTGTACCGCTCGCATCGGTGACGTGTTCACCCAAGATCACTGGCACTTGGCGGTCGCTAATTAAAGGATGTTGAAGAACTAAATTCTCAAGTTTTGCACCTGTGAATTCAGCAAGCACTTCAAACGCAGTAAAGCCATAACGCTGAGTCGCAGACTCAACCAATGATTTCGCCAAAATGAAGTTTTGTGCAGCTTTATCTTCGTCTGTTGCTTTCACCAGTTGGTATTCAAGTTCAGCGTGTAATGCAACCGCTTGGTTGGCAGGCATGGTCCAAGGCGTTGTTGTCCAAATCACGATATCCGTACGATCAGCGATTTCTACGCCGACACGTGCAGATAAATCAGCAAGGTCTACAACCGTGAAACCGACGTCAATTGCGTCAGATTTTTTATCTTCGTATTCAACTTCAGCTTCAGCGAGTGATGAACCACAGTCTAAACACCAGTTGACTGGTTTCAGACCTGGCTCGATATGACCTGCTTTCGCGATTGCACCCAATGAACGTACGATGTCAGCTTCCTGTTTGAAGTTCATCGTTAAGTAAGGATTGTCCCAATCCCCGAATACGCCCATACGTACGAAGTCTTTCTTTTGAAGCTCAACTTGGGTGTAGGCATATTCACGGCAGGCTTTACGGAAGGTAGATGCATCCACTTTTACGCCGACTTTACCGACTTTTTCTTCGACTTTGAGTTCGATTGGCAAACCGTGACAGTCCCAGCCCGGTACATACGGTGCATCAAAGCCATCCATGACACGGCTTTTGATAATGATGTCTTTGAGTACTTTGTTGACCGCATGACCCAAATGAATTTGACCATTGGCATAAGGAGGGCCGTCATGAAGCACGTATTTTTTCTTGCCAATACGCGATTCACGAATCTGCTGATAAATGTTGTCGGCATACCACTCTTCTAACCATTTCGCTTCACGTACTGCCAAATTTGCTTTCATTGCAAAGTCAGTACCTGGGAGGTTTAGCGTGGCTTTATAGTCCACTGCATTTTCAGGAGTTTGCTTATCGCTCATGCAAGTCGTCTTCCAATCTAATCAGTTATGTCACTGACACGTTTTACAATAAAAATATGGGATATTAAAAGGGAAATGTGGGGTGATTTCGACGAAACTCAAGCAGTTTCTCGACATCATCATCAATTCCGGCTTTTAGCGCTTCAAGCGAAGGATAGTCCTTTTCGCCATGTAAATAGTTTAAGAACGTCACCCGCATCAACAGGCCATACAGATTAGCAGAAACATCTGGAAAATGTACTTCTAATCGCCACTCTGGGTGTGCTTGTTTGATGGCTGGACGTGTGCCGACATGACCTGCCCCAAACAGGGCAGTCGGGTCATAACCCGCAATACCGGTTTGCGTTGCAGAGTCGGCTTTTACTTTGTCTTTTAAGGATTGGGTTTCGCAAATGACTTCAACCCCATAAATTCCCTTGAGGCAGGGCTTATGACGGTTAAGGCGTACATTAATGGTCGGGAAATCAATAGTTCGACCAATCTGATCACCATATTGCACTCGTCCGGTAATGCTATAAGGACGACCCAGCAATTGCGCGGCCAAAGCTAAATCACCGGCTTGCAAGGTCTGGCGAATCCGGGTGGAACTGACGCGTTCACCATCCAGAGCAATAGTATTTAAATTGGTCACTTCAAAGCCGTAATTGCGCAGGAATTCGCTGTTGCCCTGACGGTTTTTACCAAAGTGAAAATCATCGCCTAAGACCAGATGTTGTGCATTGAGTTTTTCTTTTAAAATGTCGGCAAAGGCTTCTGCAGTCAGGCTGCGAAAAGTATGGTCAAATTTCGCCACCGCGATATAGTCCACACCCAATTCAGTTAGATATTCAACTTTTTCACGCAACGATGAAATACGGGGTGGGGCATCATAACCTTGAAAGTATTCAAGTGGTTGCGGTTCGAAAATCATCACCACAGATTTTAAACCCTGTGCTTCAGCCACCTGTTGCAGCTGACGGATCATCGCCTGATGACCTAAATGCACGCCGTCAAAATTACCGATGGTCACGGCAGTTTTGGGTAATTCAGAATGAGAGGCTAAAGCATTTAGACGGAGCAGCTGCATGGGCAAATCAAGTGCTTAGAAATATCGAGAGGCTATATATTGCCATAATCTCGCGCTTTCGTCTTGCTGTTGTGTTTTTATGCAATATTTTTCTTGAAAATTCATCTTCCTTAGAATTGAGCAGTTTTGTTTTTGTACACATTGATCATGTCTGATCAGAGCACTAGTGCTTTTCATTCAGCCGGTTTTGTTTTCTAATATCAGGGTTTTTCTTGATATCAGGTGTTTCGAATGTCCGATCTGGCACTCATCATGGCTCTACCCAATGAATCCAAAGGCTTGTTTGAAGCAGAAGGCATTCAGGTGCATTACAGCGGGATTGGTAAAGTCAACGCGGCCTTTAAAGCTTTTGAGGTGATTCAGAACACCGATTGCAGTACCTTACTGAATTTGGGAAGCGCGGGGAGTTCGCATTTCAATGCACATGAACTGGTCGAAGTCACGCAATTTGTACAGCGTGATATGGATGTTTCACCCCTCGGCTTTGAGATTGGCATAACCCCGATGGATCAGCATTTCCCTGGTGCGATTGAGCTGGATTCCTTCTTTGACCATTTGCCGAAAGGGATTTGTGGGACAGGCGACAGCTTTGAAACCGGTATTTCAAAAGTGGCGTGTAATCTGGTCGATATGGAAGGCTATGCCTTGGCCAAAGTCTGTAAAAAGCTGGGCGTTCGGCTGATTTCAGTGAAATACATTAGTGATGGAGCCAATGAGACTGCACATCTGGATTGGGAAGAAAATCTGTTATTGGGTGCGAAAAAATTATTAGATTTATATCAAATGGTAAAATAAACAGGAAGGTCAAGTTTGCTCGGCGACCATAGCAGCTATGGTCGTGTGCCAATCAGAAGCGCTTGCTTATTTATCCGTACGTGGAATCACGCCGTATAACATCATGTGTACCGTATGCTGGATAATGCGTTGCTGCATGCTGCGGTTACGCAAAGTTTTACCCGTGACCATTTCCATTTGAGTGGCAAAGTCTGCATAGTTCTGGGTAATCGCCCAAATATTCAGAATCAGTAACTCAGGATCAATATCTGCAGAAATCTTGCCTTGCTCCTGCCAGTTGGAAATCACTTTGGCTTTACGCTTGACCAGTTTTTTTAGCGGACCTTTTAAAATTTCCAGAATATGCGGTGCACCTTGAATCACCTCCAAAGCAAATAAACGGGATGCTTTAGGCTGGGTACGCGACACTTCAATTTTTTGCATCAAATAATTGGTGATCGCTTCTTCAGGTTCAAGTTCAGCTTCCAGGGTTTGTAAAGGCGCCAGCCATTTTTGTAAAACGGTGGTTAATACCTCGACATACAGGGCTTCTTTATTTTCATAATAATAGAAAATATTCGACTTATGCATTTCTGCAATTTGTGCGATTTCATCCAGGCTTGCCCCATTAAAACCATATAGGGAAAATACGTCTAGTGCAGCATTTAGCAGCTGATTGCGTTTTTGAGTACTCTTTTTTTGTTCCATTAGCAAATATAAAAAACAATGAAAAAGGGAATCCTCAATTGTACGGCAAATCATCAGATTTGTGCACACAGTCACAGGCTAATTTTTTGAATAATGATGATTTATTCTCTAGATCAATATTTAAAACAGGCTAAATGCATCTACACCGGGAGAAAAATTCAAGTTTCTGAAAATACTTCATTTATTCATCTTTTTTCTTCATCAATGGAAGAGAGGAATAATGCTGAAATGAATCTGATAAAAATGTCCTTTTATTGAGACAAAAGCATTTTTTATAAGAATAAGACCCAAAACCATGCGCGATTTTGGGTTTGATTCGATGTTCAGGTCGCTAAAACTGCCTGCAAGACCTGCTGTTCCAGTTCTGCAAATGTCACACTTTTTTGCCGGGGACGAGGTAAGTCGACCCGAAATTCTTTGGCAATATGGCCTTTGTCCAGCAAGATAATCCGGTCTGCCAGTTGTACGGCTTCACTGACATCATGTGTGACCAGAATGGCGGTAAAGCCTTGCTCGGTCCAGAGACGCTCAATCAGGTTTTGCATTTCCAGACGTGTCAGGGCATCCAGGGCGCCGAGCGGTTCATCCAGCAGCAGAATACGTGGCTGACGCGATAATGCCCGCGCCAAGGCGGTACGTTGCCGTTGTCCTCCGGAAAGTTGTGAAGGCCACAGTCCGGCTTTTTCTTTGAGCCCGACCTTTTCCAGCATTTGAGAGGCTTTGGCATGCTGCTCCTTCGGTAAACCGAGTTGAACATTCTGTTCGATGCTGCGCCAGGGCAGCAGGCGAGGGTCCTGAAACATCACCCGGATATCATCGATAGTAATGCCTTCGCGAATATGCCGGGCTGACTTAAACTTGATTTCGCCGTAGCTTTGCTGTTCCAGGTCGGCAATCAGGCGCAATAAGGTACTTTTACCACAACCGCTGCGACCGACAATTGCCAGAAATTCACCAGGTTGGATATGCAGGTCCAGATCTTCCAGAACTTTGACCGAACCGTAAAACTTATGCAGCTGTTCAATGATAATTTCGGCACCGATCACTGCAGCAGGATTGATATCTGCCGCAGGTTGGTCCAGTGGCACAATCGGGTCATTGGCATGACGCCCTAAACTGAGATCAGTCATCACATGCTCCTCATTTATTCTTTATTTTTGATAGCCGGCATGCCAGCGCAGCAGGAATCGCTCTAAGGCCACGGCCAGAACATCGGCCAGTTTGCCGAGCAGGGCATACAATAAAATACCTACCAGAACCACGTCAGTTTGCAAAAATTCACGTGCATTCATGGTCATATAACCAATACCAGACTGGGCGGAAATGGTTTCGGCCACGATTAACAATACCCAGACCAGACCTAGAGAAAAACGCAGTCCGACCAGAATTGACGGCATCGCACCCGGCAGAATAATTTCTTTATACAGTTGCCAGCGAGTTAAGCCATAGCTTTTGCCCATCTCGATCAATTGCGGATCGACGGAACGAATCCCATGATAGGTATTGATATAAATCGGGAAAAATACCCCAATCGCCACCAGAAACAATTTGGCAGATTCATCAATCCCGAACCATAAGATGACGAGGGGAATGAGTGCCAGTGCAGGAATATTGCGGATCATCTGCAAGGTGGTGTCGAGCAGGGTAGAGGCAGTTTTGGATGAACCATTTAACAGACCCAGCAATAGGCCCAAACCACCACCTACCAATAATCCGCTGATGGCACGTCCTGCACTGACTTGCACATGCGTCCACAGTTCACCGCTGAGCAATAAATTCCAGAAGGCTAAAACCACGGCACTCGGTGCAGGCAGAATCCGGCTTTCCAGCAGGCCTGTGCTAGAGGCAATTTGCCAAACTGAAATCAAGAAAATTGGAACCAGCCAGGGCAGCAGATGCTGCCCCAGAATTGTTCCACGTGAAACCTGCTTTGGGGTCAGGGTTTCAACGGAAACGACTTTTGACATTAAGCAGACTCCTTAATTTTCTCAGCCTGCTTGTTCTCGTCCGGTGTGTAGTTGTTCGCCACGATTTCACCAAATGGACCGGTCAAGTTTGGTTGAGTGAGTTTTTGCTGGGTTTCCAGTGGAAGTAAAGGGAATACCAGTTCTGCAAAACGGATGGATTCTTCCAGATGTGGATAGCCTGAGAAAATAAAGGTGCTGATCCCCAGATCGGCATATTCCTGGATACGTGCAGCGACAGTTTCCGGATCGCCGACCAGTGCCGTACCTGCACCACCACGAACCAGACCCACACCTGCCCAGAGGTTTGGAGAAACTTCGAGTTTGCTGCGATCGCCATTGTGCAGTTCTGCCATACGGCGCTGACCGACCGAGTCCATGGATTTGAACTTGGCTTGGGCTGCAGCGATAGTGGCATCATCCACATATTGAATCAGTTCTTCAGCCGCCGCCCAGGCCTGCTCATTGGTTTCGCGTACGATCACGTGTAAACGGATCCCGTAATTCAGTTCACGACCTTTAGCTGCAGCCTTGGCTTTTACCACTGCAATTTTTTCTTTGACTGCGGCCGGTGGCTCGCCCCAGGTCAGGTAAGTGTCGACCTGATCCGTGGCCAGTTCAATGGCATCATCCGATGAACCGCCAAACCATAAAGGCGGATGTGGCTGCTGGATTGGTGGATACAGTAATTTTGCCTCGTCGACACTTAAGCGTTCGCCATGGAAGCTAAAGCTTTCACCGGTATGTGAGCGTTTTAAAATTTCACGCCAGATGGTGGTGTATTCGGTCGCCGTTTTATAGCGGGTTGTGTGATCTTCATAGACGCCGTCACCTTTTAGTTCCTGTTCATCACCGCCAGTCACCAGATTCAGCAGCACCCGGCCATTGGACAAGCGGTCAAAGGTCGCGGCCATACGTGCAGCCAGTGCCGGAGTGGTCACGCCTGGACGCAGCGCCACCAGGAATTTTAATTTTTTGGTCGCATCAATCAGGCTGGCTGCGGTTAACCATGGATCTTCACAAGAACGGCCAGTCGGAATTAGCACCCCTTCATAACCTAAGTTATCTACCACAACGGCAATCTGCTTCATGTAGGTATGATCTACAACACGTGCGCCCTTGCTGGTGCCTAAGTAACGACTGTCGCCATGAGTGGGGATAAACCAGAAAATTTTCATGTGATATTCCTTAAATTAAATCATCTTGTTTGTTCATCAATGTGTGGCTGCTGGCGACCAGATCTGTTGCTGGACGCTGATGGTTTTGGGAATCAGTTGAACCTGCTGGAAGAGATCGGCAATATTCTGTTGGGCTTTGATCACTTCCGTCGTTAATGGTTGTACCGGCGAAGGTTTAAGACGACGCTCAAATGCAATCTTTGCCACTTCTGGTTTCAGACCGGTACTTTTCTGATAAATATCTAGAGCTACAGCCTGGTTTTTAAGAATCCACTGGTCAGATGCATTTAAGGCCTGGATAAACTTCCCGGGGCTATCCGGATGCTTCTGAATAAATTCGGGATTGCCGATATAAAAGGAGTAGGTTTGCGGAAAGTCACTGGATTCAATCAGCACCTTAACCTTGCTGTCGAACTCGGCTGCACCCAGGAAGGGATCCCAGATTGCCCAGGCATCAATGGCTTTTTTGTCAAAAGCAGCACGTGCATCCGCAGGGGGAAGCCAAATGGCTTGAATCTCTGACCAGCTTAAGCCGGCTTTTTCCAGGGTTTTGGCCAGAAGTTCATGGGCACTTGAACCTTTTTGAACCGCGATCCGTTTTCCTTTCAACTGTTGAATGTTTTGAATCGCACTGTCTTTCGGCACGACCACGGCCAAAGAATTTCCCGCCACTTTTTCAAAGGCCACGTAGCTCAGGGCTTTGTCTGCCGCCTGTGCAAAAATAGGCGGAGTATTTCCCACATAGCCATAATCCACTGCACCGACCGCTAAGGCTTCCAGCATTTGTGGACCTGCCGGAAACTCTTTCCATTCAATTTTGGCATTCGGGAATTGTTGTTCTAATAGCTTTTCATCGCGTGCCACCAGCAGATTCAAGGCTGATTTCTGAAAGCCAATCGCAATGGTTTTTACCGGTTGTGTTGCTTTGGTGTCTGCAGCAGTCTTTTGCTGTGCTTCCTGTTTCTGACAGCCAGTCAGACTAAAGCTCAATAACGCTAAACTGATATAAGAAACTGTTTTTAAATGACTCATCTTTATTCTCGAATTATTCTGCTGTTATTTAATAATTGCTGCATCAATATTCAGCTTTTGTGGAATCAGCTGCTGCGCATAAAACGCATCGGCGACCTGTTGCTGTTTTTGAATCACGTCAGTCGTGAGGGGTTTAACACCGAAGCCCATGCGTGAAATAGAGGTTTTTAAGACATCGACGGCTAGACCTGTCGGTTTTTGCAGGAGCTGAGCGGCAGCGTCCTGATTTTTTGCGACCCAGTCCGTGGTCAGGTTTAGTTCATTGACAACCGCCTGTACCACCTGAGGATGGCTTTCTGCGAACTTGCGATCTGCCAGATAGAATTGGTGGTTGCTCACCACATTTTCACCGCTGGCAATGACACGCGCACCAATCTGATGTTCAGCAGCTGCAAAGAACGGATCCCAGATGACCCAAGCATCGACTGCACCACGTTCAAATGCAGCACGTGCATCGGAAGGTGGTAAATAGATCACTTCGATATCATCAAGGCCAAGCTGGTTGGCTTCCAGAACTTTTAATAGTAAGTAATGCACGTTTGAACCTTTGTTCAGGGCTACCCGTTTGCCTTTCAGATCTTGAATAGACTGAATCGGCGAATCTTTCGGTACAATTAAGGCTTCTGCCTTAGGCGCTTGCGGCTGATTGGCTACATAGACCAGATTTGAGTTGGCCGCCTGGGCAAAAATTGGCGGTGCTTCACCGGCTTCACCAAAAGAGACGCTGCCAACATTCAGGCCCTCAAGCAGTTGTGGGCCGGCCGGAAATTCTACCCATTTCACATTGACCCCTTGCTGTTTTAAGCTGGTTTCCAGCGTGCCGCGTTCTTTTAAAATAGGTAATATGCCGTATTTTTGGAAACCGATATTCAGGGTAATGGTCTCTTCTTTTTTCGAGCAGCCTGAAAGCATCATGACACCAGCCATCGCGGTACCAAGTACTGCAGTCTTTGTTAAAAACTGAACATGAGATTGGCGCATGAATCAAAACTCCCGAAAGTGAAAAGCTAGTGAATGAAAACTTAGACACACGCTAATCGTTTTTGTTTTTCTAAAAAAATAACTATTCAGGAATTTCTAATGAAGAAAAAAGATAAATAAAAAAGCGCAAAACTTATGCGAAAAAGTGATTTATATAAAAATGAAAATTTAATATTTAAATTAATCAAACTTATGAAATTTATAGTTATTTTTTTAAATCTAATCTATTGATATGTTTAGCTAAAAACGAGTAATAGAATTTTAAAATTTAAAGCGAGATTGCCAGATATCTTTATCTAAAATTAAGCTAAAGCACTGAAAGAAAAAGCCACTTTAAAGTGACTTTTTGCAAACAATTGAATTACGTTGATAATTGTAAAATGCCTGACGGGCATCCGGCAGGTCATCGACTGAAGCCGGTTCAAAGCCTTGTTCCAGAAACCAGTGCGCGGTGCGGGTAGTTAAAATAAACAGTTGCTGAATCTGCATGCTTTTGGCTTTTTCTTCTAGATAATGCAGGATCTGGCTACCCCGATTAGACTTGCGATAACTGGGATGTACCGCAACACAGGCAATTTCTGCAGAACGCAATTCATCCCCTGTCATCGGAATCGGGTAGAGGGCGGCACAGGCCAGAATCATGCCGTCCCGTTCGATTACGGCAAACTGGTTGATTTCATTTTCCAGGCGTTCACGCGAACGATAGACCAGAATGCCTTCTTCTTCCAGTGGACGCAGCAAACCGATCAGGCCGCCAACATCCTGAATATCGGCCATCCGCACTTCTTCATAATGCGCGTCGGTGACCAGAGTTCCGGAA
The DNA here is from genome assembly GCF_024129355.1 of Acinetobacter lwoffii. GTDB lineage: Bacteria > Pseudomonadota > Gammaproteobacteria > Pseudomonadales > Moraxellaceae > Acinetobacter > Acinetobacter lwoffii_I. Next base: position 35,535 of record NZ_JAMXXP010000022.1, on the reverse strand, counting down.
CCATCCCGGGTGAACAGCTCTTCCAGCAGGGCACCATCATAGGCATAAGAAATCAGATGCACCCGATGTACGCCGTTCATTGAGGCTTCCTGTGCGGCTTTCAATTGTAGTCCTCTTTCAAGCGCATCTTGTTCGACCGGAATAAAATCATCCAGTTGTTGCGGTGTCACTTCGCGTTTGAGTTGGCCGTTACTGTCCATCAGACCATGCTGCTTACCGAGAAAAATCAGTTTATCTGCCTTAAGGCGAATCGCAGTTTTGGTAGCAACTTCTTCAGCCAGCAGATTAAAAACTTCTCCGGTAGTGGAATAACCGGTCGGGCCAAGCACCACAATATTATGACTGTCCAGATGGCGCTGAATCGCATCGGTATCAACCGCGCGCACTTCACCGGTCAACTGAAAATCGATACCATCGCGGATGCCATACGGCTTGGCGGTGACAAAATTCCCTGAAACGGTATCAATCCGGGCGCCATACATCGGCGAATTGGCCAGTCCCATAGACAGCAGTGCTTCAATTTGTAGGCGGATCGAACCGACGGCATTCATCACGCAGCTTAAAGATTCACGTGTGGTGACCCGACGCTGCTGGTAAAAAGGCGTCGTAATCTGGCTTTGAGCCAGATTCTGGTTAATTTGCGGACGTGCACCATGTACCAGAATCAGCCGAATGCCCAAAGAATGTAATAAAGCAATATCGTGAATAATATGCTGAAAGTTATCATTTAAGACGGCTTCGCCATCAAACATGATTACAAAGGTTTTATTGCGGTGCGCATTGATATAAGGCGCAGAATGGCGAAACCAGTGCACATATTGCAAAGTTGTGCTTTGTGACGTTTCTGCTGAAGTCATGCTGTACCCATTTCAATGATTGAAGATCCAGCTTTGATTCTAATGAAAAAAAATGCAAGTGGAAGTGCAGATATAAAAAAACACCTGAAGGGGACTTCAGGTGTCTGCAAGACGAGCAGTAATGGAGAAAGCTTAGTTAATGATTCGTACAATTTTGTTGGTACGCTCATTGACCAGAACGTAGTCATTGTTGACCTTGTACCATTGCTGGAAACGACCGGTATTTGGTAAACGGCGTGCTTCGCGATCACTGACTTCAAAACGGTTGTTGTCATATTGACGTGGTAGAGTTTGGCCTACGCGCCAGTCACGGCTTGGGTTGACCATACGGTTGTTATGACGGCGGTCATCATTCCAGCGACGGTCGTCATTCCATTTCTTGCTATCTTTGGCATTCCAGTGTGGCGCCGGTTTATGCGGATTATGATCATAACGCGAGTCATGCTGTGGTGCTGCCATTGCAGAAGTAGCTAACAAAGCACTTATAGATAACGCGATTGTAGTTAAGACTTTTTTCATGGCTCTCACCTTAAAATGTATATCTAATTTCGATGAGACTAAATTAGCGAACAAGTACATAGAAAGCGTGAGGGCTATTTAGTTAAATTGTTAAATTCATGAAGAAATTTAGTAGATGAATCACGTAGTCTCAAAACTGGAAAAGCAGCGAGATTTGCGAATAAAAAATTTTCAGCCAGTGAAATAAAAAAGCCCAAACATCGTTGGGCCTTAAAGAAGATTAAATTTGAATGCACTTATGAACTAGTCACCCACGATCCGGATAATACTGTTGTTTTCAGAATCCACCAGAATATAGTCATTATTGACTTTGTACCATTGCTGCTTGCGGTCAGGTCGAGGCAGGCGATGGTCTTTATATTCAACTTTATAGCCATTGCCACGATAATGCTGCGGCATCACATAACCCGGCTGCCAGCGTAACTGTTGCAGGCGTTTCACCCCGCGTTCTTCACGCATACGGCGGTTATCCTGCTGATCTTCCTCTCGGAACTCACGGGCTTTCTTCTTGTCATGACCATGACGTGAATCGATACGGGATTCATCATTGAAATGAGGGGCAGCGATGACGACATTGCTCAGCATGAATGTACTGCAAGAAATTGCCAGTGCCACCAAAACCTTTTTCATGTTGAACCCTCATTAAATTGTTCATCTTCTACAGCACCTAATGTACGGAAAAATTGCAGAGAAACTGTGAAGAACAGGCACAATTTTTATAACAAATGCAGAGATATTATGATGATGTCATATTTTTACATGACTATATGCGACGGCATCACTTCTATAAAGTAGCCTACCGAGCCATGTCCTTATCTCATCAAAGCAAGGGCCAACATGCAAGCGAAAATCGATGATTTAGCTCAAAAAAACAGCATTGAGTCAGCGAGAAAAAAGTTCATGATTTAATGAAACGACAAAGAATTTTGCCGGTTTAGTTTGAGATTAATTCCATTGCTCTGCCAAACCTTGTAAGGACTGAATCGCGTCAGCCACGGATTCAGCTTGTAGGGCGTCATCGAGTGCCACAATCAATGCTTCAGATAACTGCAACTGTTCAATCCGGTGAATTGTTTCAATTTTACGTTTTTGGTCAGCCATGCTGCGCTCCTGATTTGATCTATCTGTGATTCAAGAAAGCATAGTCCAATCAGTTTAATTTGGAAAACCGTATAATTTTATATATTTAATATGTAAATCCGATTTATTGTTATTTTTTGCAGGATTTTAAGAAAAAAAGGGCACTTTATCGAAAAGTGCCCAAGATTATTCAATGACCCGACTTTTAATAAGCGTAGTTCAGGTCAGTATAATCGTTGAGTGATTTCTGCACATGCGCCTGAATAAAGGCACGTACATCCTCGGCCGTCATGGCTTTGCCCTGATTGCTGATGACATGTTCGATTTCTGGCTGACCTTCAATTTTAATGCGATAAACAAAATGCTTGGCCAGACGATAACTGTCGTCTAATTTTTCAATGCCAGTCACATAATAATAGGCATGTTCAAAATTCAGATCCTGATGTGAAAATACAAATTGCTCGAACAATTTGAGTTTCTGAGCATTTTCGAGTGCTTTGATGTCATCCACGATACTGGCTTCAAACTTGGTGCCGTATTTCTCTGAAATAGGCTGTTGATCAATCAGCAGCGACACCATGCCATCGTCTAAATGGGTCACCGTAATATTGTTTAATTCAGTCATGATGCACTCGAGTGAAATATAGTGGGGCTTAGTATGCTGTTATTTTAATGAAACTCAATGCGAGCGGGGTGAACTTACTTAAGATTTATGCGCTGAATATGACTAAAAATGAAATAAAAAGGGAGCGATTGCTCCCTGAATGACAGACAGAATAATTTAATCCTGTGCATCAATACTCTGGCCATTCATATGCAGGCTGTCATTACCCATCAAATATAGATAAGCCGGCATGATTGAATCGGGGGTAGGCAGGGTTTTCGGATCTTCATTCGGATAGGCCTTGGCGCGCATGGCAGTCCGCGTTGCCCCGGGATTGATGCAGTTATAACGGATATTCGGATGTACCTGCTCTTTGGCAAATAACTGGCTTACCGCTTCAATAGCAATTTTAGAAACCGAATACGCACCCCAGCGTTCGCGGGCTTCGCGGCCTACACCTGAGCTGGCAAAAACCACAGAAGCATGTTCGGATTTGGATAATAACGGTAACAGCGCTTGGGTCATGACAAAGGGTGCACGCAGATTGACTGCCATCACATCATCCCAGACGTTGACCGGATAATCCGCCAAGGGAACCCGTTCGCCTAAAATGCCGGCATTGTGCAGAATGCCGTCCAGACGACCAAACTGACGGTCTAGTGTATCGAGCAAAAGCTCATAATCACGTTCTGACGCACTCGATAGTTGTAGCGGCAAGATGGCAGGTTGCGGCGCACCCAAACTTTCAATTTCATCATAGATGACTTCCAGTTTATTCAGGGTACGTCCATGCAGCACCACGGTTGCACCATGCAAGGCATAACTGATTGCTGCCGCACGTCCAATGCCATCGCCCGCACCTGTGATCAGGATAATACGATCCTTGAGCAGATCGGGGCGAGGTTGATATGCTGAATATTTCATTATCTACCTCCTCACTTCTTATTATTTAGTGTTAAGCGTTCAAGATACCGCAGTATGCTGCTTCAGTACTAGTGTCTGAATCAATTGATGTAATTCTGTCACAGTATGCACGATATGGTCGGCCTGCCAGGCGTTTAAATCGTCTTTGTATTGCAACGGCAAATAACCATAAGCAGCCAGAATGGTCAGCATCTGGGCATGACGGCCGGCATCAATATCTCGGGGATGATCTCCGACATAGATACAGTCTTCCGCGGCAAGATTCAGTTGCTTGGCTGCCAGATACATCGGTTCAGGATCGGGTTTGGTCCGAGTGACATCTTCCGGACATACCAGCACTGCGCAGCGTTCACTCAGGTTCAGCGCTTGCAGTAAAGCCTCGCTGAGCCAGCGCGGTTTATTGGTCACAATCCCCCAAGGAATGTCATTTTCCTCTAGCTGTTCAAGTAATGGATACATGCCATCAAACAGATCGGTATCGACCGCAATATCTGCGCCGTACATGTCCAGAAAGCGCTGACGGTGTTGCAGAAAGACCGGATCTTCTAGTTGCAGTTCCGGATAAACCAGTTTCACCATAGCGCGAGCGCCTTCGGAGACCTGGGTACGAATCAGCTCGGGTGCAACCAGTGGGCGGCCTTCTTCACGGCACATCTGCTGGATAATTCGGATAAAATCGGCAGCGGTATCAATCAGGGTTCCATCTAGGTCAAATAAAACGGCTTTCATGCTGTGGTCTCTGCTGCGCTATCTTTCACGGTATAAACCATGTAGTTCACATCAACATTCGGTGCCAGCCAATAACGCTTGGTCAGCGGATTATAGTGCAGACCGGTCATGTCTTTGAGCTTTAAACCAGCGTTACGAATATCATGTGCCAGTTCAGACGGCTTGATAAATTTGCTGTAATCATGGGTGCCTTTGGCCAGCATGCGCAAGACATATTCTGCCCCGATAATCGCAAATAAATAGGACTTTGGATTACGGTTAATGGTCGAGAAGAATACATGACCACCTGGCTTGACCAGCTTGTGACAGGCCTGAATAATCGATGCCGGATCTGGCACATGCTCTAGCATTTCCATGCAGGTCACGATGTCATATTGGCCAGCCTGTTCCTCTGCCAGTTGCTCAACCGGCACCTGACGATATTCAATATTGTTCACACCTTCCTGTTCGGCATGGATGCGTGCCACATTTAAAGGGGCTGCGCCCATATCAATCCCGAGTACATCGGCACCGCGTCGCGCCATGCTTTCGGCCAGAATACCGCCACCACAGCCGACATCCAGCACTTTTTTGCCGCTCAGGCCTCCGGCATGTTCATCAATCCAGTTTAAACGCAGTGGATTAATCATGTGCAAGGGGCGGAACTCGGAATGCTGATCCCACCATATAGCTGCAAATGCTTCAAACTTGGCAATTTCTTGTGGATCAACATTCAATTGCGACATCGGTGTCACCTCAATCAGTCATGATTAGCTAAAAATATATATGTGCCGAATGGCCAGAGAAACTGATTTAAAACCTTGAAAATCAGTTCGATGGTTTAGTGTAGCGATTCTGGCAGAAAAAGCGATAAAAGCAGCAAAAAAGTTCACAGAATGAAAACGAAACCGGCATAATTGATTTATAGTGAACACATAAACTAAGCATAATGATTTAGAGGACGATAATCCGAATGAAAAAATTCCTTTTAGGCGCTGTTGCCGCATCTGTTTTGGCCTTTTCAGGCAATGCTATGGCCAATTTTGTGGCAGGTCAGGACTATCAGGTGGTTGCAAAACCAGTCAAAGTCGAAAAACCGGGCAGAATTGAGGTACGTGAATTCTTCTGGTACGGCTGTGGTCACTGTTTCGCGCTTGAACCACATATGCAGGGCTGGTTGAAAAAATTACCAAAAGATGTACGTTTTGTACGTACGCCGGCTGCAATGAATCCACTCTGGGAGCAGGCAGCGCGTGCTTATTATGTGTCTGAAGCATTGGGTGTGCGTCAAAAAGCACATTTACAATTATTCCATGATATTCATGACAAGCAACGTCCAATTTTAGAACAGGCGCAATTGGCCAAGTTCTATACCCGCTATGGTATTCCTGAAGCGAAATTTAACAGCACTTATAAATCTTTCCCGATCACTTCGAAAATTGCCCAAGCCAAAAATCTGGCTGCTCAGTATCAGTTAAGTGGTGTTCCGGCAGTGACCGTGAATGGTAAATATATTGTGCAGGGTAATGATGCCAAAGTCATTCAGGTGGTGAATTACTTGATCGAAAAAGAGCGTAAAGCCAAATAAGTCTGAACTGACGATCAGTAAAAAAAACCTGCATCATGATGCAGGTTTTTTTATTTAGGCAGGGGGAATGACCGCTTCATTGAGCACAGGGCCTGCTGTTTCGACTGTTTCGGCAGGTCGCCGGTACCAGTGCAAAATGCCATGCAGCAACAGTTGCATCTGCAATATGCTTTGGGTTTTAAAGGCAGTGGATTGTGTGCGGCGCAGCTCTGGATCAGCTTGATGCTGCAGATGAATCCAGCCCATGGCCCAGTTCAGGGACAGTTCAATCAGCATCTGTGCCAGAGCCTGCAAGTCCTGTGGCGCCTGAATATGTCGGGTCGATTGCATCTTGGCCAGTTCATGCATCACATCTTCAGCCAGAAAACGAATTTCCCGTTCAATACCGGCACGGAGCACGTCCGAACCACCCCAACGCTCTGCAACAAAAAAAATCCAGGGTTCAGGATGATATTCGACCGCCTGAAAAAACAGTTCAAGTCCGGTGTAGGTTCGGGTATTTGGCTGATACAGATAAGCCTGTCCCAGTTGATTGAGTACTCCTTTGATGTGAATCGCAACCTGATCCAGCAACTCCAGACCGAGCTGGTTCATATCCTGAAAATGCCGATAAAATGCCGTCGGTACCAGTCCAACTGCATTCGTAACTTCACGCAGGCTGATCGTGCTGAAAGCACGGCCCTGACTGCTGAATGCCAGAGTGACATCGAGTAACGCCTGATGACTTTGCTGCTTGCGATCTTCACGTAAGGACATAAATGGGTTTCCTATCACCGGCTTCCCTCAAGGGGAGTTTTAGTCTAGCAAAAATTAAATCAAATCGTAGTGCTACAGATCGGCAGAATTTTGACATCTCGTAGCGAGCTGATGCATTGATTTTGTAAATGAATCACCAGGCTGCCTAATCTTGGCAAAGGCTTCTGCTATACTGAGCCGCAATTATTTTGAACCCATACAGGACTTATTATGCGTATCGACCAGCGAGCATTAGATCAATTACGTGAAGTGAAAATTACCCGTAACTATACACGTTATGCGGAAGGCTCTGTATTGGTTGAATTTGGTCATACCAAAGTACTCTGTACTGCCAGTGTGGATAGCTCTGTACCGCGTTTCCTCAAAGGTCAGGGCCAAGGCTGGGTGACTGCTGAATATGGCATGTTGCCACGTTCAACTCATACCCGTAGTGACCGTGAAGCGGCACGTGGCAAACAGAGTGGCCGTACTCAGGAAATTCAGCGTCTGATTGGTCGTAGCTTGCGCTCAATGGTCGATCTGAAAAAGCTGGGTGAAAATACCATTACTATCGACTGTGACGTAATTCAGGCTGATGGCGGCACCCGTACTGCAGCGATTACTGGTGCTGCGGTGGCTTTGGTCGATGCCATGAACGTCTTGCTGGAAAGAAAGAAAATCAAACATGATCCATTAAAAGGTTTGGTGGCTGCGGTTTCTGTGGGTATTTTCAAAGATGAAGTATTACTGGATCTTTGCTATGAAGAAGATTCAAACTGTCAAACCGATTTGAACGTGGTGATGACTCAGGCCGGTGAATTTATTGAAATTCAAGGCACTGCAGAAGATAAGCCATTTACCCGTGCACAATCGAATGCCATGCTGGAAATGGCCGAGAAAGGCATTCAGGAATTGGTGAAAAAACAGCAAGAAGCTTTAGGTTGGTAATCTATTCCATGCTGAAAAACGCATCTCTGGATGCGTTTTTTTATGCCTGAAATTTCACTCTGCACCTGTATTCAAAAACTACATTACAAAACTTCCTGACAAAAAGTCGACATGAATCGGCTATATCTGAACCGGTTTTGCATCGATATTGGATCAGATGAGAACACAATGAGGAATGCGACATGAAACAGTGGCTTTGTGCAATTTCATTGCTGGGCGTGTTTGGATTAACTGCCTGTGACTGGGGCAATAATCGTGAAGATGACGAGCGTTCAGTGTTAAATCAGGATCGTGATGAGGATAACGGAAGATATAACGACCGTGATGGTGACGATGATGACCGCGATCGCCGAGGTAATCGGGATGACGATGATGATTAAGGTCTAAAATAGAAAATTGAGCAAAATATACGCAAAAAAAATTTCTAAAAATAAAAAAAGGGTGCTTCGCACCCTCTACGGTCATCTATCCCATCTAGGCTTAAGCATTGAAACGCATCGACAGATCAATGGCTTTGAGATCTTTGGTCAGCACGCCCATGGAAATATAATCTACTCCGGTACTCGCGACTTCACGTAAATTATCAATGGTGATATTACCTGAGGCTTCCAGTTTGCAGCGACCGGCCACATGTTGCACCGCGTCGATCATCTGCTGCTGACTGAAATTATCCAGCATCACAATATCAGCATGGGCTTCGAGTGCCTGATTCAGCTCATCCCAGGTTTCGACTTCAACTTCGACAGGCTTACCCGGTGCAATTTGATGGGCCTTGGCAATCGCCTGCGCAATGCCACCCGCTGCCATAATATGATTTTCTTTAATCAAGAAGGCATCAAACAGGCCCAAACGGTGATTCTGGCCACCGCCAATGGCCACGGCATATTTTTGTGCGATACGCAGACCCGGAAGCGTTTTACGAGTATCTAATAATTTGGTGTTTAAACCTTGCAGCTCTTTGACATAGTGGGCGGTTTTAGTCGCAACCGCAGACAGCGTCTGGACAAAGTTTAGCGCAGGGCGCTCCACGGTGAGTAAGCTACGTGCAGATCCGGCCAGTTTTAAAAATGCTTGATTGGCTTGAACATGATCGCCATCATTTTTCAGCCAGATCACTTCAATACTTGGATCATAGGCCTGAATCAAGGCATTTACCCAAGGCTGGCCGGCCAAAACCATGTCTTCACGGCTAATGATAGTGGCAGTGGCCTGTTCATCTTCAGGAGTCAGCAGGGCGGTAATATCGCCTCCACCGATATCTTCTGAAAGTGCTTGTTGAATATTGATCTGAATGGACTGGTCTAGCAAAGCTTGAGATATGCGCATGAGTATTTCCGTATCTTTTTTAAGCCGTGAAAATTGCGCCTTATCTTAGCACCGTTACATAAAAGATGAGCGATTTTTCATCCAGTTTGCTGGGATGAATTGAGATTTCTCCTTGAAAGTTTTAGCATGAAGCCGGCTGCAATGCTGATCTTGCAGATTTTATTTTTGGGGAGAACGGTTTTATGCAACAGGCAGCTGAGTTTCAGGTCAAGGACGGGCAACTAATCGGTGCACGTCAAATCCCGTCTCCCAATTTTAATCAGCGGCCAGAACAGACCGAGATTCAATTGCTGGTGATTCACAATATCAGCCTGCCACCTTCACAGTTTGGCGGTGGTTATATTGAACAGTTTTTTCAGAACCAGCTGGATTGGTCAGTACATCCCTATTTTCAAACCATTGAAGGGATGCAGGTGTCGACCCATCTGCTAATTTTAAGAACGGGAGAAGTACTGCAATTTGTTAATTTCAATGACCGTGCCTGGCATGCCGGCCGCTCGACCTATTTGGGCAAAAAAGAATGTAATGATTATTCGATCGGGATCGAGCTGGAAGGCAGTGACGATTTGCCTTTTGCAACCGCACAGTATGAAGCCCTGGTCAAAGTGGCTGCCTGTTTGCAAGATTATTATCCTAAAATTCAGCAGCATATTGCCGGACATTCGGATATTGCACCGGGCCGCAAGACCGATCCGGGACCATATTTTAACTGGGCTGATTTTCGTACACAGCTACAGCATTATAAAAACACCTCAAGCTCGCTTGAGCGATGAAATTAAGCAATGAACTTCTGATAAAAGTTTCATTACAATAGCCACAAATTTATACATTAGGTGAATAGGATGGCGCTTTGGCGTTCGACCGTCATTGTCAGTGCGATGACCATGTTGTCACGCGTACTGGGATTGGTTCGAGATATTGTTTTACTGAATGTCTTTGGTGCTGGTAAAGACTTCGATACCTTCGTAGTCGCATTTCGTATTCCAAACTTTTTCAGGCGTTTATTTGCCGAAGGCGCATTTTCACAGGCGTTTATTCCGGTACTGACCGAATATAAGACCAGTCGCACGCATATCGAAGTCCAGATATTGATTAGCCGGGTGTTTGGCTGTCTGGCGACGGTGATGACCACGCTGACCATGGTCGCGATCATTGCTGCGCCATTGATTATGTATATCTATGCGCCAGGTTTCCATAGCGATCCTGAAAAGTTCGCTCTGGCGACTGACATGTTCCGCCTGACCATTCCTTATTTGCTGTTCATGTCACTGACGGCTTTTGCCAGCAGTATTCTGAACAGTTATGGCTCTTTCAGTACCCCGGCATTTGCACCGGTCTTGCTGAATGTGGCGATGATTGCTGGGGCGCTCTGGCTTACGCCTTATATGGCCGAGCCCATTATGGCACTGGGCTGGGCTGTGATCATTGCCGGCATTTTACAGCTGGCGATCCAGATTCCTGAATTGTGGCGTAAAAACCTGCTGATTCCACCGAAAATTGACTTCAAGCACGAAGGCGTTGATCGCATCATGAAGTTGATGCTACCGGCATTATTTGGTGTATCTGTCACGCAAATTAATCTATTGTTAAATACCATTTGGGCTTCATTCATGCAGGATGGTTCGGTATCCTGGCTGTATAGTGCCGAGCGTATGACCGAATTGCCGCTGGGTCTGATCGGTGTTGCAATTGGTACCGTGATTTTGCCGTCGTTATCGGCACGGCATACCGAGCAAAATCCGGAAAAATTCCGTGGCATGATGGACTGGGCAGCCAAAGTTATTGTGATGGCAGGCCTACCCGCCAGTGTTGCACTGTTTATGCTGTCGACCCCGATTATTCAAGCCCTGTTTGAACGTGGCCAGTTCACCTTTGAAGATACTCAAATGACGGCTTTGGCGCTGCAATGTATGAGCGGTGGTGTGATTGCCTTTATGCTGATTAAAGTCTTTGCTCCCGGTTTTTATGCAAAGCAGGATACCAGAACCCCGGTGCGTGTCGGTTTGATGGCTGTGGCGGCCAATGCGATTCTGAACGTGATTTTTATCGGTTTCTTCAAGCTGATTGACTGGGAAGCAGAGCATATGGCGCTTGCACTGGCATCGACGGGTTCAGCGATGGTCAATGCCGGTTTGCTTTATTATTATCTGCATAAGCGTGATATTTTCCGTTTTGGTTCGCACTGGAAAAAAATCTTCCTGCAATTCATGTTTGCCAATGTGGTGATGATTGCGGCTCTGGCCTATGCTCTGAGCTGGTATAACGCAGATGTATCGCAATGGATGCGTGTCTTAGAAGTATTGATCTTATGTGTTGTCGGTGTGGTGGCGTATGTTGCAGCCTTGCTAGTGGCAGGTTTTAGACCACGTCATTTAAAACCTTAAGTTCATATTGAAAGAAGTATTTTTGATCAAAACAGAGCATTAAAATACCCATAAAAAAACAAGAGCCAGAAGGCTCTTGTTTTTTGAAAGCTAACACTTGCTTTGAAAAGGTCTAGCGTAAATCTAGACCTTGCCGCGCGAAAGAAAACCAACGATCGCAAGAATCACCGCAATTACCAACAAGATAATTGCAAAATCCTTAGACAAGCCTGCGACGCCACCGAAACCAAGTAGACTCGCAATTAATGCAATAACAGCAAAAATAATAGCCCAGCGAAACATATATATTCTCCATGTGTTTTTATTTTCAAATTTAGTATAGAAATAAACGATTCCAGCGACTGTTAGTGTTTTGTTGATGAACTGTCTATGATTTAACAATAGTTTACGTGATAGTAATAAGAATTTGAGGCGGTAGGTCTGCAGGGTTCTGGCTGCTATAATAAGCTGATTTTTGAATGTGCCGACCTGATCATGAGCGATACTTTACGTCCCGAATTCTGGAAAAACTATTCACTTGCTGAACTGACGCAAGTCGAGTGGGAGGCCTTGTGTGATGGTTGCGGATTATGTTGTCTGATTAAACTGGAAGATGAAGATACTCAGGAAGTCGCATATACCAAAGTGGCCTGCAAATTACTGGATTGTAGCACTGCGCGTTGTTCCAATTATCCGGATCGCCTGCAATATGTGCCGGACTGTATTCAGCTCACGCCAGAGAAGCTGGAAACGATTCACTGGTTGCCTTCGAGTTGTGCCTATCGTCGGGTAGAGCAGGGTAAAAGCCTGCCATCTTGGCATTATCTGATTAGCGGTTCACGGGAAAGTGTGATTCAGGCACGCAAGTCGGCAGCAGGGCGCTGCCTGAGTGAAAGTGACATTCATGAAGATGACATCGAAGACTATATTGTACGCTGGGTGCGTTAAATCTGCCTGCGTGATTCGTTTATTGATCTGCCGGATGGAGTAGGGCCTGGGCCAAAGCACCGGCCATCGGGCGATAGAAATAGAATCCTTGTCCTATCCGACAGTCACAATGGATCAGGGTATCCAGCTGTTCTGTATTCTCAATCCCTTCCACCAGAACATCCAGTGCAATACTGGAGCCAATCTGAGTAATGGCTTTGACAATAGCCAGGGCAGATGGGTCACTGTTCATGCGCTCTACAAAGTTTCGGTCAATCTTGATGCAATCGACCGGATAGTCCTGCAAGCGGGTCAGCGAAGAATGTCCGGTGCCGAAATCATCCAGTGAGATCTGGATTCCGGCCTGTTTCAGCAGGTTCAGGGCACGGACCACATAATTGGCGCCATGTTCGGACAGGCTCTGTTCGGTAATTTCCAGTTCAACTTTGTGGGCCGGAATATCGAAATTGGACAGGCGTGCCAACAGTTTTTCGGCATAGTCATCGCGCAGGAATTCAACTGGTGCAGCATTGATTGAAATCGGTAACAGATCCAGACCTTGTGCCTGCCAGCGGCTCATATCTGCAAAGACTTTTAGCTGCATGGTCTCACTGATGCGTGAGGCCAGCTCATAGTCCTGAAAGGCACCAAAAATTTCGGAAGGTAACTGAATGTTCTGATTCTGATCTTGCCAGCGTAATAGCGCTTCAAAACCGATCACTGCACCATCAGAAAGACGGACCTTAGGCTGGTAATAGGGAATGATCTGATCGGCGAGAATAATCTTGCGTGCCAGAGTCAGCTGCTTGGTCATATTTTCCAATGACCCGCACATTTCCTGATTAAACATGCGGATGCCACCACGACCACTATTTTTCAGGTCATTTAAGGCGATATCGGCACACTTCAGCAGATTCGAGGTATTTAAGGCATCACGTGGATAGATGGCACAGCCTATACTCATGGCACTGCTGATGCTATTGCCGACATAATTGATGGGCTGATCCAGCTGGGCATAGGCCATTTGCGCCGTTGCCAGCAGCTGTTCTTCACTTTCCAAATTTTTGACCAGTACGGCAAATTCATCGCCACCCAAACGGGCGATGATGGTATTTGGCCCGAAGCAGGTCTGGAAACGTTTGCCCAAGACATGTAACAGATGATCGCCGGCAATATGGCCCAAGGTGTCATTAATATGCCGGAAATAGTCCAGATCAATCAGCAGTAAACCTGCCATGGTCTGCTGTTGTTTGGCCTTTAACAGCACCTGCTTAAAGGTTTTATAGAAGGTACTGCGATTATACAGGCCAGTCAGTTCATCACGTTTAATTACTTCTTTTAACCGCGTTTCTGCAATTTTTTGCTGACTGATATTGCGTGATACACAGAGGATATTTTGGGTAATATTCTGCTGATCCAGAATCGGGGTCAGCAGATGATCCCAATACTGGATCGGTTGATCTTTAATCTGAACTTTGCTGGAGAAACGGCTGTTTAAGCCTTGGGCTGCCTGTTTCAGAGCACGTTGCCCGGATTTTCGGGCTTCAGGGGTTAAGCGATTTAACCAGCACAATGAACGGTCTTGATTTTGTCCTGCGGTCTCACTTACTTGTGCCAGACAGCCAGACTGGTTGCTATGTCGAATCTCGCCTTCAGGGCTGATAATGTTAATGCAGTCTGCGCTGGCATCCAGCATGTTTTCCTGGGTTGAAACAATCTGAGAAAGTTGCTGCTGGATTTCAAAATAATCATGCACATCGGTCAGGGAAACGGCCCATTGCAGCAAATGTTCAGGTTCATGATGAAATTTTACGGCTAGGGTACACATGCGATAATGGCTATCACTGCGTTTAATCCGGCACTGGGTTTCAAAATTCTGATGCTGATCCAGCGCAGCATGCCACTGCGCTAAAAATAGCTGCAAGTCCTCGGCATGGATAAAACTCTGCCATTGTGGATGACCCTGTTCATTCAGGTTCACGCCAAGATAATCAGTCAAGGCATCGTTAAAATATTGCAGATGTTTTTTGTTGCTGACCCACAAGGGTTGCGGTAAGGCATCGATCAGATTTTTTAATAAAACCGATTCAGACAAGTGAACGTGGGGTGCAATCAGTGATGATGACGTCAGTGGCTTAGACCGACTCACAGCTCCATGTTCAAATTTATCATGCTTCATGCATTCACCACTACAACCCCAAAGTGCCCAAGGGGCGAGATAAGTTTCTTTTAATTAGAATAAACAATATGAAAATTACACTGTAATTAATTCACAATTAATCATGTTCAAATTATTCGCTTTTATAGAGATTAATTCATTCAGAATTAAAAAAATAGAGGATATCTCCATAAATTAATTTTTTATGCTTGATGTTTGCATTCTTGGAATCAAAACTGCTGGTGTTAGAATGAGATCAGAATTTAGTTTGAGCCAATAATAACATGTCAGATAGTCATATCCCGCTTCCAGAACGCTTACGGCCACGCGACCTTACACAGATTATCGGGCAGGAACATTTGCTGGGTGAGCAGGCGCCCTTACGCCAGATGATTGATCAGGGGCATCTACCTTCGATCATTTTCTGGGGACCTCCCGGAGTCGGAAAAACCACCATTGCCTTACTGCTGGCTCAAGCGGTAGACCGGCCTTTTATCAGCCTGTCTGCACTGAATACCGGCGTGAAAGAGCTGCGTGAAATCATTGCAGAAGGTGGCGATTTGCTGACGCCAGTGGTGTTTATTGACGAAATTCATCGCTTTAATAAATCCCAGCAGGATGCTTTATTAAATGCGGTCGAGAAAGGGAAAATTACCTTAATTGGTGCTACCACGGAAAACCCGTCTTTTGAAGTGAATAGTGCCTTATTGTCACGTTGTCAGGTATATAGCCTGAATGCATTGAATGCTGAATCGATTCAGACTCTGCTGACGCAAGCCTTGCAAAATGACTCTTTCTTGCAGGAAAGACATATCCTGATTGAAGAATTTGATGCCCTGATCCAGTTCGCAGCAGGAGATGCCCGCAAGGCACTGAATTTACTGGATCTGATTGCCAGTACCTTTGAAGCGGATATGGAAAATATCATCACCAATGCGGTGGTGGTCAAAGTCGCACAGCAGAATATTGCCCGTTATGACAAGTCCGGTGAACAGCACTATGATCTGGTCTCGGCCTTTATTAAATCAATTCGTGGCAGTGATCCGGATGCAGCCTTGTACTGGATGGCTCGCATGCTCAAAGGCGGCGAAGATCCGGTGTTTATTGCACGGCGCATGTTGATTGCCGCATCCGAAGATATCGGCAACTCGAATCCAAATGCCTTGCTATTGGCTGGTGAGTGTTTCCGTTCGGTACAGGCGGTAGGCATGCCGGAATGTCGGATTATTTTGGGACAATGTGCGGTTTATCTGGCGACCAGTGCCAAAAGTAACAGTACCTATCTGGCGATTAACAAGGCGATGGAACTCGCAGACAAAACTTCAAATCTGCCAGTGCCTTTGCACTTAAGGAATGCACCGACCAAACTGATGAAAGAGCAGGGCTATGGCGTGGATTATCTGTATCCGCATAACTATCCTGAGCATTTTGTGCTACAAGAATATATGCCGCCAGAACTGAAAGATACCAAACTGTATGAATCAGCACGTAATAAACGTGAAGTTGAAGGGGAGCGTTTACAGCAACGCCGTTGGCAACAGCAACAACAGCAGCAATAAAGCTGGGTATCTCAACCGATTGAACAAAGAAAAAAAAGCCCAATTCAAGGCGAATTGGGCTGAAAGTAGGATGTTTTTTTGAGGGAGATAACATCCTAGAGGGTAGAGGAGAAATCTGGTCGGCAAATATGGAGTGAAGTGCATCGACTCACTGATTTGCCTGGTATGAGATAATATTAATGCATGTGGTTTTTGATGTAAAAACGATCATTTTAATAATAAAAATTTATTTTTCCGATTAAAAGCCGAAAATAAAAAACCGAGCTAAAAAGCTCGGTTTTTTCGAATCTGCGCATTTACAGATTAGATGTTGTCCAGGTCGATACCTAAACGGCCAGCCACTTCTTCATAGGCTTCAACCACGCCGCCTAAACCTTGACGGAAACGGTCTTTATCCAGTTTTTTCTTGGTGTCTTTGTCCCATAGACGGCAACCGTCTGGAGAGAATTCATCACCCAGTACGATACGGTCGTGGAACACGCCGAATTCAAGTTTAAAATCGACCAGAATCATGTTACCTGCGTCAAACAATGCTTTAAGCACGTCATTCACTTGGTAAGTCAATTCTTTCATTTTCGCCAATTGTTCAGCAGTCGCCCAACCTAAAGCAATGGCTTGTGACTCATTGACCATTGGATCGCCAAGCGCATCATCTTTAAAGAACAATTCAAATGTTGGAGGAGTCAGTTCCTTGCCTTCTTCCACACCCAGGCGGCGGCATAAAGAACCTGCTGCATAGTTACGGATCACACATTCAACCGGGATCATATCCAGTTTTTTCACCAGCACTTCATTTGGAGTCAGCAGCTTTTCAAAGTGGGTCTCAATTCCCGCTTCTGCCAGTTTTTCCATGATGAAGGCGTTAAAACGGTTGTTCACCTTGCCTTTACGATCTAGTTGCTCAATTTTTTCGCCATTGAATGCTGAGGCATCATCGCGAAAGACTAAAATCAGATGGTCTGAACTGTCTGTGGTGTAGACAGATTTCGCTTTACCAGTATAGAGCAAGGTTTGTTTTAACATGAGGGAACCTTTTACAAAAAAAATGCCTAGAAATGTCTAGGCTGGCCAATTTTGGTAAATCTGGTTAAGCAGTTCTGCGGCTTTTTCACGGTCGGCAAAACTGTTATCGGCATTGAACACAGCGAGGTTATTACCCGAACCGACAGAAGATAATCTTAATACATAGGTCTGCTGGTCGACCTTAATCGTGACTTCATAACGATTTTTGCTCTGCGCAACGATGCTATGATTCAGACTGCTGAGGGTGGCAAGTGTATATTGCCAAATTGTAGCAGAATTTCCCTCAATTTTAAGCAGCGGATTAAGATTTCCGTCAGTCACCAACTGTGGTTTACCCACCGTATTGGTTTCGGTTAGATCAGCTGTATTTGAGTTTTCAGTCTGGGTTTGTGGGCGTGGCAAGGCAAAACGGTTGCCACGCTGGTTTTCAAGCTTCGGTGCATGTTCAATTGCAAGCGGATCAACTGTTGGAGCAGGATACAATGGCGTTGCAGGACGAACCATGGCGCCTTCAGGATATTGTAAAGCTTCCAGGGTAGTAGTCTCTTTATAGTCTAAAGTGCCGTTATTAAAGGCCATTGAACTACAACCTGCCAAACTGAATACTGAAAGTGTAAGGCTAAGTCCTAAACGTAATTGCATAATCTTGTGCTCTTTTATTTAATAACGCCCGCTTCGACCAGTGCTTCATGAAGCGGAGCGCGATATTGTTCTGCAAGTGGTGTTAATGGAAGGCGAATACCTGTACCAATTAAGCCCATGTCATGGAGTGCCCATTTCACAGGAATTGGGTTCGATTCGCAAAATAAAATATTGTGTAAATTTGCAACCTGAGCATTTAATTGTTCAGCTGTGGCTGCATCACCAGAAATCGCAGCTGCACACACTTCGCTCATGGCTTTCGGAGCCACGTTCGCCGTGACCGAGATATTACCTTTGGCGCCATGTCCGATCAGTTGATACGCAGTCGCATCATCACCTGAATAAACAGTCATGTCTTTGCCTACAAGACCTTGCAGCAGTTCAGCACCGCGCGGCACATCGCCAGTCGCATCTTTAATACCGATAATTTGTGGAATATCCGCCAGACGAATCACGGTTTCATTGGCCATATCTACACCGGTACGGCCTGGAACATTATAAAGAATTTGAGGAAGATCAACAGCTTCAGCAATGGCTTTATAGTGCTGATACAAGCCTTCCTGAGTCGGTTTATTATAATATGGCGTCACCAGTAAAGCGGCATCTGCCCCCAGCTCTTTGGCTTCGCGGGTCAGTTCGATCGCTTCACGGGTCGAGTTTGCACCTGTACCAGCAATAATAGGAATACGTTTGTTGGCCACACGAATGATTTCTTTGATCACCTGGGTGTGTTCACTCATGCTGAGAGTAGAGGCTTCGCCTGTTGTTCCAACGGCGACAATACTGTTGGTGCCCTCTGCAATGTGCCATTCAACCAGCTTCTCGAGACCCTTCCAATCTACGCTGCCATCTTCAAACATAGGGGTGACGATTGCGACTATGGAACCTTGAATGGTCTGTGCTTGCTGAGTCATTTTAAAAAACTATCCTATTTGTCCATCCGAAAGGAATGAGAAAACATAAATTGGGATGGATTTGTATTTTGATTTATAGCAAATTCAATAGATTTGCATTGAATTGAATATTGCTTATGCAAATTATGACTGATCAAACGCATAAGAACAATATGCTTTAGTAAAAGCTACTGAATTCTTTATACAAAGCCTTTTGGAAACAATCAAGTAATAAATAAGATGATTTATAAAGCAAAATCCTGAGACCAAAGTTATGTCTTCAGTCTAGATAAAAGAAGATATTGCCCCAAATTAACCCAATAATGATAAGGCTTGTGCAAAAAGATCAGCTGAAAACTGCCATTTTTATGCCTTTTGATTTTGGATTAATAGTTATATTGGATAAATTGAGATCTCGTACATCTTGATCGCACTCTCGTACCAATACAAATAAAGCCAAAAACGACTAAGACTAATCTTTTTTAAATATCAATAAATTGAGAATTTTTTTTCTTATCGGTTAATTTTTTAACTTGATGTATAAGCTTTAAACTCTAAGTCTTGAACTTTATGGTGTTTTGATTAAGTGTTTTTGCGACTTTATCAGTCAGCATCTTCAATTCCTCTACTTCAGCCCCTTTTGGAATATCCAAGCAAAACGTTCAACTTATTGATAGTTATTTCTGCAATCAGGCTCATAGATGATGGCTGTCTTTTGTAACGCTGATTGAACAAGGATAATCCAATGGAAAAATCAGACAATAAGCATGCTATCGTCACGGTCGCGATCTGTTTTCTGATTGCGGTGATTGAAGGCTTAGATATTCAGGCAGCCGGAATTGCTGCTGCAGGTATTCGTGAGCATTTTGGTCTCGATAGTTCCCAGTTGGGTGTGTTTTTTAGTGCAGGGATTCTGGGTTTATTACCGGGTGCACTGGTTGGTGGGCGATTTGCGGACCGTATTGGCCGTAAGAAAGTCTTAATCTGGTCGACAGCAGTGTTTGCTGTATTTACCTTATGTACGGTTTGGGTCAATAGCTTTAACAGCTTGCTGGCAGTGCGTTTCCTGGCTGGAGCAGGGCTAGGTGGCGCGATGCCGATTCTGATCACACTCGCCTCTGAAGCTGTCTCTCCACAAAATCGTGGTCGTGCAGTCGGCTTGATGTACTGCGGCATGCCAGTCGGTGCGGCGATTTTGTCTTTGATTGCTGCGACGGAATTTGGTGCCAACTGGAAAAATGTTTTCTATCTCGGTGGTCTGTTACCGATTTTTGCCATTCCGCTAATGATGCTATTTTTGCCTGAATCGAAGGAATACCTGAAAGCACAGAACAAAACGGCAGCAGAACTTGCTGTTGCACCGCAGGGTTCATTCAAGGGCCTGTTTAATTCGGACAACCTGTTGCGTACGCTGTGTATCTGGGTGAGCTACTTCTTTACCTTGATGGTGGTTTACATCATGTTGAGCTGGCTGCCATCATTGTTTATGGAACTTGGCTTCACACGTAAGGATGGTTCAACCGCACAGTTCTACTTCATGGTTACAGCGACGATTGGTACGATTATTTTGGGTATGCTGACCGACCGCTGGAAGAAAGCCTATGTGATCCTGTTGATGTACGGTGGTATTTTGGCAGGTCTACTGGCGCTGAATGGGGCAAGCTCGCTGAACCAGATGTATATGGCAGCCGCATTGGCCGGTGCCTTCGTGATTGGCTGTCAGGGCGTACTGTATGCCTTCGGTAGTATCGTGTATCCGACTGAAGTGCGTGGTACTGGTGTTGGTGTTGCGTCTGCAGTTGGCCGTATCGGTGCCATGCTGGGTCCAGTCATTGCCGGTCAGTTATTGACAGCAGGTTTTGGTGCTGCGGGAGTCATTAGCGCTGCGATCCCATGTATCATCATCTCTGCATTATGTATGCTGTTCCTGGTGAACCGCACTAAAGTGTAAGGTTCAACGATTTAAAAAAGCCTGCTCTTGCAGGCTTTTTTATTTTCAGAATTTAAGAATTAAATACACTGTTTTATTATTAAAAAGACTCATCACTTTATCTTAAAACTTATTTTTTTGCAGAGATCTAGCTTGATACAAGCCCGGAACTCATCTCATATTTGTCAAAAACAATGAATCTATTGATCTGCTCATATACACATGCC
The DNA here is from genome assembly GCF_024129355.1 of Acinetobacter lwoffii. Classification (GTDB taxonomy): domain Bacteria; phylum Pseudomonadota; class Gammaproteobacteria; order Pseudomonadales; family Moraxellaceae; genus Acinetobacter; species Acinetobacter lwoffii_I. The sequence continues at coordinate 14,524 of NZ_JAMXXP010000022.1, read as the reverse complement.
GAGAATACACAGTCATGCCATTTTTAACCGTAGAGCTAAAAATCCTGAGGTATTTTGCGCTATGCTTGGGCATAAATCGAGATTTCAATGGATGAAAACAGATGCAGAATAATGTTGCTTTACTGGTCGTAGACGTACAAAGAGGATTTACCCCGGGAGGCAATCTGGCTGTAGCCAATGCTGACCAGATTATTCCAAATATTAATCTATTGGGGCAGCATTTTAAGCATATTATCCTGACCCAAGACTGGCATCCGGACAACCATATTTCTTTTGCAGACAACCACCCCGGCAAAGTAGCCTATGACAGCATTCAGCTGGATTATGGCACTCAGGTCTTATGGCCAAAGCATTGTGTGCAAGGGACACGCGATGCCGAACTGCATCCGGATTTAAATTTACCGCAAGCACAACTCATCATTCGCAAGGGTTTTCATTCCCAGATCGACAGTTACTCGGCCTTTATGGAAGCTGACCAGAAAACCCCGACGGGTCTTGCTGGCTATCTGCGTGAACGTGGGATTGATACCGTATTTGTGGTCGGGATTGCCACGGACTTTTGTGTGGCCTGGACTGCAATCGATGCCTGCAAACTGGGCTTTAAAACCTATGTGATTGCCGATGCCACCAAGGGCATTGACCTGAATGGTTCCTTGCAACATGCCTGGCAGGATATGCTGTCGCATGGCGTGAAACGTATCTATGTGAAAGATATTGTTCAAGCAGCTTAACACTGGATAGGGATAGAACTTAATATCCCTTTGATCTTATTTATATTTGAATATAAAAATTCAGGCATCAACGGGTGCCTGTTTTATCTTGCTTTTTCTCCCTTAATGTCACCTGGATGAAACCCATGTCAGCCTTGCTCCAGTTTAGCCAATTTGTCCAAAAAACCTTTGCTTTATGGGTGCTGCTTTTTTCCGGCATTGCCTTGATGATCCCTGAAATTTTTGTCTGGTTACGGGCTTATATTCCGTGGATGTTGGGCATCATCATGTTCGGCATGGGCATGACCATGACCGTCGGAGATTTTAAAAGTGTCTTGCAAAGTCCGAAGGCAGTAGCGATTGGCGTCGTCGCCCAGTTTATGGTGATGCCTGGCTTGGCCTTTTTGCTGTGCAAGCTGTTCCAGCTGCCACCAGAGATTGCCATCGGGGTAATCTTGGTGGGTTGCTGTCCGGGCGGAACTGCATCCAATGTGATTACCTATATGGCCAAGGGCAATACTGCCTTGTCGGTCGCCTGTACCTCGGTTTCGACTTTACTGGCGCCCATTCTAACTCCGGCCATTTTCTATCTGCTGGCCAGTCAGTGGATTGAGATCAATGCCTGGTCGATGCTGGTGTCGATCTTACAGGTGGTGTTATTCCCGATTATTCTGGGCTTAATCGTACGGGCGATACTCAAGCAAAAAGTCACGGCCTATATTCAGGTGATGCCGTTGATTTCTGTGATTGCGATTGTGGCAATTGTCGCGGCGATTATTGCCGGCAGCAAAACCCAGATTCTGGAGTCCGGTTTAATGATTTTAGGGATCGTGGCCTTACACAATGGTATGGGCTATTTACTGGGTTATTGGGCCAGTCGCATATTTCACTTGGCAGAAATAGACTGTCGTGCGGTATCCATTGAAGTGGGGATGCAGAATTCTGGTCTGGGTGTGGCCTTGGCGGCAACCCATTTTTCCGCATCACCACTTACCGCTTTACCAAGTGCCATTTTCAGTCTGTGGCATAATATTTCAGGGCCAGCTTTAGCCACTTATTGGGCTGCCAGACAAACTGAAAAAACAGACACCTAATTGCAGTTTGAGGACAGCGCACAACAAGCCAGAGCATGATGTTTTATAATTTTAAAAATTAAAATATTAATTTATATGGATTTATCGAGCTTTGTAACATAAGTGTCATGAAGTCTGCCTAAGATCGCCCCTCAATGATGTGAAACAACAGACTGTAATCAGCAGCATTGAGAGGGCATGGAACAATTTCAGCATTCGTCAGCGACCTATTTTAATCGGGAACTTTCCTTATTTGAATTTCAGCGTCGTGTCTTGGCACAAGCACTCGATCCGAATTTACCGATTTTAGAGCGCTTAAACTTCCTGATTATTTTTTCCCGTAACCTGGATGAGTTCTTTGAAATCAGGATTGCCGGGCTGATGAAACAGCAAGACCTGAATGCGACTACCCGGACGCCTGATGCTGTACCCACCGAGCTGATTCTACAAGAACTGTCCCAGTCCATTCATGCCACAGTGAACAAACAGTATGAGGTGCTGAATCATGCGATTTTGCCTGAACTTCAGGAGCAAGGGATTCAGTTTCTTCAATACCAGGATCTTCTGGAAAAACATAAGGCCTGGATTGCAGCCTTTTTTGCCAAAGAAGTGCAACCGGTATTGACCCCGATCAGTCTGGATCCTTCACATCCTTTTCCACGTTTGGTGAATAAAAGTCTGAACTTTATTATCAGCTTGGAAGGTAAAGATGCCTTTGGCCGTGAAATCGAGATGGCGATTGTGCCAGCACCACGTTCCTTACCGTGCCTGATTAAAATTCCGGAAGACGTCACTGGAAACAATACCACCCAGATTTTTCTGACCGCGATCATCCAGCAGCATATCAGTGATTTGTTCCCCGGCATGAAAGCGACCGGATGTTATGCCTTTCGGGTCACCCGCAATGCCGATCTGGTACTGTCGGAAGATGTCGATGATCTGGCAGTGGCTTTAAAAGACGAACTGTGTTCGCGCCGCTTTGGTCGTGCAGTACGTCTGGAAATTGAAAATGACTCTCCACAGAACATCATCGATTATTTACTAGATGAATTTGATCTGACGGAACAGGAACTGTACCGGATAGATGGACCGATCAATTTGTCCCGCCTGAGTACCAGCTTTGAGCGTCCGGAATTAAAGTATCCGTATTTTAGTCCAGTCATTCCCAAAATTTTCCGTAAACAGAAAAGTATTTTTGAAATTTTGAAGGCACAGGATGTGCTGCTACATCATCCTTTTGATTCATTCCAGCCAGTGATTACTTTGCTGCGCGAAGCGGCCAAGGATCCAGCGGTGCTGGCGATCAAGCAGACGCTGTACCGCAGTGGTCCGGATTCGGAAATTGTTCAGGTACTGGCAGAAGCCGCACGCAATGGCAAGGAAGTCACGGCCGTGATTGAACTGCGGGCGCGTTTCGATGAAGAATCCAATATTATGGTGGCCAATATCCTGCAAGAAGCAGGTGCAGTAGTGGTCTATGGCATCGTGGGTTATAAAACCCATGCCAAAATGATTCTGATCGTCCGGCGTGAAAATCAGGAATTACTGCGTTATGCGCATTTGGGTACCGGAAACTATCATGCCGGTAATGCCCGCATGTACACCGATTACGGCCTGATGACCACACAGCCGGATATCTGTGAGGATGTGCACCGCATGTTCCAGGAACTGACCGGTATGGGGAAAATGGCCAAACTGAAAGCTCTGCTACATGCGCCGTTTACCCTGCATAGCGAACTGTTGAAACTGATTGAACAGGAAAAGACATTTGCCCTGGCTGGCAAAGCCGCGCAGATCATCATCAAGGTGAATGCGCTTACCGAACCGCAATTAATTGCTGCCCTGTATCAGGCTTCGCAGGCCGGGGTAAAAATTGACCTTATTGTGCGTTCAATCTGCTGTCTGATTCCACAAGTTACCGGTATGTCGGAAAATATTCGGGTACGTTCAATCGTAGGACGTTTCCTGGAACATACCCGGGTCTATTATTTTGAGCATGGCGGCGCCAAGAAACTGTATTGTGCCAGTGCCGACTGGATGGGGCGCAACCTGTTTTCCAGGGTTGAAACCTGTTTCCCGGTGCTGGATCCAGAGCTGAAAAAACGGATTTATAAAGATGGCCTGATCAGTTATTTAAAAGATTGTCAAAATGCATGGGAGTTAGATGCCGATGGTCAGTGGCATAAAGTCCCTTGTCAGTATCCGGCCCAGCCTTATAATGCCCAGCAATATCTGCTGGAACAAAAACAGTTAAAAATTTAAAGGGTAGGCCAAGATACGCTGGCGTATTTGTTTTGTACCCATCAAAAAGCCAGATATTGAATCCGGCTTTTTTAATTAAAACATTCAAGGATATTTATGAGGCTTTGGACTGTTTGGATTTTAGAATTTCGGTTCTAAAAGTCTGTGCCAGCTCGGCGCTTTCAGCATCCATCCCATTCACCACAAAAGCATGACGGGTCAGGACATTGGTTGGATTCGGCATGCTGACCAGCTGGAAGTGATCACTCACATCTTTCAGCAAGCTATTCGGTACATGTAAGGCACTTTCTTTCGCGACCAGATGCTGAGTCAGACGCTCAGCGGCCTGTACCGAACTGAGCTGCATCTCCTCGACTTTAGAGGCAATCGCGCTGCGGGTTTGTAGCACAAAACGTTTTTCTTCACGATAACGTTTATACAGCACTTCCGAAAGCAGCTGGAACACGGCACTGATCATGGTCAGGCAGGCCAGGGCATTCGGTTTGTCTGCTGCGATACTGATGGTGGCACCTTTTTCATCAAATTTATGTACGGTACAAATATCAGAACTATTTAACTTATAGCGTTGCACACAGAGTTCAGTGGCTTTATTCAGGAAAATTTGACAGAGATTGAAATAAGGCACCGAAACGGTTTTATTCACGCTATCCAGTAACTGTTTTGGATCGTAGAACTGGATGTTTAAGCTCAGGCTATCGCTTTCCAGTATTGCCGGCTTATGTTCTTTTTCTTTGGCTTTGTTTTTCACTGCCTGTTGGGCTTGGGCAATCGCCAGTGCCGCATTATGCTTTTCCTGTTCCAATGCCTGGGTCAGGGTCTGAATCTCGAATTTCAGTCGCGATTCGTTATTGATGCGCGCCAGATATTCGGTTCGGCTTGGACGTGCCACGGCACGATAAGCGACCCAGAGCAGACCATGAATGATGAACGAGAACAGAATTGCCAGCCATTGTGTCCGCAGAATTTCACCAATACTTGGTTCAATTAGAGTGATTTCAATCACACCGACTTTTTTCTCATTTTGCAGCGCATCACGGACAAAAACTTCACCCTCGCGGGTTTTGGTCAGTCCGCCAGTGGCTAAAACCTGAGCTTTCGCATCTAGAATCCGGATGGAAGCGACACTTGGATTGGTGGCATAACGATTTGCCAGCAACGCCAGAGAAACGCGGTTGGGTGGTTCAAGCTCAGACAGGCTGTCTGTCACCAGTTGACTGGTGATCAGCTGTCCCTGATTGGCACGGTTTTCATTCAGTTGGTGAGTGGTTGCCAATACCAGTAAAAAGGTATGCAGAGCAAAACTTACAATCAATAGGCTAGCAAATAGCCCTTGTCTAGGCGCATTCAACGTAAACTTCCAAGGCAATTCTGTTCAATTTCGATTATGATTCTAACAATAGTTGTAGCTCAGACCCGAGTCAATTCATGCGAGAAATCATTCTTATATCATTCTTAGGACCTGACCAGCCTAATCAATTTACACGATTAATGCAGGTTTTGTCCGCCCATTCCCTACAGATTTTAGATGTAGGGCAAGCGGTTATTCATAATCAGTTAACCTTAGGTATTGTTGTAGCCTCTGAAGACCAGACAGCGACAGCATTAGCCATGAAGGAGATCCTGATTCTAGCACATGATATCGGGTTAACTGTGCGCTTTAAACCGATCTCTGCGACTGAATATGATCAGTGGGTCAAAGAGGGTGGACGCACACGTTATATCGTAACGGCATTGGCCCCTGAATTAAATGCCTCTCATCTGCAAGCCGTGACCCAGATTGTCTCGGGTCAGGGTTTTAATATTGAAACCGTGACCCGTCTGTCTGGCCGTCCAGCTTTAGATGGTCAGAGTGCCGGGCCAAAACGTGCCTGTGTCCAGTTCGGTTTAAGTGGACAGATGCTGGATGCTGCTGCCATGCGCGCGGCCTGTCTCAGCCTGTCGAATGAACTGAATGTCGATGTTGCGGTGCAGGAAGACAATGCCTATCGCCGTAACCGCCGTCTGGTTTGCTTCGATATGGACTCAACCCTGATCGAGCAGGAAGTTATTGACGAACTGGCAATTGAAGCCGGTGTTGGTGAGCAGGTTGCAGAAATTACCGAACGTGCTATGCAAGGCGAGCTGGATTTCCAGCAAAGTTTCCGTGCCCGTGTCGCCTTGTTAAAAGGTATGGACGCATCGGTACTCCCGAAAATTGCCGAGCGCCTGACCATTACCGAAGGTGCGGAACGCCTGATTTCGACTTTGAAAGCATTGGGTTACCGTACTGCAATTCTTTCTGGCGGTTTCCAGTATTTTGCGGAATATCTGCAAACTAAACTGGATATTGATGAAGTGCATGCCAATGCGCTCGATGTGCAGGATGGTATAGTCACGGGTGAAGTCAAAGGTCATATCGTCGATGGCGCACGCAAAGCACTCTTGCTCGGGGAAATCGCGCAAGAGATGGGAATTTCCCTGGAACAAACCATTGCAGTCGGTGATGGCGCCAATGACTTACCAATGCTCTCGATTGCAGGACTCGGTGTGGCTTTCCGTGCCAAACCTCTGGTACGCCAAAATGCCAATCAGGCGATTTCTAGCGTCGGTCTGGACGGTGTGCTTTATCTGCTCGGTGTACATGATAAAGACCTGAACCGTGCATAAATACAGGCTTTGATTGATTTTAAACGCGACCTCCGGGTCGCGTTTTTTATTGCTTATGATCTGAGTGATATAAGGAATAGCTGAAATGTGGCTACAAAAACATCGATCATCTTAAACGGAAAAATAATTTTTTCACTTAAAAAAACTACTGATAATTTTGTAATGACACCCCAACATTGGCGCAGTCATTGATCCACAAAAATGTGAAAAGCAAAAAATGTAATGACAATATAATATCGCGACAAAGTATGTCGTTAGGCTGGATGACAGGACTTTTTTTATGCAAAAAACTCAGCATAATGCAGGCATAGAGATACAAATCAACAGATTCCATTTTATTGATTTAACGAAATTCAATAGATAGAAGCGTTGCAATATCAAGCGGAAACTATCTATCTGGATGGAGGGGGTTATATGATAACAGCGAATTTAGCAACGATTGTGGGCTTCAGTTTAGTCGCTGTAGCTGTGCTTGCTGTGTTCTTCTCGCCTTATCGTCGCTGGTTGAGCTTTATGGCGGCCGGTATGCTGGTATGGGGCCTGATCGAGGTGATTCGTGTAGGAACTCAAACCTGGTTTGAACTACCAATGACGTATAGTTATCTGAGCGCGTTAACTGCGGTCATGATGGTCGTGACTGGCCTGTTATTGCGTGAAGATCGTCGTGCTGAACGTGCTTTGGCAAAACGCCGTTGCATCGAACATACGCCAGTTTATGAAGACGACCAGCAGCAGCTTTCAAGCCGTTAATTCTACAAGTTGTAATGAAAAAAATGCACCCACGGGTGCATTTTTCAGTTTGGAAATATGATACAAACTGCATAATCCACCTAGCCCAGAACTATGCTAGGATATTTGTCAATTTTCGTACAATTAGAATAGGCATCCTCCATGAAACTGTCGTCCATTCCTGTGTTAAAACTTCCTCTTATTGATATGAGTACAGATCCGCTGGACTTACTGGTCGCAGGTCTAGCTTTACGTATGAAGCAGTTGGCACGTACCAGCCCAAAATTCATTGAACTGGTACATGGACGTCAATTCCGTATCCAGATTGGTACGGATGAAGGTATGGCACGTCAGATTATTGTGGATAACGGTCATATCGATACGGTTTCGGGTGATGCTGAAAAAGCTGATTTTGTGTTGCAGTTTGCTGACAGTGATCAGGGTGTAAAGACTTTGGTGAAAGGTGACCCGACGGCATTTATGACCGGCATGCAAAGTGGCACCATTAAAATGGAAGGCGACTTTGGCCTGCTGGTCTGGTTTAACCAGGTGGCGAAGATGATTCCACCAAAACTGCCAAAGCCAGTCAAAGAAAAAGTGAAAATGGTACGCCAGTTTATTAAAGAAAAAACTGGTAAATAAGAAACTTCCGCTTAGTTCCCCCTCCTTTTTAAAGGAGGGGCTAGGGGAGGATTAAATAGAAAAAGCCCTCAATTCGAGGACTTTTTTACTGAATCATTCTACTTCCAGATTAAATGTCACCGGCCCATCATTGACCAGATGCACTTTCATGTCGGCGGCAAAAATACCGGTTTGTACATGTTCAAACTGGCTTTGGGCATATTCTACCAGCTGCTCATAAAGGGCTTTAGCCTCGGCAGGTGACATAGCTGGGCCAAAGTCTGGACGTAAACCCTTCTGGGTCTGGGCCATCAAGGTAAATTGTGAAACCAGCAATATACCACCGCCGGCCTGGGCAACGTTCCAGCCCATTTTGCCCTGTTCATCATCAAAGAAGCGGTATTTCAATATTTTATCAATCAGCTTTTTGCCTTTTTCCAGATTATCGTCTTTGCCTAAACCTAGAAAAACCAGAATTCCTTTTTCAATTTCTCCAGTGGTTTCACCCTCGACCACGACTTTAGCTTCTAAAACTCTTTGTAATAAGGCACGCATTTTACATATGGACTGCTAATGATAGATGGAGGTGATTGTAGCAAGAATAAAATCTGGAGCAGTATGAGGTACTGTTTTTATGAACTTTAAATATCTGAAAATCAATTGATTAATTTTTATAAATTTATTAAAGCGATTGAATTAATAAAAATAATCTGTTTTATCTATTTATTGTGTTGGCGTATCTTAGCCCATGCAGGAAAGGTAATAAATTAAGAGATTTAGAAATGTTTAAGCGTTCATTACTGGTTGCAATGCTTGCAACTGTCACAGCTGCACAAGCTGCTCCTTTAACTAAAGACAATGGCGCACCAGTCGGTGATAATCAAAACTCGATCACTGCGGGTCCAAATGGTTCAGTACTCCTTCAGGACGTTCAACTGGTACAAAAATTACAACGTTTTGGTCGCGAGCGTATTCCTGAACGTGTGGTTCACGCACGTGGTACAGGGGCTTATGGTGAATTCGTTACTACGAAAGATCTGTCTGATTTAACAATTGCTTCTTTATTCAAGGCCGGTACCAAAACTCCAGTTTTTGTGCGTATGTCTACCGTAATTCATGGTAAAGGTTCACCAGAGACTTTACGTGACCCGCACGGTTTCGCAGTGAAGTTCTATACCCAGGAAGGTAACTGGGACTTGGTTGGTAACCAGACGCCAGTCTTCTTTATCCGTGATGCGATCAAATTCCCGGATTTCATCCATGCGATGAAACCAAGCCCGGTCACCAATGTACAAGATGCCAACCGTGTATTTGACTTCCTGTCGAGCCAGCCTTGGGCAACCAACATGCTGACTTATGTTTATGGCAAGCAAGGTGTCCCAACCAGCTACCGCGAACAGGACGGTTTCGGTGTACATGCCTACAAACTGTATAACGACAAGGGCGAATACAAGTACGTGAAATTCAACTTCCGCTCTAAACAGGGTGTGAAGGGCCTGAACGTGAAAGAAGCGGCTGAACAGCAAGGTAAAGATTTCAACCACTTGACCAATGATCTGTATAACAACATCTATGCAGGTAATTTCCCGAAATGGGATCTGTATATCCAGGTGATTGATCCTAAAGATCTAAACAGCTTTGATTTTGATCCGTTAGATCCAACTAAGATCTGGCCAACTGACTTAGTTCCAGAAGTGAAAGTGGGGACATTGACCCTGAACCGCATGCCAAAGAACTTCTTCAATGAGACTGAACAGTCGGCATTTGCACCAGGTAATCTGGTACCAGGTATCGAGCCATCAGAAGACCGTCTGTTACAAGGCCGTATCTTCTCTTACTCGGATACCCAAATGTACCGTTTAGGCGCGAATCACCAGCAAATTCCGGTGAACCGTCCAGTAGTAAATGTGAACAACAATAATCAGGATGGCTACATGAATATCTCTGAGCGTGACTCGGATGTGAACTATGAGCCAAGCCGTAAAGAGCCAAAAGCTGCAACTGAAAAAGCACGTGCGGTACAAACACCATTATCTGGACATGTACAGCAAATTGGCGTGAAAGAGCAGAACTTCAAGCAGGCAGGTGAGCTGTACCGTTCATACACAGCTAAAGAGAAAGATGACCTGATCATGAACCTTGCTGCTGACTTAGGTGCAGTGAAAGATTCAGAAACCAAGCACATCATGTTGTCTTACTTCTACAAGGCAGATGCGGACTACGGTACGCGTATGACCAAGGCGGTAAACGGTAATATTGCGACTGTTAAAGCCACAGCAGCACAACTCAAAGACTGATTTCGATTGGTCGATCAGGATTGGTGACTAGGGCTTAAGAAGTCACCTCCGCAAAGTCCTGTAGAATTCCAAACCTTTCCTGCACCCTAGGGGGAGTTCTACAGGCAACTTGTTTGTTCCAATTTAAAATGCATTTCAAGATTCAACCGCATTGAAATGAATTCGATTTCTGCTGGAGTTCATCATGAAAGTTATGTCATCTGTATTTTTAGCCAGTATTCTCGCGATAGGTTCCGCATTCGCAAACGTGACTGTCGCGAAGGAGATCTCCCCCGCTAAAAGCGTGGACAATGTTCAGATGAACTCACAACAGGAATTGGTCGACCTGTTCTTTGCTGCCGCCAAAATTGGCAATAGCGAAGTCATCAACGAATTTTTAAAACATGGCTTTCCGGTCGATGTACGCAATAAAGACGGTTATACACCACTGATGATGGCGACTTATTATGGCCATCAGGATATTGTCAGTAGTTTGCTTAAGCATGGGGCAGACCGCTGCGCTCGAGACAATCGAGGCAATACGGCCTTGATGGGGGCTTTATTCAAGATGGAATTTGCGATTGCCAAGCAGTTGCGTCAGGTGAATTGTGATGCCCAGGTGCAAAAAAACGGACAAAAGACCACAGCCGAATTTGCCAAGGTGATTGGTCAGGAAAAACAGTTGCAGAAACTGATTCAGGAACAGGAAAAAGCTCAGGTCAAATCACAGAAATAAAGCGGGTTATGCTTCTGATACTTTTGTCGCAAATACAGCCAGCTGTACGTAAATCCTGCATTATTGCACGACTTTTTATGCTTTAATGCAGAGATAAGCACAGCGATATTCCCTTAGTTATGGCTCCAATTATCCATTCTCTGTTAGATACTGACTTGTACAAATTCACCATGTTACAAGTGGTCTTACACAAGTTTCCGCAAACGCATAGTGTCTACCATTTCCGTTGTCGTAATCTGGAAGATACAGTCTATCCACTGACGGATATTCTGGATGATCTCAATCATCAACTGGACCTGCTGTGTCAGCTCAAATTCAAAGAAGATGAACTGCAATATTTAAGAAGCTTACGTTTTATCAAAAGCGATTTTGTGGATTATCTGGAACTGTTCCAGCTCAAGCGCCGTTTCATCAAGGCCAGTATCGACAGTCAAGGCCGTCTGGATATTGTGGTGGAAGGCCCGATGGTTCAGGCGATGATGTTCGAGATCTTCGTACTGGCGATTGTCAATGAACTGTATTTCAGCCGCATTCGCACGCCTGAAGTGTTGGCTGAAGGCGAACACCGTTTAAAAGCCAAAATCGAGCTATTAAAACAGTATGATGCTGCGCAAAACCCCAATGATCCACCATTCTTGGTGTCAGATTTTGGTACGCGTCGCCGTTACAGTTTCGATTGGCAAAAGCATGTCGTCGAAGAATTTCACAAAGCCGCACCGCATGTGTTTCGTGGTACCAGTAATGTACTGTTAGCCAAAGAGCTGGGCATTACCCCGATTGGTACCATGGCGCATGAATTCCTGCAAGCTTTTCAGGCGCTGGACGTACGTTTACGTAATTTCCAGAAATCTGCACTGGAAAGCTGGGTACAGGAATATCGTGGTGACTTGGGTATTGCCTTGACCGATGTGGTGGGGATGGATGCATTCCTGCGCGACTTTGATCTGTACTTTGCCAAGCTGTTTGATGGCTTGCGTCATGATAGTGGCGACCCTTATGAATGGGGTGACAAGGCCTATGCGCATTATAAAAAGCTGAAAATAGACAGCAAAACCAAGATGCTGACTTTTAGTGATGGCCTGAATCTGGAAAAAGCCTGGAAATTGCATCAGTACTTTAAAGACCGTTTTCAGGTCAGTTTCGGCATTGGCACCAATCTGACCAATGATATGGGGCAAACCCCACTCAATATTGTGCTGAAACTGGTGGAATGTAACCGTCAGTCAGTAGCCAAAATCTCGGATAGTCCGGGCAAAACCATGACCGATAATGATACGTTCCTGGCCTATTTACGTCAGGTTTTTGAGATCAATGAACCTGCCTAAGTCAGTTTGAACAATTCATAATTTTAAAGAACCGTGTCTATGCAGATGCGGTTTTTTTATGCAAGAGTATTTAAGACTAGGGTTTAGCTAAAATCTTGCTAATCATCTGCAAAGAAAGCACATAAGTCTAAAAACCAGCTGTGCTAAGATCAATAGGATTTGACCAATAATAGCCATGATAACGATGACCGCTGCAGCTTTTAATTTTGGCCTGCTGATTGAGGCAGAAGATTTAGTTCCCTATTTGGGCCATGAAAAACTTCGTATTGTCGACCTGAGCCGTGCCTCTGTGTATGAGCAGCTGCATATTCCGCATGCCTTGCATTTAAAGCCTAAATTTCTGGTGCGTCAGGAAGAAACGGCAATGGGACTGTTGCCGGACGCGGATGGCTTGCAGGCTCTCATTGATTATCTGAATATTTCTCCTGAGCATCATGTGGTGGCTTATGATGATGAGGGCGGGGCATGGGCCGGGCGTTTGCTCTGGAACCTGCATTGTCTGGGCTTTGAAAATACCAGCTTATTGAATGGTGGGATTCATGCCTGGCTCGGTGCTGGTTTGCCGACTTCTTCCAGTCAGGAGCAGTTTGCACCAGTGAAGAACGTATTGCAGGTTAATCTCGAGCATCAGGCGAATTTTCAGATTGGCTATGATGAACTGCGCCAACAGGTTGAAAATCAACAGGTTCAAATTTGGGATTGCCGCACGCAAGATGAATATACTGGCCTACGTTTAGCGGCTCGACGCGGCGGTCACATTCCGGGAGCACGTCATTTTGAATGGAGTACTGCCCTTAATCGTGAAAATCATTTAAAATTACAGCCTTTACCACGTACTCAGCAGCGTCTGGAACAACTGGGCTTTGATTTGAATCAACCCGTTGTGGTGTACTGCCAGTCCCATCACCGCTCAGGTTTGGCCTATATTCTGGGTCGTTTACTGGGTTGGAAAATTCGAGCCTATGATGGTGCGTGGAGTGAATGGGGCAACCGCCTCGATAGTCCAATCGCTACAGGGGAGCTGCCATCTTGAGCATCACGTCACGTTTAAAACAACAGTTTTTTATTAAAGCTCAACGGTTAGTACCGCAACATCGCTTGTCTCGGGTGGTGGGTAAAATTGCCGCCAGCGAAAACCCGATTATCAAAACTGCTGCAATTACTGCCTTTAAGGCGCAGTATGGTATTGATATGTCGATTGCTGAACAGGCCAATGCCCTTAAATTCAAGTCATTTAATGAATTTTTTACCCGCGCCCTAAAAGAAGGTATCCGTGCGATTGATCCAGATGCCAGCAGCATTGTTTCGCCTGCAGATGGTGCGATTTCCCAGCTGGGTAAAATTGAAAATGGCGATGTGTTTCAGGCCAAAGGTCAGAAATTTACCGTTGAAGCCCTGATTGCTGATCCGCAACTGGCCGAGCCATTCAAAAATGGTGAATTCGCGACCGTATATTTGTCGCCACGTGATTATCATCGGGTGCATATGCCATTTGCCGGAACATTAACTGAAACGCTATATGTTCCAGGTGAGTTGTTCTCGGTCAATCAGGTGACCGCAGAAAACATTCCGGGCTTGTTTGCACGCAATGAACGTATGGTCTGTCTGTTTGATACTGAAATCGGCCGTATGGCGGTGGTATTGGTCGGTGCGATGATTGTGGCGGGTATTGAAACCGTGGCAACCGGCAAAGTGAAGCCTTCAGGCCGGATCGAACTTAATCAGCATGATCTGTTCCTGGAAAAAGGGGCAGAACTGGGTCGTTTCTACCTCGGTTCAACAGCAGTGATTTTATTCGAAGAAAATAAAATGCAGTGGGATGCCGTATTCAAGGCCAATTCTTTGGTGAATATGGGTGAAGCGCTGGGGCATACTCTATAAGATACTTTTAACCTCTTGTTACCTCCCCCTTTGAAAAAGGGGGATCGAGGGGGATTAAAAATTTTAATTTCCTTCTCTTGCACTTTAATTCAAAGCATTGCTTTGAATCTCGCTCAGGGAGGAGCTTAGATAGAGGGTCTTTTAAAATGACTTCTCACTTGCGAAGCAGTGCTTCTTGTATCTTGATTGATATAGTGATTAGCTACCACTATACGCAAATTGTAGAGTTTGGAGTGCTGCTAAAATCTTAAATTTGAACCTGAGA
>NZ_JAMXXP010000021.1 GCF_024129355.1 Acinetobacter lwoffii | reverse complement strand
TAAAAGCTTTATTTTCACCCGATAAAATACCCATAAAACAAGAGGAAGCTCAAATGAGCTTCCTCTTGTGAAAAATTGTGGGACAGCAATGACTTGAAGTCCTCTTTTTTTATGCGGTTACTTTAAACTTTTTTAGAAAAATAATTTTTTAATCAGCTTTTGCGCGTGAGCAAGAACTGGGTAATTTGCATCAACTCTTCCGCCTGACCTTCAAAATGGTTCAAGGCATTGATCGCCTGATCATGTAATTGCTGGGCATAGGCTTTGGCCTGCTCCAGCCCCATCAATGCCGGATAGGTTGATTTTTCAACCTGTTCATCCTTGCCGGCGGTTTTCCCCAACACTTCGGTATCGGAAATAATATCCAGAATATCATCCTGTACCTGGAAGGCCAGACCAATCGCCTGTCCAAACTCACGTAATTTAGGAATGGCCAGATCGGTGCCTTCAAAGATTGTCACCGCCGCCATCATGATCGCAGCGCTAATCAAAGCACCGGTTTTATTGCGATGAATATTTTCCAGTGCTTGCTGATCGATTTTCTTGCCTTCAGACTGCAAATCTAAAACCTGACCATTCACCATTTTCGAAGAGGCTGTTGCCAGAATCTGCATCTGCTTCAGTACGATGGGAGCTTCTACCGCTGGACCCTGATCAAACAGACGACTACCCAAAATTTCAAAAGCCATAGACTGCAGGATATCACCTGCCAAAAGCGCGGTATCTTCTCCATAAGCCACATGACAGGTTGGCTGGCCACGGCGCAACAAATCATTGTCCATACACGGCAGATCATCATGGGCCAGTGAATAGCAGTGAATAAACTCGATCGCAACCGCTGCACGGCGCACTGCAGCACTATTCTGGTTGGGTTTTAATGCGGCGGTAGCATAGCATAGCGCTGGACGTACTCGTTTACCGCCAAGCATCACAGCATGATGGACTGCCGACCTTAAAGGTTCCGGAATGGCAAAGGCTTCCAGAGCGGTCAATAAATCCTGTTGAATGCGATGTTGTGCTTGTGTGAGTGCATGGGTTGATACGTCAGTGATAGATGACACATTCGCCTCGAATACGTAGTCCAGAAAAATAAAATGACAAGCGAATAAATGCCTGTAAGCTGATTCAGGCATTGTACCTAGAAATGCCTTGAATTTTCAGCCATAAATCGTATTGTTCTGCTGAAATTTACTATTCAACATCAAATAAGCAAGGCAGAGATTTTAAACCATAAAAAACCACCGCAGAACCGGTGGTTTTATTCAAGCTAAATGTATGCACGGCATTTAAACGAGAACATCTTCTGGTACGCGCACCCAGCCTTCCATCAACACGCGGGCACTACGGCTCATAATCGCTTTCGTCACTTTCCACTCACCATTTTCAAAACTTGCTTGTGCACCCACTCTCAACGTCCCGGAAGGATGACCGAAACGCACCGCTTCACGCTCTACCCCACCTGCGACCCGGTTCACCAATGTTCCGGGAATGGCAGCTGCTGTACCAATAGCCACCGCAGCCGTGCCCATCATGGCATGATGGAGTTTACCCATAGACAAGGCCCGAACCAGAATATCGGTATCCGATTCGGTAACCGTCTTGCCACTGGATGAGGTATAAGTTTTAGATGGGGCAATAAATGCAATTTTCGGGGTATGTTGTCGGGTAACTGCTTCTGCAATATCCTGAATTAGTCCCATGTGCTTCGCCGCATAGGCGCGAATCGTTTCGAACTTTGTCAGGGCTGCCACATCATTATTGATATGATCCTGAAGTTCTGTGCCCTTATAGCCGAGATCTCCAGCATTTAAAAATACGGTTGGAATGCCGGCATTAATCATAGTCACTTCGAAGCTGCCAATATTTGGAACCACCAGCGTGTCGGTTAAATTTCCAGTTGGGAACATTGAACCGCCTTCAGCATCGTCATCAGCTGGATCCAGAAACTCGATCTGCACTTCGGCTGCAGGAAAGGTTACGCCATCCAGTTCGAAATCACCCAGCTCCTGCACCTGTCCATTCTGCATCGGCACATGTGCAATAATGGTTTTCTGAATATTGGCCTGCCAGATGCGTACTGTGCACAACCCATTTTCAGGAATACGTTCGGCATCAACCAGACCATTAGAAATAGCGAATGCACCTACTGCCGCAGTCAGATTGCCACAGTTGCCACTCCAGTCCACAAAAGGACGGTCAATTGACACCTGACCAAATAAATAATCGACATCATGATCAGCGTGTTGGCTTTTTGACAGGATCACCGTTTTACTGGTACTGGAACTGGCGCCACCCATGCCATCAATCTGTTTCCCGTATGGATCGGGGCTACCAATCACGCGCAGCAAAAGCTGATCACGAATCCGGCCCGGCTGTTGTGCTTCTACAGGCAGGTCATCTAGCTTAAAGAAAACACCTTTACTGGTGCCTCCACGCATATAGGTTGCAGGAATCTTGATTTGGGCGGCAAAACTCATGAATTATCTCATCCTTTGACTTGTCTTTGTTTTCGTACAGGTTATTCAATATTTATATTCAAAGTATAGTATGTTGAAAGCAGAACTGCTTGACTGCCAGACCTTAGTATAAAAAAACGGCATTTGTATTTTATCCAAGAAAATAGAGAACTCATCAGTAACAGTTTCAATAAAATTAATATATTGATTCATTTATATTTTATTTCAGTTATTTATATGAATATTTTTTATTATTCCTCCAACAATATTTCATTCTTAGGATGGACTAGGCTTCTTTAGTCTGATCAATTACAATCAGCCACTTATCATTTTCCATTGTCGGGCTGAACACTTTGAATAACGAGTCTTCACAACTTCAGCGTGGCTTAAAGAACCGTCATATTCAGTTGATCGCCATGGGCGGTGCAATTGGCACAGGCTTATTCTTAGGTTCCGCACAGGTGATCCAATCTGCGGGTCCTTCTATTATTTTAGGCTATGCCATTGGGGGCCTGATTGCATTTTTAATCATGCGTCAATTGGGTGAGATGATTGTTCATGAACCTGTCGCAGGTTCATTCAGCCATTTTGCTTATAAATACTGGGGAAAATTTCCCGGTTTCCTTGCGGGTTGGAACTACTGGATTCTGTATATCCTGGTGGCCATGACCGAACTTACTGCGGTTGCGAAATATATCAACTACTGGTGGCCGCATATTCCAGCCTGGGCATCGGTACTGTTTTTCTTTATCGTGATTACACTGGTCAACCTCGGCAATGTGAAATTCTACGGTGAATCGGAATTCTGGCTTTCTATCATTAAAGTGACTGCGGTCATCTCGATGATTGTCTTTGGCTTGTATCTGATCCTGACTGCTGATGCTTCTTCAGGCGCATCTTTTAGCAATCTTTGGACCGCGGGCGGTTTCTTCCCGAATGGTTTTGAAGGTCTGTTCTACATGCTGGCCTTCCTGATGTTTGCCTTCGGTGGTATTGAACTGATCGGCATGGCGGCTGCAGAAGCTGAAAATCCGGAAAAAACCATTCCGAAAGCCATTAATCAGGTGGTTTTCCGTATTCTGATTTTCTATGTCGGTGCTTTGACGATTCTGTTGTCACTCGTGCCTTGGAATCAGCTTGAACTTGGTGGTCTGGACAAAAGTCCGTTCGTGATGATTTTCAGCCAGCTTGGCATTGACTGGGCAGCACACTTACTGAACTTTATTATCCTGACAGCAGCATTGTCTGTATATAACAGTGGTATGTACGCCAACAGCCGTATGCTCTATGGTCTGGCTCAACAAGGAAATGCACCTAAAGTCTTCATGAAAGTGAATAAGCAAGGTACGCCAATTCCTGCTGTATTGTTCTCTGCCGCGCTGATTTTTGGCTGTGTACTACTTAATTACTTCGTGCCTGAAGATGCCTTAAGCCATCTGATTTACATCGTAGTGGGTGCATTGGTATTAAACTGGGCCATGATTACGCTGACCCATCTCAAGTTTATTCAAAGCATGAAAAAGCTAGGACAGAAGACTTCCTTCCCTGCGCTTTGGTCTCCGGCGGGTAATATTCTGGTTCTAGGTTTCATTCTTACGATTCTTTACATCATGTGGACGCAAGGATTCCAGGAATCTATTTTGATGATCCCGCTTTGGATCGTGGTCATGTTCGGTCTGTTTAAGTTACTTAAGCCTAAAAATACCTAGACAACTCCTGTAGCTATGAGTCCTTAAAAGTTATTGCTTCGGCAATAACTTTTTTTGTATTTTTTACAGTACAATAGCCTTCTTTTCGCGCCCTTAGCTTAACTGGATAGAGCAGTTGCCTCCTAAGCGACCGACGTGGGTTCGAGTCCCGCAGGGCGCACCATCCTTTCAAAATGTGATCTATACTTCAAAAAATTAGCGTTAATCTTCATATTTTTAGAATATTTTTTATACAAAAAATCATTTTTTCTTCATTATTTTATTTCTTTTACTTTCAAATACTTATTTCAAAATGAGGCTATTTTTTGGTGTAAAAACTCTATTTTGATGCTTTTTTAGACTAATTAGTTTTTTCTAGAGCATTTACTCTTATTTTAATTGTGCTATTTTTGTCACATGGAGTAACAAATGATTGCGGATAAATACCCGAAATCTCCAAGAATTTAATAAGTGCAAACAACAACGCTAGATATAAATTTGTACCTCAAGGAAAGACGTAAATGAAATTAAAAACATTAACTACTGCAATGATTCTTGCAACTGTACCAATGACGGGTGCTTTTGCAGCAGCTCTAGATCGTTCAGGCCAATCAATGGCGGCCTTCCTGCAACCAGGTAATTATTTTGAAGCAGGTATTTCTGTCCTAGACCCAGATGTATCTGGTAAAGAAGCTGGTACAAGTGAAACACGCCGTAATATTGATGATATGGCTGGTGATTACTATTTCCCAAGTGCAGCATTAAAGTTTCAACCTACTGAAAAATTCTCAGTTGGTATTTTATATGATCAACCATATGGTGCTGATGCTGAATACCAAGGCACTAATGTCTTTACTTCAAACCCAGGTACAGACACTATCTTATCAACTGGTGCAATAAACAATATTGTACGCGCTAGAGCAGTTGCAGCTCTTGAAGCCCTAGGAGCACCAGTAAATGAACAAACGCTAGCAGGTGCTGAAGCACAAGTTAGAAGTAGTCCAGCTTTTCAACAGTTAACTGGAGCACTTGCTGCAGGTAATAATTTCTTAGGCGAAGGCAATACTAAAGTTGAAGTAGATACTCAAAACCTATCTTTAGTTTTTGGTTACCAACCGACTGAAAACTGGAATATCTATGGTGGTGGTGTCTATCAAACCGTTAAAGGGAATCTAAGCTTACGCGGTCAAGCATATAGCCTTTTCAATGGTTATGATGCGACATTTAAAGAAACAAGTGGTACAGGCTGGTTAGCAGGTTTAGCCTTCCAAATCCCAGATATTGCTTTAAAAGCTTCTGTAACTTATCGTTCAGAAATTGACCATGATATTTCAGCTTCTGAAGACTTATCACTTTTAAACTTCCCTTTACTAACAACTGTATTAGGTGGTCTAGGTGTTTCTCCTGCTCAGCTTGCTACTCTAGATGATTCTGGAAAAACCAAAATTACTACACCTCAATCTGTAAACTTGGATTTCCAAACAGGTGTAATGGCAAACACTGTAGCTTTCGCTAATGTACGCTGGGTAGACTGGTCAAACTTTTCTATTCGTCCTTACCAATTTGGCAATGTAAGTGAAGCTGTAGGCCCTCTAATAGGTCGTCCAAATGGCTTTAATCTGGTTGAATATGAAGATGACCAAATTTCAGCAACTGTAGGTGTAGGCCGTAAATTTAATGACCTATGGGCTGGTAACGTATCAGTAGGTTGGGATTCTGGTGCAGGCAACCCTGTATCTACACTTGGTCCAACTGAAGGTTACTGGAATGTTGGCCTAGGTCTTCAATACAGCCCAACCCCAGCCACTTTCATTGCTGGTGGTGTAAAATACTTCATGTTAGGTGATGCAAAAGCACAAACTGGTGCACAAGCTGGTGGTCCTGAGTATGTTGCTGAATTTGAAGATAACGATGCATGGGCATATGGTCTGAAAATCGGCTATCGCTTCTAAGCTCTGATTAAATAAAAACCACTTTCGAGTGGTTTTTATTTTTTAACTCTAATTTTATACACTTGCATATCATTCGATTATTTTAGCACCAATTAAAATTAACAGAACTTCAATCCTTTCACATTATTTAAAGTTAATTTAATCTGATATTTTTCATATATTTATACCAATAAAATTAGTATAAAAACTCTAATCAAGCCCTTTCCTTAACCGCCTTAGTTCATTTCTTCGACAAAGCTGAGCATTTACTCTTTTTAAATTTATGTTACTTTTCCATCACATTTTTGTTACAGATGGCATCAGGGAACGTACCATGAAGCTTAATAAAATTTATTCTGCTATTTTACTTAGCACTTTACCTCTTTCTGCAGTTCAAGCAGCTGGCTTAGACCGTTCTGGTCAATCTATTTCTGCTTTTTTACAGCCGGGTAACTATGCGGAAGCAGGTATTTCTGTTTTAGATCCAGAAGTTCAAGGTAAAGACAATGCCGGCAATAAAGTCAGCGATATGGCTGAAGATTACTACTTCCCTACTGCTGCTATAAAAATTCAGGCAACTGATAAAATATCTCTGGGTTTACTTTATGACCAGCCATTTGGAGCTGACTCTCAATATGCGCCTGAATCTAATGCTTTTGCTACAGTAAATACCAATACTGGTGTATTGGAAGGCACTTCTGTTGAAGTAAAAACCAATAGCATTACAGCACTTATAGGGTATCAGCCAAATGAGAACTGGAATGTTTATGCCGGACCTGTCTATCAAAGCGTAAAGGCGAAAGTCTCCCTACGTGGTACAGCTTATAGAGGCCCGCAAGTTCTTGGCGGTTATGATATTGACCTTAAAGAAAGTGAAGCTTACGGTTGGTTAGCTGGTTTTGCATATTCTATTCCTGAAATTGCCTTAAAAGCTGCTGTGACTTATCGCTCTGAAATTAAACATGAATTAGATACCACAGAAACCTTCGGTTTTGGTACAGATGGGGCTTTATATATTCCTGGATTAACTGGCACATTATTGGGTAAACCAGTAATTCCAACTTACCATAAAGCGGAAATTACTACACCACAATCAGTCAACATTGACTTACAGTCAGGCATTGCAAAAAATACCTTAGCCTTTGCTAATATTCGCTGGGTACATTGGGATCAGTTTGCAGTAAAACCTGCTTATTTATCTCAGCTAACTGGCGCACTCACCGGAAAACAGCAGAATCTTGTCGATTATTCAGATGATCAATGGTCTGCAACAGTAGGTTTAGGTCGTAAATTTAATAATAAATGGTCAGGTTCAGCTTCTGTAGGTTATGACTCAGGAGCGGGCAACCCGGTAACCACCTTGGGTCCAACTGAAGGCTACTGGAATGTAGGTTTAGGCGGTCAATACAGTCCAGCTGAAAATTACTTTATCCAAGCTGGTGTCAAATACTTCTGGCTAGGTGATGCAACTGCACAAACTGGTGGAAATCCAGTTGGAAAATTTGAAGACAATCATGCAATCGGCTATGGTATGAAAATCGGTTACCGCTTCTAATTCAAGCGAACCCAATAAAAAAGGCGCATATTGCGCCTTTTTTTATTGCTTAAATTTTAATACTTAAGCTGGAATATCACGTACTGAAGCATTACGAATCGCTTCTTTTAACGCATCATAACCACGAATTGGCGGGAATTGTGGGAATTCAGCAATCACGTTCTCAGGGGCATCAAACAGGAAACCATGATCTGCTTCACCCAGCATTGTCGTATCGTTATAAGAATCCCCTGCCGCAATCACACGGAAGTTCAAACCATGCAGTGCTTTAACAGCTTGACGTTTCTGATCTGGCTGACGAAGTTTATAGGCTGAGATCATACCTGCTTCATCTGTTTCCAGTTTATGACAGAAAATAGTTGGCCAATCCAGCTGCTTCATTAGTGGATGCGCAAATTCATAGAAAGTATCTGAAAGAATAATCAATTGAAAATGCGTACTCACCCATTTCACAAATTCTTTTGCTCCCGGGAACGGCCCCATTTCTGCAATCACTTCCTGAATATCGTTCAAGCCTAAACCGTGCTGTTTTAAAATATTCAGACGTTGGGTCATCAGTACATCATAGTCAGGAATGTCACGAGTCGTCGCTTCAAGCTCTTTAATACCGGTTTTTTTAGCAAAGTTAATCCAGATTTCTGGAACCAACACACCTTCTAAATCTAGACATACGACTTCCATGAACATTCCCTCTAAGTTGTATTGAAAAAATTTTGCACTATCATAGCTGAAGAAACAGATTTTGCACTGTACTTTTTTAAATCTATTTTTTTCATAAGTATTTATTTTTTAGTGATAAGTCAATTAAATCAATTCTATTAAAATAGATGTGAAATTAACTAATATAGGCCATGTCCTTTCCAAGCCTATATCGCCAGGACTCTCATGACCATCATTCCTACTATTGATCGTATTGATGCGCTTGCATCTGAATATGCTGATAAATCGCCCAATGAAATTTTGGCACTTGCACTGAGCCAGCAAGGTGAAATTGCGATTTCATTTTCTGGTGCTGAAGATGTTGTATTGATTGATATGGCGTCGCATCTCGGTAAACCGTTCCGGGTATTCAGTCTGGACACTGGCCGTCTACATGCAGAGACGTATCAGTTTATTGAACGGGTGCGTAAGCATTACAACATCGAAATTGAAATCTGCTTCCCTGAAACGGATGCAGTACAAAATTTAGTGACCACCAAAGGTTTATTCAGTTTCTTTGAAGATGGTCATCAGGAATGTTGCGGTATACGCAAGGTTCAACCGCTACGTAAAAAACTGGCCACATTAGATGGCTGGATTACTGGTCAGCGCAAAGACCAAAGTCCGGGTACACGCAATGAAATTCCTGTGGTTCAGGCCGATCCAGGTTTCTCCGGTCCTGGAAAGCAGTTGATTAAGTACAATCCTCTAGCCAACTGGTCCAGTGCAGATGTCTGGAGTTATATCCGTATGATGGAAGTACCTTATAATACCCTGCATGAGAAAGGTTTTGTTTCAATTGGCTGTGAACCTTGCACCCGCCCTGTGCTGCCAAATCAGCATGAACGCGAAGGCCGCTGGTGGTGGGAAGAAGCCACCCATAAAGAATGTGGCTTACATGCTGGCAATCTAAAAAAATAAAGTTAAGTTTTATCGTTCCTATTGATTGAAAGACTATTTTTTAATAAAGATAGTCTTTTTAATTGATAGTTTTACATTTAGTGACAAGATAGAAATTACCTTTTATCGGGATAATATTATTTTAATTAAAAAATTGATAAAATTTTAGCTCATTGATTTATTTGCATAAAATGTGAAATTGAACATAATGCTATTCTTCTAATAACACATAATTATTAAGTTACACTCCACTTTGCCTAGTAAATACTATTTTTAGAAAACTATTTTAAAACTAAAATTTTCACATTTCATAAACTTAGGAAGATATTTTGTTCTTGTCAATAGCCACTTTTTCACAGTTGAGGCAAGATAAAGCAGTTCATTTATATGCTAAAAAAGATATACTTTAAAAACTAAAGTAATAATTCTAACAAGGCTTTTTAGCAAAAAAGCCATAGAGAATGCAGTGAGGCAATCCACGCTATGCGTCCATTACATCCAATTGATTTTATTTTCTTAACTTTAGAGAAACGGCAGCAGCCTATGCATGTAGGTGGACTATTTTTATTCCAAATTCCCGATAATGCACCCGCTTCCTTTATTCAGGATCTTGTTACGGATATTCAAAATTCGAAATGCTCCCCAATCCCACCTTTTAATAATTATTTAAACGGCCTGTTTTGGGATGAAGACCAGGAATTTGATTTAGATCATCATTTTCGTCATATCGCCCTGCCAAAACCGGGCCGTATCCGTGAATTGCTGACCTATATTTCTCAAGAACATAGTGCCCTGATTGATCGTGCAAAACCTTTATGGACCTGTCATATCATTGAAGGTATTGAAGGTAACCGTTTTGCCATGTATTTCAAAATTCACCATGCCATGGTGGATGGAATCGCTGGCATGCGTCTGGTCGAAAAATCACTTTCATTTGACCCCCATGCCAAGAGTATTGTACCGCCATGGTGTGTGGAAGGGCCACGTGCCAAACGCCTTAAAGCACCTAAAGTTAACAGGTTTAAAAATGTCCTGCAGACCATTAAGGGGCAACTGGAATGTGCGCCACGAGTTGCTTATGAACTGTCGCAAACTGTCATGAAGGATATGGGACGTAATCCCGATTATGTGTCCAGCTTCCAGGCACCAAGCAGTATTCTGAATCAACGCGTCAGTGCTTCACGTCGCTTTGCCGCACAGTCTTTCGAATTTTCACGTTTACGTCATATTTCCAAAGCGTTGGGCGTGACCATTAATGATATCGTACTGGCCATTTGTTCAGGTGCATTACGTGAATATTTATTATCGCAAAATGCCTTACCGAAAAAACCGTTAATCGCCATGGTTCCAGCTTCGGTTCGTAGTGACGATTCAGATATATCCAACCGTATTACCATGATTCTGGCCAATCTGGGCACACATAAAGAAGATCCGCTGGAACGTCTCAAGATCGTACGCCGTAGTGTACTGAGTGCCAAAGAGCGCTTTAAACGTATGAATGCCAATCAAATCTTGAACTATAGCGCCTTTGTCTATGGTGCCGCAGGTCTGAATATTGCATCCGGTTTAATGCCGACACGTCAGGCATTTAACGTGATTATTTCCAATGTACCTGGACCACAAGAGCCCCTTTACTGGAATGGTGCACGTCTTGAAGCACTTTATCCGGCTTCTATCGTACTGGATGGTCAGGCCTTGAATATCACCATGACCAGCTATCTAGACAAACTGGAAGTCGGCTTAACTGCATGTCGTAATGCCCTGCCGAAAATGCAGAACTTGCTGACACATCTGGAAGAAGAAATTCAACGTTTTGAACTTATTGTAGATGGCGAACCTGTCCCAAAGTTACGGGCGGTAAGCTAGCCGCGGATGAATAAATAAGATAGATGGACTGCCAAAGATGCTGATCATTTTTGCCAGTCTTAGAGCACAGAATAAAGGGACCGATCTGGTCCCTTTTCTTTATTTTTGGAAATCTTTTTAAATTATTTTAGAAATTTTGGATGACTTCTCTATTTAAACGTCTATCCAAATCACTTTTTGATAAGTTAGAAACAATGCACAAATGCAATCAGCTTTTAATGGTACGGCACTGTTGTAATAATTGATGGCAGACATTACGGATCATGCTCGCGGTAATCTGAACTTCATTACCGCGCTCATCGACGATATATCCCGCATGTACAGTCTTTGGTTCTAATACGTGTTTTAGGCCTTTATGGATTACTGCTTTACTCATACTCATCACACACTCCTTTTGCTAAGCCTGAAACTGGGAGAAACGGCTTTGGCTAATTCATGTATCTAGTATTGTAAATAAAGGCCCGATTGTAAAATTTCAGATGTAACAAGTGTTTAACGATATTCTGTTACAATTTCAGCTGAGAATGATATCGTATTGCTCTTGCGTATACAGATTTTCTACTTGGAACTTAATCACGCGATTAATGAAATGTTCTAGATCAGCGACTGCAGGCGCTTCTGCCGTCAATAACCGATCAATGACAGCAGGATGCGCGACGACAGTAAAGCCACTCTGTGACTCATAAGCACGGGCATAACGCAGAATTTCCCTGAATATTTCGTAACATACTGACTCGGCTGTTTTGACATAACCACGTCCCTGACAGGTCGGACAAGATTCACAGAGCAGATGTTCCAGCGATTCACGGGTGCGTTTCCGGGTCATTTCCACCAAGCCCAGTTCCGACACCTGAGTAATCTTGGTTTTGGCATGGTCACGTTCTAGCATGCGCTCAAACTGTTTCATCACTTCTTCACGATGCTGCGCTTCCTGCATATCAATGAAGTCGATGATAATAATGCCGCCGAGATTACGCAGACGTAACTGACGCGCGATAACATCCGTCGCTTCCATATTGGTTTTAAAAACCGTATCTTCCAACGAACGGCCACCAACATAAGAACCGGTATTGACATCAATTGTGGCCATGGCTTCAGTCTGGTCAATCATCAGATAACCGCCAGACTTCAATGCGACGCGAGTTTGCAATGCCTTTTGCAGGTCTTCTTCGACATTATACAAGTCAAAAATTGGCCGCTCGCCCGGATAATGCAGCAAACGGTCTTTCATGTTCGGGACAAATTCTTCGACAAATTCCTGTAACTTGGCATGAATTTCACGTGAATCGACGTAAATTTTGGCGGTTTCTTCATTGGCCAGATCACGAATCACCCGTTGCGGCAAAGGCAACTCTTCAAAGATCAAAGAAGGTACTGCAATAATCTTTTGCTTACGCTGGATATATTCCCAAAGCTTGGCCAGATAAGCCATATCCTGTGCGATGGCTTCTTCTTCAATCCCTTCTGCTGCAGTACGTACAATCACTGAACCTGGCAGCTTATGTTCTGCCTGAATCCGCTCAATGATGGAACGCAAGCGATTGCGCTCTTCCTCAGACTCAATCCGTTGTGATACCCCGATATGATTACCATATGGCATCAGCACCAAATAACGCGAAGGAATAGAGAGATCGGTAGACAGGCGCGCACCTTTGGTACCGAGCATATCTTTCATCACTTGAACCGTGAGGATTTGTCCAGGTTGAAGCAGCTCAAAGACATTCGGCGTCGGTTGATTGCGTGGCCAGACCATATCATTGATATGTAAAAACGCAGTGCGAGAAAGTCCGATATCCACGAAAGCAGCCTGCATGCCGGGTAAGACCCGCACCACTTTTCCTTTATAGACATTTCCTACCAGACCACGCTTGGCCGTACGCTCGACAAACAGTTCATTGACCGTGCCGTTTTCAATTAACGCGACCCGACATTCCATCGGCGTGACGTTAATCAACAACTCGTCAGACATAACTACACTCAAAACATTATAAGAATTCTTTTCAGCAGTTAATTTAGTGCCTTAACCGTCTGTAATAACTGTACTGTCTCATATAAGGGCAAGCCCACCACATTGGAATAACTGCCCTGCATTTTTGGAATATAACGTGCTGCAATTCCTTGAATCGCATAAGCCCCGGCTTTACCGAGTGGCTCACCTGTCGCCCAGTAATTTTCCATATCTGTGGCGTTCAGGATTTGAAATTCGACCTGTGTGCGTACCACTATACTGTATTTTTCATGCTTTGTACGAACACAGACACCGCTATAGACATCATGCCACCGACCGGAGATTTTTGTCCACATTTCAATCGCATGTTGTTTGGATTCAGGCTTGCCCAAAATCTCCTGATCCACCCCCAGACTGGTATCCGCAGCGATAATGATGGCATCTGGATAACGCTCGGCCACGGCATCGGCTTTGGCACGTGCCAGACGTTCAACATAGGCTGCGACCGACTCGCCTGCTTGTACAGATTCGTCGATCTCGGGACTGTAAATATCGAAGCTCAGCCCGAGTTGTTGCAATAACTCACGACGCCGGGGTGAGCTCGAAGCTAGAATTATATGCGCCATTTTTTGAGCATATAATAAATAGCAGGCCAAACCAGAATACTGGTCAGCATCGGAATCCAGTGCCGTGCATAAGAAAATTGCACGCCAGCTATAATCTGGGTAAAAAAGATCATCAGCAGATATGCGACAATCGCCAGCCCCATAATCACCCAGAGATTATTAAAGGTCAGGATACGGCGTTCACGGGTCAGAAAGCGAGCTAAAAAGGCAATAATGATAAAGCTCAGCGCATTCAGACCCAAAGGTGCATCCAGCAGCAGATCAATAAAAATACCCGTACCAAAGGCAAACCAGATCCCGCACCAGGTTGGCTGACATAACACCCAGAAGAGCATGATCATCAGCATAAACAGCGGACGCCAGCCCGAGAGATTATAGGAAAGTGGATAGACCATTAAAATAGAAGCTACAATCACCGAAATGACAATAGCCATTAAAGGATCACGATGCTTTCTGGATTTCATCTTAGCGATTGACATGCGGTTGCTCCATCGCTAATGAATCGGAAAATAACACCACCACATGATGTCCACCGGCCAGCTGAGCCGCAGGCGTCACATCAATCTGGGCAAATTCACCAGAATTATGGCGTTGTACTTTAGATACCTGCCCCACCAGATAACCTGCCGGGAAATGTTGTCCCAAGCCCGAACTATAGACTTTTTCACCGACCTTGATATTGGCACTGGTCGGTACATATTCCATTTTTAAACGTCCCAGATCACCTGTGCCCGAAACAATGGCACGCATACCGGTATGTTCCAGGCGCACTGACAGTGAATGTTCTTTATCGGACAACAGCATGACCCGGCTACTATGCGGATAGACATTGATAATCTGTCCCATGATACCCTTGTCATCCAGTACCGTTTGCCCGACTTTCAGCTCGTTATTTGAACCCCGGTTGATCACGATAATATGCCGTAATGGATCGGCATCGGTACCAATCACTTCGGCAATTTCAATACGCCCATCAATGATCAGCGGCGTGTCCAATAGACCGCGCAAACGTGTATTTTCAGCAGAAAGTTCAGAGATTTTTTGTAAGCGTACCTGTGCCTGTAACAGCTCGGCCTGCATCGCGGTATTTTCCCGACGCAATTGAGCTTCAGACTTGGTTTGTTGATTCAACCACTCTCGCGACAATACCGGATAGCTGGCCACCGCATAAATAGGATTATAAGCAGCGTACAGGACATCCCTTGCAGGTTGAACAACATGCGGCATGCGCCAATCAAAGAAAAGCACCACCAAGCATGTTACCAATGCAATGATAAAAGAGCGAAAAGATGGCGGTTGTCGAGAAAACAGATGTGCTTGCACCCGCCGGATCCTTTTCTTAGCCTACGAATAACATGTCATGATTTGGGTTGTCGAAAAATTCGAGTACCTTGCCGCCACCACGTGTCACACAAGACAGTGGATCTTCTGCCACCACCACCGGCAGGCCAGTTTCTTTGGCAAGCAGCTTGTCCAGGTTACGCAGTAATGCACCACCACCAGTTAACACGATACCACGTTCAGCGATGTCCGAAGAAAGCTCAGGAGGGGTATGTTCTAAAGCAGATTTCACCGCAGACACGATGTTTTGTAATGGATCAGAAATCGCTTGGGTGACTTCGTCAGAATTAACCACGATTGCGCGAGGCACACCTTCTGCGAGGTTACGGCCACGAACTTCAATTTCAAGCGGTTTAGCACCTTCATCTGGCAACGCCATACCCACTTCTTTTTTGATTACTTCAGCCGTGGTTTCGCCGATCACACAGCCATGCGCTTTACGCACATAGTTAATGATCTGCTCATCAAAGACATCACCGCCGATACGTAAAGAATCTGCATAAACACAACCTTGCAGCGAGATAATCGCAATTTCAGTAGTACCACCGCCCACATCAACCACCATCGAACCACAAGCCTGCTCGACTGGCATCCCTGCACCAATCGCTGCTGCCATTGGCTCTTCGATTAAACGTACATCACGTGCGCCCGCATTAAACACGGCTTCACGAATGGCACGGCGCTCAACCAGAGTCGATTTACATGGCACGCAAACCACCACACGCGGTGCCGGAGTAAATAAACGGTTTTCATGTACTTTGCGAATAAACTGATTCAGCATGGTCTCAGTGACTTCAAAATCCGCAATCACACCATCTTTCATCGGACGGATCGCTGAGATATTGGCTGGGGTACGACCTAGCATTTGCTTCGCTTCAAGACCGACTGCCGCAACAATTTTATGTGAACCACTATGACGGATGGCTACAACCGTTGGTTCATTTAATATAATGCCTCGTCCTGGCGCATAAATAAGTGTATTTGCTGTACCTAAATCAATGGCAAGATCGGGCGAAAACAAGCCTATTAGTCGTTTTAGAATCACGGGGACGTTCTCAGTTAAACTTTATATGGACGCAAGGTCGCCACTTTAACTAAATGTGATGATTTGGACAAGTCAATCGCTTATCATAACGCATGATAATTTGAATTTTTTTAATACTGATTAGGTAATATTATGTCTACATCGGATGCACAGCATTCTGCAGATTTAAGTGCAGAAACAGTTTCAGCTATTGCCAACCTTGCAAGGTTATCTCTCAATGATACGCAATCTGCTGAATATGCTCAAAGTTTAAATAAAATTTTAGGCATGATGGAAACCCTGAAAGGCATCAATACCGACGGTATTGAACCCCTGAAAAGCCCTTTCGACCACCCTCAGCCGCTACGTGATGATGTGGTTACCGAAACCAATCATCGTGAGCAATACCAAGCAGTTGCACCAGCTGTTCAGGATGGCTTGTACCTCGTACCGCGCGTGATTGAGTAATTACTACCCAGTTCATTCTTTTTATTAAATTAAACGTAAAGAATTATTTCTCATGACAGATTTACATCGCTTATCCATTCGTGAACTTAGTGAAGGTCTGGCAAATGCCCAGTTTTCATCTCGCGAATTGACTGAACACTACTTAAAGCGCATCGCAAAAATTGATGTACAGGTCAAGGCTTATGTGACGGTAACTGCTGAACAGGCATTAGCTGAAGCTGATGCTGCCGATGCTGCAATCAAAGCTGGCAATGCCTCTGCCCTGACTGGTGTGCCAGTTGCCCACAAAGACATTTTCTGTACCCAAGGCATCAAGACCACTGCCGGTTCAAAAATGCTGGACAATTTTATCTCTCCTTACGATGCAACCGTAGTAGCGAAAGGCAAAGCTGCGGGCCTGGTCACTTTAGGTAAAGTGAACATGGACGAATTCGCGATGGGTTCAACCTCTGAGAACTCATATTGCGGCGCAACGGCTAACCCTTGGAACCTGGGTCATGTCCCTGGCGGCTCTTCTGGTGGCTCTGCAGCAGCTGTGGCAGCGGATTTAGCACCATTTGCAACTGGTACTGATACCGGTGGTTCTATTCGCCAACCTGCGTCATTCTGTGGCCTCACCGGCCTTAAACCGACCTATGGCCGTGTATCGCGTTTCGGTATGATTGCTTATGCCTCATCACTGGATCAAGGCGGTCCGATGGCGCGTTCGGCGGAAGACTGTGCTTACCTGATGAATGTGATGGCAGGTCATGATGCCAAGGATTCAACCTCAATGGACAAAGACGTTGATGACTATGTGGCAAATCTGAACGCTACCTCAGTAAAAGGTTTGCGTATTGGTATTCCAAAGCAATATTTCAATGTGGAAGGTCTGGATGCAGACGTAAAAGCACGTGTCGAAGAATCACTTAAAAAGTTAGAAGAGATGGGCGCTACGCTTGTTGAGATCGACCTCAACATGACTGAAAGCTATGTTCCGACTTATTACCTGATCGCACCTGCCGAAGCTTCTTCGAACCTATCACGTTTTGATGGCGTACGTTATGGCTATCGCGCAGAAAATCCTGTGGACCTGATGGACCTGTACAAGCGTTCACGTTCAGAAGGTTTTGGTGCAGAAGTGCAACGCCGTATCCTGATTGGTACGTATGCCCTGTCTGCAGGTTATTACGATGCTTACTATGTAAAAGCACAGAAAGTACGTCGCCTGATCCAGCAAGATTTCCTTAAAGCATTTGAATCGGTCGATGTCATTGCAGCACCTTCTGCGCCAACGACTGCCTATAAAATTGGTGCAGATTTAACGCCAGTTGAAATGTACCTGGGCGATATTTATACGCTTGCGGTAAATCTGGCAGGTCTTCCTGCGATTAACGCGCCTGTCGGTTTTGACCAAAATAACTTGCCAGTTGGCTTACAGCTGATTGGTAATTACTGGTCAGAATCTCAATTGTTGTCTGTGGTACACCAGTATCAACAGGCCACCGATTGGCATACAAAACGCGCTGCAATTGCTGAGGAGAACGCATAATGGCTCAAGCTCAAAAATCGGCTAAACCAAAATCCAACCTGATTGATGGTTGGGAAGTCGTTATTGGTATCGAGATTCACACTCAGCTTGCCACCAATACCAAAATTTTTTCAGGTTCATCGACTGTTTTCGGTAATGATCCAAACACGCAAGCCAGCCTGGTTGATTTGGCTATGCCGGGCGTATTACCGGTATTAAACAAAGAAGTGGTTGATCTTGCGATTCGCTTTGGTTTGGGCATCGATGCTTACATCGATCAGGCGTCTGTATTTGCGCGTAAAAACTACTTCTATCCGGACTCTCCAAAAGGCTACCAGATCAGCCAGATGGACAACCCGATTGTGGGCTTGGGTCATATCGACATCCAGCTTGAAGATGGCACGGTTAAACGCATTGGCGTAACCCGTGCGCATCTCGAAGAAGATGCGGGTAAATCGATTCATGATCAGTTCGAAGGTATGTCAGGCATCGACTTGAACCGTGCTGGTACGCCGCTGCTTGAAATCGTTTCTGAACCGGATATGCGTTCGGTTGAAGAAGCGGTTGCTTATATCAAGGCAATTCACACTTTAGTGCGCTGGTTAGGTATTTCTGACGGTAACATGGCGGAGGGTTCGTTCCGCTGTGACTGTAATGTATCTTTACGTCGTCCGGGTCAACCGTTTGGTACACGTTGTGAATTGAAAAACCTGAACTCATTCCGTTTCATTGAACAAGCGATCAATGTTGAAATTGAACGTCAAATGGGAATTCTGGACTGGGATGGCACCATTGATCAGGAAACGCGTCTGTTCGACCCTGTAAAGATGGAAACGCGTTCAATGCGTTCTAAAGAAGAAGCGAACGATTACCGCTACTTCCCTGACCCAGACTTGTTGCCTGTGGTGATTGCTGATGAGCAAATCGAAGCCATTAAAGCAACCATGCCTGAGCTTCCTGCTGCACGCCGTGCACGTTTCGTGGCGGACTTTGGTGTGACTGAGTACGATGCACACGTTTTAACGCTTACACGTGAAATGTCAGAGTTTTACGAAGAAGTTGTCGCTGCTGCTGGTGGCGCTGCACAAGGTAAAGTGTCTGCAAACTGGGTGATGGGCGAATTCTCAGGGGCGCTAAACAAAGCAGGCTTAGATTTGGCGGATTCTCCTGTATCTGCGGAAAAACTTGGCGGTATGATCGCGCGTATTGTGGATAACACGATTAACGGTAAAATCGCGAAGCAAGTATTCGGCTTTATGTGGGACGAAGGCAAATCTGCGGACGAAATTATTGCGGAAAAAGGCTTGAAACAGGAAACTGATACAGGCGCAATTGAAGCGATTATTAAGGAAGTGCTTGCTGCCAACGAGAAGATGGTTGAGGAATATAAGTCTGGTAAAGAGAAAGCCTTTAACGGTCTTGTGGGTCAAGTAATGAAAGCTGCAAAAGGTAAAGCCAACCCTGCACAAGTCAATGAATTAATGAAGAAATTGATTGGTTGATAATTGACTAATTAGTTATTTTCATGAGATAAAAACCTCGCTTAGTGCGGGGTTTTTATAATTTCAAGGATTATCTTTATAAATGAGTTTTTTCAATATATTACAAGTTAGCAATGAACATCAAATTACTCAGAATGATGAAATATATCAAATTAATTTTCATTCGAGTCGTTTCCTAGAATATACAGATGAAGATATTCGTATTTTATATAAAACATTAACCCAAGAAAAATTAGATTTACTCAAAAAATACCCTGCTCTAGTTACTATGGAGCGTTTTGAAAAAGAAATTTCATTAGGTAAAATTTTAAACATTACATATTATTCTGAAGAACAAAATATAGTTGTTGAATTTAATAAATTACATTCTATAAATATTCAAACTAGAGAAGATATCACATACACAGATGAAGATACTAAGGAAACTTGGAAACAAAAAAATAAGGATTTTGATTTTTATTTAAACACAATTAAAGAATATTTAAAATTTGAAGGATTAGAAGAATATAGAAATCATTGGGCTTTAAAATCAGGAGATATCTTTGCTCTATCAGCGAATAATCCCCATTTCCAAATATTCAACAACAGCACTTACATAAATTTATTTCCCACCTATAATGACCCTCTTCCATTACCTCAATATATCTCTCCCTCTCCAATAAGTAGTTTAGATGTAACTGTAGTAGCTGAATTAGAAACTCAACCACAACACACAATTGCTAGTGTTTCTCAATTCATAGATAAAATCAATGAATTAAGCACTGAAGATGAACTTAAAAATCGCGAACTATTTTTCCGAGGCCATAGAGATGCCTTGCGTTATTTTTTACAACCAAGCTTATTTAGACAATATAAATCAAAAGGACCTATTTATTTAAAGTCCGAAAAAAGTTCATTCATGGACTTACTCACAACAGAGCCTAAATCTTTTTCAAATGAAAGTAGATGCTTTGATATTCTTACTCATATGCAACATTATTCGTTTCCAACAAGATTGTTAGATATTTCTAGTAACCCATTAGCAGCACTATATTTTGCTTGTGAAATTGAAAAAGATGATAAGGGTAAAGAAAAGGATATTGATGGTGAAGTCATATTATTCTATATAAAGAAAAGCGAGATTAAATATTTCGACTCAGATGCTGTTTCTTGTGTGACAAATTTAGCAAAATTGACAGAATCACAAAAAAAAGAATTAATTAAACTCATAGAGCAATGTGAATCAGAAACTCCTCCTAGAAAGGCTTTCAAGTCCACAGACTACGAGAACAATGAAGCATATGCTAGTTACATTCATTTTATTAGACAAGAAAAGCCATACTTTGAACCTAAGATTAAAATTTCTGATTTGAACAAGGTTTTATGTGTTAAGGGACGATTAACACAGGATAGGATTATAGCTCAAGCAGGCTCTTTTTTACTTTTCGGATTAGATGCAAGCCTGCCTGAAGATGGCAATGATGTCTTTAAGATAAAACGGATTAGAATTAAATCAGCTAACAAAAGCTCCATTTTAAAAGAGCTAGATCAGCTAAAAGTTAACCTTCGTACTATTTATCCTAGTCTAGAAAATACAGCGAAATATATAAAGTCAAAATTAGAACTCGAAGCAGATTCTAAGTAATATTATTAAATTAGACTCTTTTAATTATTAAAGAGTCTTTTTCTTCCAACATATAAAAAATCTCAATATGACCATCAAAAAAGTATCCTCTATCGCCAAACTCGAAGACTTAGGACGTATTCAGCTTTCAAAGTCTTTATTTATGCGTGACTTCCTCTATAGCGAAATCGCCAACTGGTACGGTGTACCCAACTTCCCCGATCATCCTGACATTGCAATCCGTACAGGTACAGAACTTTGCCAACAATTGTTAGAGCCACTCCAAGACAAGTTTGGACGTATTGCGATTCGTTCAGCTTATCGCTCTCCAAGCGTGAACCAACTCGGCAATGAAAAAGGACATAACTGCGCAACGAACGAGAAAAACTTTTCCAGTCATATTTGGGACTATCCTGATGCAAAAGGTTATGGGGCAACGGCTTGTATTGTCATTCCATCATTTTTAGAACTTTATGAGAAAGACCAAAGTAGCTGGCAACAATTGGCGTATTGGATTCATAACAATCTGAACTATAGCCACCTGCAATTTTTCCCAAAACTCTGTGCTTTTAATATTGGCTGGCATGAACAACCTGCACGCGAAATTTATAGTTATATTCAACCCAAAGGCTATTTGCTGCGTGGTGAAGCTGTGAATAAAGAATTTGAGAAATTTTATCCTGATTTATTGTAATCATTAATCCCCCCAAATCCCCCTTTTTCAAAGGAGGACTTGCCACGTCATCAATTGATACGCGTGGTTCCCTCTCCTGAGCAAGTTTTAAAGCACTGCTTTAAAATGAAGCGCAAGAAAGGATGAGGGCTAGGGAGAGGATTTTTTTAAATTAATACTCTTCTCTTAAATTTTCTAATTCAGTCGCACGTGCGGCAGTCGCTTCCATGTAACAACTATTGCTATTTACAGTTGCAATCGTCCCTCCATTCGGGTCGGCATAAAAATCGCAATTGGCATCACGATAGCGAATCCAGAGACGCTGAACCTCTTGAAGCTGTTTTTTACGGTTTGCATTCAGCGATGCCATCGTCTGTTTATAGGCATTATTTAACCGTGTATCTTGGCGATCTGTTTCGGCCGCAATACAATCCAGCATATTTACAGTAACGCCACCTGAGCGATCCATACAATTTGAGTATTGCCGACTCAAATCATTGTCCCCTGCGTACAGCGCAGGAGGAAGTATAAACATACTTAAACCCAATAAAGCAGTGCGTTTGAACATAACAACCCCTATCTTTTCATTTATGTTATTCATAATAAATACCATAATTGAACCCTGGCACGCATGCATTCAATCAGTTATTTCCCTCTTAACTCACCCAACTTATTCCACACATCCGGTGTCAAGAAAGTGACCACCAGTTTATTTAAATCCACATAACGCAGCACACCTTTAAGCTGACTTTTCACTTCAGGATTTTCTAAAATTTCCTCACCGGTAATCCGTCCAAGTTCCTGAAAACTGTCACCCACCGCTTGTACGCCTTCCGCAGCAATTACCGCTTTGGTCTGTGCAGAACATTGCTCTACCAATATACGCTGCAATACTTGGGCTAAATTTTTATCCAGCTGGGTTCTTTGTGCTTCATTCACATTACTGAATTTCTTCAATTCCGGATGTGCAGATAAGGCAACAAAGGTCCATTGCAGCACCGTTGTTTTATCTGCTGCCGTGGTGGATTTCACCAGACAGTTACTCAGCTGCTCGACGGTTGGCCCCGCAATAGCCATTTGGGTGGTAGCCATCAAGGCCATTGCCATTAATCCCCACCGAATTTTAGCTGTAAATCTGCGACGGATAACCTCAGTTTGGCGTGACATAAGCGAATCTCTTTTTTAACAATCAGCTACTTTGTATCATAGACTCGCACCTTGCCCGTGTTATTACTCTGTAATTTATGGCAATACACAAGCCACGGGCAAAAGACCGATATCTGATTAGGTGTATTGAGTGTAAATGTGAGTTTGAGATTAGAAATCCCCGTCTCTGTTCAGCATTTTTTAAGACGCCACTTTAAAAAAAAGGCGAGTGAAAGCATCCTCAGAATGTATTTTAAGGATGCTCGAAAGAGGATGGATTAAGAAGGAAAAAATAGTCCTACTTCACCTGCCTGAGCATATTCTTGGCTCCGGCATGATTATAATTATTGGCCAAATTCTGCAAAATCCGCTTGGATTGCGCTTTAGCATTTGGGAAACGGCTGGCATAGACCGGAATACTGTTCAGACAGCGTGCAACCAACATCCCTGATTCAGTATAGACACGTGTTCCCTCAGTGCCCTGCAATTTACCGTAGTTATAGGCACGCTGGGCGTTGTTACAGGCATTATTCAGATTCTTGCCACTATTAATATCACGTCGCGCTGCCACATAAATCTTCATCTGATGTTGTTGCGGTGTTTCTGCTATTGTAGCTCGAGCTGATGCCGCTGCTAGCTGCTTTTTTTCTGCTTCTTTTTTCTCAAGCTCTTTTCTTTCTAATTCCTTTCGCTCTAATTCTTTCCTCTCCAGCTCTTTACGTGCTGATTCCTTCAGTTCATTTGTCGTCTTTGCGACAGGAGTCTTAGGAGGAGTCATGGTTTTTATCAATGCAGGGGTGGTTTTCTCCACAGCAACCCTGGCTTTAGTTGGACGATAAAAGTTTTTTGCTTGAGAAGGGCTCATGACCTGGGTGAGTAGTCGAACACTACGCGTCTGGCTAGATTTATCAACTTGTCGTTCAGAAGTTGGTTCAATCGAGACAATCCAGCTTTCAGTCAGGTCATCCATACGACACTGATAGGCACCGCTACCTTGTACAACACCCCGATTGGCACTCAGGCGTTTACGCTGGGCAACATCTGCCACGGCACTAAAATTACTTTTATACAGCAGGGAAAATTTACCGCCCTGTTCATGACAATATTGCGTCAGTATCGAACGCGGATACATGGCCTGAGTCGTGTTATTTTTCTGAGCTTGTCCCCAAAGATAAACATAATCTTTTGCACTACCATCACGTTGATTCAAAGCCCGTTTGGCAATTAGTTCTTCCGGACTGGCAAAAGGATGTAAAACCTCTGATTTCAACCGATTCACGCTATTACATCCAGCTAAAGCTGCTGCCCCTATTATTAGAATTATTACTTTTAGCTTCACAGCAAATATCTCAACCCCAAAATCCCGTATAACATAGCTTAAATAGCACAAAACAACAAACACAAGATATTGATAAATATAATATTTAAACGGTAAAAAGGCACATATCAGCTTCAACTTTGCTGATTATGCCAAGCTTCATGTGATAAAAATTGACACAAGTATCATTTTTAAATCAGTTCAAATAATAAACAATTCCATTCAGGACTCAAGAAAAAGATAGAAAAAACACATAAAAAACCGAAGAAAGCGGTGAGTCCTTCTCCGGCGGCTTATTCAGGGAACGCTACAGACCTTTATTATAATGGGTAATAAATTTACTTTTTATCCGCTATAACATTGCCTGAACAAGATCAGCATAAGAATAATTTCCTCAACGTACATTTGTTATTTTTATACGTCAAACCACCGGAAATTAAACGCCATCTTGGCTGGCCCTTAGGATTTTAGACAAGAAAAAAATATCTGAATACCCCAATATTGGGAGGTTCTGACACGATTTACCCAAGTCATCTGACCAACGGTCAGATCGATATTTTCCATTGGATTTTGTAAATTAACTCGCCCTAAAAAAAGCCAAACCTAAAACTGTTTGGCTGATAAAGCAGGATAATAATATGAGAAAAAATTAATCAATATGTGATTCAAATGCTTTTAAGCGTTTATAGATCGACATCAGTTCAATAATCGTCGGCCAAGACAGAATCAGATACTGGAAAGATTCCCGCACTTTGCCAAATACATTCAGGATTTGCATCATCAAACCAAGAGTAATTGCCCCTGCTGCAATACTTGGAAACAGAATAAATAATCCGTAAATATTGTCTAACTGCAAGTACCAGATCCGAACCATGTTGAAATAAGCATAGTGAAAATACAACCGGAAATAATTCCAGCGTACCCGGCTAAACAGTTCTTGTAATGTCAGCGGATGTGCGCGATCAGCATAGTCTTCGCCATAGACCAGCTCTTTACGATAGGCTGCCTCAACTTTCTGGTTATTGAACTCCAGTCCGGGCAATTTCATTCCCACGACCATTAAAATGACCGTACCCAATACCGCCCAACCAATCGAGGCCCACATTAAAGCATGCGGTATTTCCCCTACAATTGGTAAAACTTTCACATGACTAGAGAGCTGATATAAGATCGGCAGGAATGCCATCAGCAACATCAGCGCTTCAATCAAGGAAACACTTAACTGCTCCGTGGTTTTGGCAAAGCGCATGGTATCTTCCTGGATACGTTGTGATGCACCTTCAATATGACGTAACTGCTCCCAATGTGCGGTGTAATAATCATTCATCGCGGTACGCCAGCGGAAGACATAATGACTGACAAAAAACAGGTTAAATACCGCTAAAGTGACATAAACCATCGCAATATAAATAAAGGTTAATGCGCCTTGATACAGCAATGAAACATCCCCACCACCCTTCGTGAGCATTTGTTGAATCTGATCATAAAACGGGCTATACCATTCATTTAATACGACATTGACCTGTACCCCGAACCAGATATTAAACAGAATAAAT
The DNA here is from genome assembly GCF_024129355.1 of Acinetobacter lwoffii. Classification (GTDB taxonomy): domain Bacteria; phylum Pseudomonadota; class Gammaproteobacteria; order Pseudomonadales; family Moraxellaceae; genus Acinetobacter; species Acinetobacter lwoffii_I. Next base: position 27,117 of record NZ_JAMXXP010000021.1, on the reverse strand, counting down.
GCCGAGCCCCAGACCGACCAGCGCTGCCATCGGTGTCCGGCTTTCCATTGCCAGAACAGCGCAAATATCGTAGTTGCCATGAAATACCAGAGATAAAACCAGATGAATTGAGCTGACCAGAAACGCCCGATACCGATTGTAAGCTTTTCATCAAAATAATTTTCAGGAAAACCCAGATAGGTTCCCCATCCTGATCCGCCACTATGCCAAAGCACAAGATTAATGATAAACCATAAAATCAGGCTGCTAAAAAACCAGACGGGTTGCGGGAAAAATGACTTAAACATACCGACCCAGTTCTCCTTATGTCTCTTGGTCATCCAAATGACGCCTAGTTTATTCTTATTTTAGATTTTTACTGTTATAAAGCATTAATTTTCAATTTAGTGTAAAAAAGGATAGAAGGATATCGAGTCTCTAGAAACTTATTTTTATCATTCAGCTCTGCGTTATGATTTTCCTTATATTCTCGATTTTTATCATTCAGTAGAGCGATACCAAAAAACAGAAAAATCATCATGTTTTTGATCTTTCGTTATTTTGATAGACTTTTTTATGCCTGTTATCTGTCGGGTTTATGTAAAAGAGCTTTATGCTTCCGAGCACTGCGAGAATAGGGTGAAAATCAGGCATACTGCATGTCTTCTAGGTATCTTTTATCTAAATAGAGCACTTCTCCCTATTTGAATAAGTCATTGATCAAGTTCTCAGTTTTTGAAGAAACAGTTAAATTTTTAAAAATCATGCTATGATTTAATTATCGAAAAGTAATCTTATTTTGGAAAAAACTATGGAAAGTTCAGTAATTGAATTACTTAAACCGGTGACTCTACAAAAAGAAAACTGCGACCCTATTATTTTTGAAGCCGGTACTGTTCTGAAAGTGGTCATGCAGACTCCAACCAGTCTTCTGGTCAGTAATGATGATGACTTTAACTTTACCATTCCTTTAAAAGACAAAAATGAAGTGTGGCGAGAAATCTGAGTATTTTTCTCTTATGCAAATAGATGGGTTGTATCTGAGTTTGGTTTCTTAACTTATATGATACGACCCTTAGCTTCTCTCCACTTTGATTGCTCTTTTATTATTTTTTCAAAAAACTATTTCTTTCCTCTTCTATCCTCACTTTCTGATTTTAAATTGGCTCATCCATTTGGGTAGAAAAATTTCTTTTAATTGAAACATCACTTAGTTTTGTAACCTATGTAAGATCACTGATGATCTGTTTTTCCGTCTTTTGTATCTGCTCTGTCTTTGCAATACCACCCTTACATCTCTTCTCTCTGTTTAGTTCAACTTCATCTAATACCTACGCTTCGATTCAAAAAAAGAATATTCAAGTTATTTTCAGAGTTCAGTAATAGAACTGGAGTTCGTCTTTCTTCGATTTTTTATCCTCTGATAAAATTTACCAATAAGAATTAAAAAATAATCTGAGATGCTAAATTAAGAGGCTGTTTAAATTGTATAGCTCTCCAATTAGTCCCGGGAAAATTTAATAATACGAAATTTCCCTCTAGACAATTCTAGTATTTTTTCCTTTTAAGACAGCTTAGCCAATCTTAAAAATTATTAACTTTCATAAACTTAAGCTAAAAATTTTAATTATATATGCCCAATTTATAAATTTATTTAAATTATTATATTTAAAAATATCTCAAAATTACATCTCCCCATATATTTAAAAAATAAAATACAAATTAATAATAAATACTATATTCTGAAAAATTAATTACAAAATACACATTCAAAAATAACGATTAAATAATAAATCTTATTATCTAAAACCCTGAAAAACAATCAATCCAAGAAAACTTTAAAATATAAAATCCTTATAATTTATTTTTAAAATTTATTAACAATACTGGATTTCTACCAAAATATTTCTAAATCTTACAAAGTAACTGTACTTGTTAAAAGTGTTTCGTTTCTGCACTTAAAGCCAGTCTGTTAAATGAAATATGTTATAAATTTACTCAGATCAATGAACATTCAGGTAGTTTTAACTTTTAAATCAATTTAATTTCAGAGGTTTAGGTAGTATTTATGTCGATTCTCAAAGAAGATCAAGACCTAGAAGATTCACTTGCTACATCTTCTTATATATTACCTCAAGTGATTTTAAATCAGCTCAAACCTATTATTTATTCTCACAAACTTGTTTTATTTCTTGATATTGATGGAACCATTTCTGAATTCCACCCAGATCCAGCAAAAAGTATAATTAAGAGCGGAACCTTAAATACCTTAAAAGAGTTACAACAATATATTCAGCTAATATTAGTGACCGGTCGCTCAATTGCACAAGCCCAAAAAATTATTTATCCATTTGACTGGAATATTGCCGGTTCTCACGGTCTGGAATTAAGCTATCAATCGCGTTTAAGCAAGTTAATTGATTTAAATCCTGAACAGTTTGAATTATTAAAAAATTATATTACAGAACATAGTAATAATATTCCTCAGACTCGAATAGAAATTAAAGACTATTCAGTCGCCCTGCATTTTCGTGAACATCCCTATTTAGAGCATCAAGTGCATGCATTTGCCTTGAATTGTCTTACTCATTTTCAGGATTTTGAACTTAAGGCTGGAAAGTTTGTATTCGAACTGGTGCCCAAAGGGGCAAATAAAGGTTCAGCCATCCAGCAAATCATTCAGCAATATCACTTAAGTGATCATTACCCCATTTTTATCGGAGATGACCTGACCGACGAAGCCGGTTTTCAAGTCATCAACACATTCAAAGGCTGCTCTATCAAAGTCGGTACAGGCAACACCGTGGCACAACATCGCCTCGAAAACGTGACTCAAGTACAGGCTTTTCTAGCAGAATTTTTAGAAATACTGAAAGCACAACAACAATTATTATTGGAGAAATTACATGTCGAAACTCATAGTGTTATCAAATCGTGTAAATCTACCTAAGTCAGACAATACACAGGCAGGTGGATTAGCGGTGGCATTGCAGGATGCTTTGCAGGATATAGGCGGTATCTGGGTTGGCTGGAATGGATCCCGAGTTGACCAGACGAAAGAGCAGAAGTTTCAAATCCTGAAGCATCAAAATGTTGAATATCACACGAGTCCATTGACTGAATCCCAATATCAAGGCTTTTATTGTGGTTTTGCCAACAATGCATTGTGGCCGCTGATGCACGATCAGCATCAACTTGTAGATTATCAGCCGCAGGATTTTAAGATCTATCAGGATGTCAATTTACGCTTTGCCAAGCACCTGAAACAGGTAGCATCTCCACATGATATTATCTGGATCCATGATTATCATTTTTTAAGCGTGGCGCATTATTGCCGTAAACTGGGCATGCGTAACCGTATTGGCTTTTTCCTGCATATTCCCTTTCCTGAACTAAGGCTCTGGCAGACTTTACCCGCCCATCGCGATCTGGCACATCATTTGGCCAACTACGATGTACTGGGTTTGCAGACCTCTCGCGATCAGGAAAACTGTTTAAATTTCCTTGAACAGACCTTAAAAGTGCAGCATCGTCACAATGAAATCCTGAATTATCAATCTCGAAAGATTCATGTGAAATGCTATCCGATTGGTGTGCATCCTGTGCAACTACAGAATCAGGCCTCAGATACCCATCTGGAAAAGCTTCCCTTTGATCTGGATACAGTGCAGCCTTATAAAACCATCATTTCAGTTGACCGGATTGATTATAGTAAAGGCTTATTGGAAAAAATCGGATCGTTGCAGAGCTTGCTAGAAGATCAACCGGAGTTTAAAAATCAATTCCAGCAATTACAAATTGCCTGTCCATGCCGACTGGATGTAAAGACCTATAAGAACCTGTATACGCAATTTAAAGCTGCTGTGCATGAACTCAATAGCCAGCATGGCACAGCGGACTGGTTACCCTTCGATTGCAGCTATGATACTTTGGGCCATGAGGCCTTGATGCAACTGTATCGTAAGGCAGATATTTGCTGGGTAAATTCGATCCGGGATGGTATGAATCTGGTCGCCAAGGAATATATTGCTGCACAGGATCCTTTAGATCCGGGTGTCTTGATTCTATCTAAATATGCCGGTGCTGCTGAACAAATGAAAGAAGCCTTACTGGTCGATCCTTATGAGCATGACAGTATGGCTAAAGCTTTGAAGAAGGCGCTGCGCATGTCTAAATCAGAACGTTTAGAGCGCTATCGTTATTTAAGCCAAGGCTTGAAAAATTTCGATATTATTCGCTGGCGTGATCAGTTTATCACTGACCTGAAAAACTCACAAAGCCTGCGGATCTATCGTCCGGTGGCTGCAGGAGCTTCAAACCAGTTCAGTGTACATGCCTAAATTTTTAAGTAAAAAAACACCAGCATTAAGCTGGTGTTTCATTTTGAAGAGGAGCCACAATCTCTTCGCTTTGTTGTACTTCGCTTGGGTCTGCAGTGAGATGATTTAAAATCACAATACTCAATAGACCAATCGCAATGACGCTAAATACTAAGCTCAATCCGATGATTTCACTACCAAAGCCGACCAATGCTGGCCCAATCAACGAACCTGTATAAGCAAATACCGATACATAAGACAATGCCACATGTGAAGACAAAGTTTTTTGGCGTCCTGCACGAGAAAACATCAGCGGTACAATGTTGGCACTACCTAAACCTAAAATCGCATAGCCGACCAACACCACTTGCCAGACTGGGGCAAAAACCACGGTTAATAAACCGGTTGCCGCCAAGAGTGCACTTAACAGAATCGTATTTTTTTCACCAAACTGCTGAATAATCAGGTGACCGCTAAAACGTCCTAGTACCATCAAACCCGCAAAGAAACTATAAGCTAAACCGGTTTGCGCCGCAGGCAGGCTGAACTCAGTAGCAAGATAAATACCACTCCAGTCCATAGCTGCACCTTCTGACAGAAAAGCCACAAAACAGATCAGACCAATGCCTAAAATCGCCCAGGTCGGTGCTGCTTTTTTCACTGGCTGTTCTGATGATGTGTCTTCTACCGCTGTTTTTGGCTCAGCACCCAAACTTAAAGGAACAGCGAATAAGGCAATAAGCAGCAAAATTACACTGACAATCACCGCACCGGTTAAAGGCGCCAAGCCAAGTCCCATTAACATGGTCATGCCCAGTACGCCTGCCAGACCACCTAAACTACACACGCCATGAAAACCCGACATTAAACTTTTACCAAGTTTTTTCTCAATCTGTGCAGCCTGAATATTGACAGTCACGCCCAAAGCACCGGCACTGGCACCAAAGAAAAACAGGCTGATGGCCATCATTAAATGATTCGGACTATAAGCCAGAGCAGGCAGAATGAACAAAAATGCACTGAGAATTACGGCTAAAACAGTACGGCAACCCAAGGCATTGGCCAGTCGGCCAGCCAGTGGCATCGCCAGCATTGAACCGATTCCGGCACACAGCAATAACAGACCAAAATCAGCATGATTTAATAACAGGCGCTGCTGTGCATATGGAATTAAGGGTGCCCAAGCCGCAGTACTAAAGCCCAAGCTAAAGAAGCATAACGCAGTCGCTATTTTCTGCCATAGATATGGTGATGGAGACTGGATTCGAGAAAGCAGTGTTTGATTGAACATTGTATTACCAAAAAAGAAGGCTCAGGCATCCATTACCGTTCATCCATAGAAAAACCCCACAGACTTATAGCTAGAATGTATAAGTTTGCGGGGCTGAATTTGCGTGAATTATAAACAGAATAAATTTAAATGGAATAGTTTTTAGAACTAAATTTGAAGATTTTTTACAAGTATCTGATTGTATAAAATTTATAGTTTTATGCTTTTATTTGCATAGGCTGATCGGTTTTTTCGCGGCCTGCTTAAGCTCAAGTTTTTGTAGAAAATGGGCAAAACCTGCGGCAATTTTGGAGCTGAGCCGACTGCTGGTGGTGACTCTCAATTGATTCGACCAGACAATCTGCGCGCCGGCTTTTTCTAAACGGTGGATGAAATCGACATCTTCATGGCAGTCCAGTTGCTGAAAACCATTGACCTGTATATAAGCCGAAGCTTTAAAACACAGGTTTGCGCCATGAATATGTCGATGCCCCATGCTGTCCTGATAATGACGGAGATAAGCCTGACGGGTTTTCCGGCTTAAATGATCCCATTGATCTAGCTCGACCACACCACAAATCGCATCGGTGGGTTGATGCTGTAACATCACCTGAAACCAGTCGTACTGTACGAATGAATCGGCATCGGTACAGCAAATCCAGTCACAGCCTTCCTCGATCATTTGCTGAATCCCCAAATGGCGTGCCTTACCGACATTTCGGAAGTCGCAACTGATAGCTGGAATCCCCATTTGCTGAACTTTAGCAGCGGTGCTATCGGTACAGTGGTCCAAGACCACGAGAATATGAATTTCCGGAAGATTTTCTATTGTTTTAAAGTATTGAAAAAAATAAGTTTGTGCTGATTTTAAAGCCAGCAGGCAGCGTTCAATATAGGCTTCTTCATTACAGGCCGGAATCACCACACCGATTTTTTTCATCTTAAACCCTCCTGCTCTGCTACGGATTGCGCTGAATTCAGCCAGAGATCTATCAAAAAATCGGAATCCTGCAAACTTAAACGATGGGAATAGTTTAAATGCGCTTTGAGATACTGATGGACATCTTCACCATTTAGGCTAAATCCCGAGATTGGCGCGCGCCAATGACAACTCAAGATACATCCGCCCGGTTCCAGTGCAGTATGCAGCCATGTCAGCACCTGTTGCAGAGCAATCGGGTTCAAATAATATAAAATCTCACTGACGACAATGAGCTGAAATTTCTGTTCGGGCAAATCATCTGGCACGATCCGCTGTAACACCTGTACATGCGGATAAGCTTGTAAACGCTGCTGCGCCAAATGGATCGCAGTATTATTGGCATCCAGACACATTAAGCTATTTGTCCGCCGCGCCAGTTCCTGACTAAAGATGCCATTACTGCAACCAATCTCAATCGCGGAGTCAAACTGCAAGTGCGGCAAGATCGCCAGACAAATCTGCCGTTTGCGCTGTTCATACCAACGCTGTTCATATTGCCAGGGATCTCCCTGATTCAGTGCATATAAGGCATCGAAATATTCCTGATCATAGGCTGCTTTACTGTTCATACAGATACACCTCCCAGGGCTGTAAAATACGTTGTAATGCCTGCTCTGGCAGAATCGGTGATTGATCTATCGTCGGATCAAGCTCGATCTGGCTCTTAAAACACCGCGCAGCTCGAGACTTATATTGTAATTCTTCCTCAGTTAATTTGAGTTGATGAGCGACGGTCCAGGGAATTCTGGTATCTCCAGGTGTTGCCCAATGCCATGCCCAAATCAAGACCTGAATACAGGGCAAATGAAGTTCAGTGGCCAGCTGCTGTGTGACCTGCCCCGTAATTTCATGATCTGGATGTCCATCATGAACAAATGTGCTAATTAACACATCATTCGGTTGCAGATAAGATTGCAGATGCTGTTGCAACACATCCCGCTGTTCGGCCACCTTGCCATCTTGAATATCTAAAGCGATCCGCAAGATATTCTGTTTTAAAGGTAACGCTTCTAAAGCTGCTCGCGTTTCAGCAGGACGAATCTGGTTCAACTCTTCGGGAGTATACAGACTAGAGCCGGGATGACTGGCTGTCCCATTGGTAACGGCAAAAAGTATGATCTGATAGCCAAGTTTGTCCAGACGCTGAATCAGGCCTCCACAGCCCAAAATTTCATCATCAGGATGAGGGGCAATGATGCAGACTCTGGCATCTAGAGGAATAACCTTAGGAATATCAAATTCCGGCATCTGTTGCAGGATCTGACAGGAACGCCATTCTTCAAGTCTTGTGCCTTCACCATGGATGACACGATCCCCTACAATCTCATGTCTTATAACGTCCATAATTGTTCCTCCTGTGCAGTCAGCTCGCCAATCCGCTCCAAGTCAAATGCAGCATGACTTTGACGAATAAATACCGGAAGATCTGCTGCAAGCCGAGCGAAATGCGGATGCTCACAATACGGCCCAGCACCAAGTGCCTTACCTACATGAGTTAGTACATTTAAGGCAGTCGCTTCCACCTGAGCACGTAGGCTACGAATCTTTAACTCATGTGCGTGTTGCGGTTGCTGATCAATCAATGCAGCAACTTGATAAAATAAGGACTGTGTCGCTAAAAGCTCCCGACTAATTTCACCGAGATACATGGCCTTATAGGCATGCGGTTTTAACAATACTGCCTGTCTTAAATATTCAGCCAAACGCACGGTTGCGCCATACCAGCACGCGGCCACACCTGCGGCGCCATGCCAGAATCCGGGCCGATCCAGATAGGTATTTGGAGCTGCGACTTTTTCCGCCTCAACATGATCCAGTTCCAGCCGGGCAGTCAAGGTATGCTGCATGCCCACTGCCTGCCAAGCATCCTGATGATGCTGAATGCCTTCTTGCGACAAATCTAGAATCAGTAATTGTGAATATTGCTGCTCATCACGGTGAGTCAGCAGACCGTGTTGCACCCAGACCGATGCAGAACACCAAGGCTTAATTCCGCTTAGCTTTCCTGCTTGCAATGTTAAAGGTTTGGGGCCACCTTCTGCTGCCCATACTGCCCATAAGCCTTTTTGTTCTACCGGAATATTCAGTTCATGCAGAATAGCTAAAGCATCTAAATGCGATTCATAGAGTTTACCCAGACTCAGATTGCTGGCTGAAACCTGGCTGAGTATCTGCCAGCGTTTTAAGGTCGCTCCGGAAGCGGGATAAGGCACCTGTTCGGAAATCGCCACCAGTTCCATTAAAGTGTGCTGAATTTTTTCTTGTAGCTCCAGAGGAGAATTTTCAAATCTTTGTAATATTGAACCGAGGTTCATGCATGCGGTTCCTCATAAAATACGGATAATGTTGTTGTGTTTTTAAAGTCAGTTAATGAGAAAGCTTGCGCATTTGTTTTAAACGTGTGGTCAGCCCTAGTACCTTACGCCGTGCATTAATCTCTTCTTCATTGAAACAGAGTTGCTGCATTAGTTCAGCTAAAGGCAAATGATTATGTTCAATGAGATAAATGTCCTGTTCTCTGCTCCATTTGGCTTGTTGTGCTTGAGCCAACAAATTTTTGACATCCAGTCTTACCATCTCTTCATCCATTTTAAAACCATGAGGATAGAAGCCTTAGCCTCTATCCTCTAACATAAATTGAATCGTTTAGGCAGGAATCGCTTCCGCAATCGCTTCACGCGTCCAGACACGATGGTTTAGGATTAAAGTCTTGAAGCTATCTTGTACTGCTTCAAACTGTCCGTTTGCCAGAGTTCCTTCATCGCTAACCAAACGCAGATCTTCAATCAGCTTGCCTTTATCACCCAAGAACACGATTGGTTTTAAATGCTTGTAGGCTTCCAGCAGATAATGAGTCGCCACACCGTCTTTCATTACCACATCGTAATTATCACCGTCAGCAATCACCACGGCATCATAGGCAATGGATGGTTCTGCTTTTTGCATACCATCGGAAGGAATCACCTCGCCTTGCTGACCCAGTACCGGGCCCGGTTTTGGGGTCAGTACATCGACCACAGCCCCTTCTGATTCTGCCCAGGTTTGAACAGCTTTGATACTGGCCTCATTGGCTTTATCGTGTACCAGTAGGGCAATTTTTCGTGCTTTGATATCTTCAGGTTTGAATGCCTCGAAAGATAAGCGTGGTGAAACCTTCACCTCTGGCAATTTCGCAGCTTTTTTCTCTGCCGGAATTTCAATGCCCAATTGGTCAGCCACCTGCTGTGCCAAGTCCAGATCGATATTGCAGAGCACTTCAAGCACTTCACGCTCACGAATATATTTGCGCTCCACCTTGCTCAGCTCGAAGACATAGGCATCGACAATATGCTTCTGTTCATGCGGCGTCTGGCTGCGGTAGAAAAGACGGGGCTGACTAAAGTGATCACTGAAAGATTCGCTACGCTGACGGATCTTGTGTCCATCAATACGTTCCTGATAACTTTCAAAACCACCGCCTTGTGCTGCGGGCGGAGTTTCAGCCGGCCAGTTATTGTCAATCGAATTCGGCTCATAACTGGCTTGACCGGTATGTACAATACGCTGATGTAAACCGTCACGCTGGTTATTGTGGAATGGACAAACCGGCTTGTTAATTGGGATCTGGTGGAAGTTTGGACCACCTAAACGACTGAGCTGAGTATCGGTATAGGAGAACAGACGTGCTTGTAATAATGGATCATTGGTAAAATCTAGTCCTGGCACAATATGTCCCGGACAGAAGGCCACCTGCTCGGTTTCACCGAAGAAATAATCAACATTACGGTTCAGTACCATTCTGCCAATCGGTGTCACCGGCACCAGTTCTTCCGGAATAATTTTGGTTGGATCCAGCAAGTCGAAGTCGTACTTCATCTCATCTTCTTCTGGAACGACCTGTACACCAAGCTCCCATTCCGGATAGTTACCGGATGCAATCGCTTCATATAAGTCACGACGATGGAAATCCGGATCTTTACCCGCCAGTTTTTGTGCTTCATCCCAGACCAGTTGGGCGAGACCCTGTTTTGGCGTCCAGTGGAATTTCACAAAAACCGCCTTATTCTCGGCATTGATAAAACGGAAAGTATGCACACCGAAGCCTTGAATGGCTCTTAAATTACGCGGAATACCCCGATCCGACATGGCCCACATCACCGCATGTGCAGATTCAGGCACTAAAGAAACAAAATCCCAGAAAGTATCATGTGCAGATGCACCGGTAGGAATCTCGGTCTGAGGTTCAGGTTTGACTGCATGTACAAAATCCGGGAACTTGATCCCATCCTGGATAAAGAATACCGGCGCATCATTCGCTACCAGATCGAAGTTACCTTCATCCGTATAAAACTTGGTGGCAAAACCACGGATATCACGTACCGTATCTGCTGAACCACGTGGTCCCTGTACGGTAGAAAAACGCACAAATACTGGCGTTTGCACACTGGTATTGGTCAGGAAGCCTGCCTTGGTCAGTTTTTCATTCCCCGGATAAGCCTCAAAATAGCCATGTGCGCCGACACCGCGGGCATGCACAATACGTTCTGGAATTCGCTCATGGTCAAAATGGGTAATTTTTTCCCGGAGAATAAAATCTTCGATCAAGGTCGCACCGCGAACGCCTGCCTTGAGACTGTTCTGGTTATCGGAAATTTTAACCCCTTGATTGGTAGTGAGTGCCTGTTCGGTCGCATCACTGCGATATGCGTCGAGCTGTTCACTTTTTTTATTGGTATTTTGTTTGTCTAAACCGTCTTTACCAGTCGCGGGGCTATTGGCCTTAATTTTCATGATGTATTCCTTGCTGAGCTTGAGTTTAGTTCAGATATTTTTGGTCTATCTCAAAGTCGCTTGAGCTTATATATTGCATGGCTTACCGAATCAAAATCATCCCGCAAGTCAATCTGCTACAGCCGATCCTGTATCAGCCTCACATTTCTTCTGAATATGCTGACTCGAAGCATTTTTGCTTTTCTGGGAATATTGTTATTGGTTTCGCCTGTGTCCTAACATAACTGCATTTGAGAAAGAGATTTATTATTGTTTGTAGTGCCTTGTTTAATTAAGGCAGCATTGTGTTATTTTTTATAAATTTCGGGTTTATTTATGATTTAAATTTTTATCTAAGTTATTTATTTAAAATAAAATATTAAAATTTCACAGAGATATTTCGAAATAAAGATTCAGTATGGTGATATGTGATCTTGCTCACAAATAAGCGTCATAACCCAAAACGATGTTTCAATCCTGAAATGATTAGGACTTTTTAGAAGTTCAATTTGCTATGAGAAATTAACGTGCTACCGCTGAAGTATAGTCAAAATTTGACAGATTTAAATAGTTACAATCCCGCGTCCTGCTTATACATAATGACTAAACTTCCTGCCTTTATATTGATCTAATATCTATAACTTATAACCACTTAAATCTCTTAGCCTGTTAGATCAAATACAAAGTCATAGAGATCATTTCATCTCTTGGCTCGGGCTTCAGATACATCCGACTTTATTTTAATACACCGTATCGCGTTAAGTTTGAAGGAGTAAGAGCATGGCCTCTTCTAAAAAAGAATCTAAAGCAATGAAAATTGATATCGGGATTTCGCATGATGATCGCGCCAAAATTGTCGATGGTTTATCCAGACTTTTAGCAGACAGTTATACCCTGTATTTGATGACCCATAATTTCCACTGGAATGTCACCGGCCCCCAGTTCAACAGCCTGCACAACATGTTTATGACTCAATATACCGAGCAATGGAATGCGTTGGACATCATTGCTGAACGTATTCGTGCTCTAGGTTTTGCAGCACCCGGCACTTATAAACAGTTTGTAAAACTCACCTCCATTAAAGAAGTCGAAGGTGTGCCTAAAGCCGAAGAAATGATACGTTTACTGGTAGATGCACATGAAACTGTGGCACGTACCGCCAGAAGTATTTTTTCGATCATTGAAGAAGCCAATGATCAGCCGACCGCTGACATTCTCACGCAAAGACTGGAAGTACACGAAAAAACTGCCTGGATGCTGAGAAGCAATCTGGAACAATAAAATCGGATCGAATCTTTGAAATCAGGCTTATTCACAGGATGAAATGGAAACTTGCGGTAGTGCCATTAAAGTTCGGCTTCATCCTGACGTTTATATTAGAGGGATTTATCGGCACTCAATGATTAGATCAAGCTAAAAGTCAGGATCATTAAAATTAAACCATCAAAATTTAAGGATGTAGGCAATCGCATACATCCTTTTTTAACAAACAGATTGTTTACAGATTATTTCAATCTCATATATGGCTATCATTTTTTGAAAGCTATAAATCTGAAATATCTTTTCGATCGCTTCAAAAAATTAGCCCTCCTGGCTCCTTACAGTACAGCTTAATCTTGAGGAGAATTGCTCGAATCACTTTCAATCCGGCCATCGACCAGATTGATGGTACGATCACAAGTGGCAGACAGGCGCGGATCATGCGTGACTAAAAGTACGGCGCAGTCGCGTTCACGATGCACTTTACGAAACAGTTCAAACATATCAGCCGCGGTCTGGGTATCCAGATTACCTGTCGGTTCATCGGCCAATAATAATGCCGGCTCAGTAATCAAGGCCCGAGCAATGGCCACCCGCTGCTGCTGTCCTCCGGACAATTCATTCGGTTTACGCTCGGCAAATTTTTCCAGTCCCACTGCCGCTAGTAAATCACGTGCGCGTTGCATTGCCTGCTGATTCGGTTTGCCATGCGCCATCATTAAAGGCATGAGAATATTATCCAGTGCACTAAATGCCTGAATCAGATGGTGAAACTGAAATACAAATCCGATGCTGTTGCCGCGCAGCGCCGTACGGCCGGTATCATCCATCGCACTGGTAGGTTGTCCCAACAAATACAGCTCGCCACTCGTTGGTTTATCTAGCAGTCCCAGAATATTCAGTAAGGTACTTTTTCCAGAACCGGAAGGGCCAATAAGTGCAGCAAAGTCGTTGCGATCAATGCGCAGGTCAATGCCATGCAAGACCTCAACCTCATTGGGCTGTCCAATATTATAAGATTTTCGCAGCGCTTCCAGACGCAGAACTTCCTGAGATTGCTCAGACATGACGAATCGCCTCCACCGGGTCGAGTGCTGCTGCCCGGCGTGATGGCACCGCTGCAGCCAGTACGCCTGTTAATGTCGCCAACAATAGCGCCAAAATCACCAGTTCAATCGAAATTGGAATATAGAATAATCCCGGCCCAAAATTATTAAATACCCATACCAGACCATAACTGACTATGCTGCCCAGCACTGAACCGAGCAAGCCAAAGATTGCACCCTGAAACAGAAAAACTCTCAGGATTTGCGATTGGGTTGCACCCGTCGCCCGCAAAATACCAATTTCCCGGGTGCGCTGCACCACACTGACGGACATGACGCTGGCAATCCCGAAAGCCACTGAAATTGCGACAAAGACAATGATCATATTGGTGGACAGGCTTTGTGCAGTAATGGCATTCATCAATTGTGCATTGGTTTCAATCCAGCTTTCGGCTTTTAATGAGGTCAGGCGTCCGACTTGTGCGGCAACCTGGTCTGCCTCAAAAATATTGGCAATGGTCAGGTCAATCACCGTTACCCCGCCTGGCAGACCGAGTAAGGACTGCGCCTGCTTAAGATCCAGATAAACATAACGCGCATCCAGTTCGCGCACGCCCAGCTCAAAAATACCAGCAATATTCACCAAAGCACTATTTTGTTGGCCAGTATCTAGCCGCAACTTGCTACCGACCTGAACACCGAGGTCTTTGGCCAATTGACTGCCGATCAGTACCTCATCCGCGCCAACCCGCAACTGGCCACTGGTTAAATATTCTTTTAATGGAATGATCTGCTGATAACGCTCCAAATTCATTCCGACCAAGGCCACGGATTCAATCGCATCACCCCGTTGTACAAAGGCAGGGCCAGACACCACCGGCGAGACAGCGGTCAGTACAGGTAACTGGTCCAGTGTTTCGGTAATCTGTTGCCAATTGTTGATTGAACGCAGGCGCTGCGCCCGCTTATCTTCCTGCAATAATTGCACTGTTCCGGCGGGAGGTGACACAATCCGGTTGACTTCATCCGGTGACAACAGGCGAATATGCGCCTGTGTACCTAAGGTACGTTCGACAATATTGGCTTGCAGCCCCTGAATCAACGCGGTGATAAAGACGATCACCGCTACGCCCACAGCAACCCCGATGGTGATCATGATGGACTGCGCGCAACCCTCACGCAAAAAACTGACCGCGATTTTCCATTCGATCCAGAGCCGCCCGAATAAATTTTTCAATCGAAGTTCACCGGTAATTCATTTTTACTATTGGCCATATCAGCAGAATTCTGTAATGAACTCTGTTGTGGTTTTAAGCGAACTCTGGTGCCATCCTCCAATGAAGATTCGGCATCTGCCAGCACCTGATCACCCTCGCTCAGCCCGGTTTTCACTTCTGACATGGCCAGGCCACGCAAGCCCAAAGTAATCTGCTGACGCTGTACTTTTCCAGCACGTACCATTAAGACCACAGCTTTATCTCCTTTGATACTGCTTAAAGCATCATTCGGAATAGCCAGTGCCCGTGTTCGTTTGGCCGTCTCGACATTCACCGATACCGTCATGTCCTGACGCAGAAAATCAGGTACGGGGTTGACAGTTAACCTGACCTCTACTGTACCGCGCTGTGGGTCAATACTTGGCGCAATAAAATTGATCCGAGCTGGGAAAGACTGATCCGGATAGGCATCGCTAATGACGGTCGCATTTTGCTGCAAGGCGAGTTGCGGTAAATTCCGCTCATCTAGCGGTACCCGGATTTCTGTATTCCCTGTTAACGCAATGGTAAATAAAGTTTGTCCCGGCTGAACCAGATCACCCGGCTCGACATCGCGTGTCAGTACTGTGCCGGCGACCGCAGCCCGAATCTTGGTTTTGGCCAGTTGAGCCTGTGCCACTGCAAGCTGCTCCCGAAGCGACGCTTCTTCGACTTGACCCGCAGCCAATGCGGCTGCTTTTACCCGAGCTGTCTCATAATTATTGCGCGCGACTCTTTCTGCTTCCACAGCCTGTTCGACTTCTTCCCTCGACAGGATACCGGCTTCTGCATTACGTCGACGTGTAGCTTCTCGGCTGGCTTGCTCCAGTTGGGCTTTGGCACTGGCCAGTTCTGCTGCAGCCTGTGGCCGTCGGCTGCTTGCCAATTCGGTCAATGCCAGCTCGGCCTGTCTGACTTGGGCCAGCAATTCATCCGATTTCAATACCACCAGCAGATCACCCGGTTTAACCTGATCGCCTTCCTGCACCAGACGTTGCAGAACCACACCACTAATTTCACTGCCTACCTGGGCACGTGAAACTGTCGCAACACGTCCGGTCGCAACAACATTTTGTACCAGCGGCATGGCACTCAGCGTATAACTAGGCACCACTGGCCCCTGCCACCAACGAAATAGAGCAAACCCTACTGCCAGTAGCAATACGATAATGAGCAAAATTTTATAGCGG
Source organism: Acinetobacter lwoffii (assembly GCF_024129355.1). GTDB lineage: Bacteria > Pseudomonadota > Gammaproteobacteria > Pseudomonadales > Moraxellaceae > Acinetobacter > Acinetobacter lwoffii_I. The sequence continues at coordinate 11,066 of NZ_JAMXXP010000021.1, read as the reverse complement.
GCAGCGCGCAATGAGAATCTCCGGTTGATTGTTCTAATTTAAAATAAGAAAGTCAAAACTGTATTTGTTTTTCTCCTAAGGTTTAATTTACAACAAGTTTCTAATTGGAATTATAGGTATTTTGTTGAGTTTGAAAAGAATATTGAATTCCTGTCCGCTTTTTTTAGCTAGCCCTGTTTGATATCAGACTAGTCCATCTTTGGCAGATTCAGACGCGGGATCAGGTGCCAGAAAATTATATTGAGTTTAAGGAAATGAAGATGTGATCAAAAAAAACAGGCTTGATCGTGATAGAGCTCGCCTGTTCAATCGCTTGGGTGTTAATTGGATATTAGTTAAATGTTAAACAGTACGACGCAATGGCTGATCACGTTGCGCCAGACTTTCGCCCATCGGCACGAGTCGTCTATCAGGATCAATCTTTTGCCAAGGCAGGTCATTCGGGTCTGCTTTCATGGCTCCAGGCGCTTTCGCGACTAAAATGGCAGCAGCCATGTCCTGAAAATCTGCACGAAAATGTACCGAGCTTTTCACCACGATGATCGATTTATCTTGAGGCACAACACCAAAAATTCTAAACATATTACGATCGAGCAACTGGGCTTTGTAGGAACTGACTGCAATTTCAATACCATCTATTTCCAGTAATACACTCGGGCCAATATCCGCCTCAACGTCATGCATCATGGGCCCGCCATAGCTGAATTTTCCATCGCTATAGGCTTTGATTTTAAATTCAGCGCTAAATGGAGCATCCCCCGCAATACCCGATGTTCCACCCAGTTTCGCATAAAAATACTGACCAAGCTCAAGCTGATAGGCTTGCCGTACTACCACGGGATCTACGATGAGGCCAAGCAATGCATTTTTAACCTGATGCCGATGTAGCGCCGATAACATCCCGGTTGTATTCGAATCACCACTGGCTCCCGGATCGGATTATCCTGAGTATCTGCAATCACCACGGGTCTGGTCGAATGATGCTGTTGGTATAATTGTAGCGCCTGCTGCACGGCATGATCCGGTGATAAGAAATCCATATTCCAATGCGCTTCTTGTTGCAGCACATAGGCGATATAGTCTTGCATGGCCTGATCTAACTGCTCAGCATTTTCACTATAACCCCAGATACAACCACCACATTCGGCAAAGTCTGCCGCTGGAAAACCCGGCGTAAAATTCATCTGGACAGAATTATTTTGCTCTAGCTGTTCAAGTAAATTCATACAAGACTGGGTAGGTTCCAACTCGGTACATTGTGCATTCAGCGCAATCAAAAACGGTAGCTTATACATTTTCTTGTGTAGCTTTTTACCCTGGAATATTTGATACAGCACTTGGGCACAGCGTTGTCCGGTTTGGGCCATATCTACATGCGGATAGGTCCGATGATAGCAAATCAATGCATCACTATGGGCAAACATTGCCTGCGTGACATTGGCATGGAAGTCCAGACTGGCAATCACCGGAATGTCCGGCCCGACTGCTTCACGAACCCGTCTTAACAATTCGCCTTCGCCATCATCCACCTGTTCACTGACCATGGCGCCATGCAGATCCAGATACACCGCATCTGCCGGATGCTGCTGGATGCTTGCAATAATTTCATTACAGATCTGCTGGTAAGTGTCCTGCTCTACATGCGCTGAAGGTGAAGTTCCAGCCCAGATCACCGGTAAAAGTTGATACCCGAATTGTTCTGCTTGTTGAATAAAACCGCCAATCGGAATGTTCTGTTCCCAAAATTTCAGGACATCTGCGCCGCGGCTGAGCGGCGGAAATCCCCCACCCTGGACAAAATCGACGTAGCTTGCTTTGGTCGGGGCAAAGGTATTGGTTTCATGTTGAAAGCCTGCAATGATGATTTTCTTCATATCTTGAATCCTTCCTAAGCTACGTATTGATTATTTATCGACGATTAGAGCAGTGTGTGTTGTTTGCTGAGGCGCAGCTTGCTTTTTCAGTCTGAAGGTATAAATCAGGAAAGTGCCTCCGAGCATCATGATCACAGCAATCGTGAACCAGCCTGCCAGCATGGAACCGGTCATTGACTACGCCATGCCCATAATATTTGGACTGACAAAACCACCGAGTAATCCAATACTGTTAATTAAGGCAATTCCGCCTGCTGCCGCACTACCGCTTAAGTATTTCGATGGAATCGACCAGAAAATGGTATAGGCACTAAACATGAAGGCCGTTGCGGTACAGATCGCAATAAAGGACAGCAGGAAATTCGCACTGATCACCGACAATATCAAGCTGACTCCGGCCAATACCGTAGGCACTACACAATGCCATTTCCGTTCCTGCCATTTGTCCGAGCTGCGGGCAAAAATGATCATGAAAATTGCGCCGCATAAATATGGAATCGCCACCAGCCAGCCAATCATCTGCAAATTCTGGATACCGCCCGACTTCAGTAAAGATGGTAGCCAGAAGCCAATCGCATAGATCCCACAGATAATGGTGAAGTAGGCCAAGGCCATGAAATAAATCCAGGGATCCTTTAATACCGCTTTAAAATTACTATGACCAGTGGCAGACTGATGTTGGGAAATTTCTTTCACCAATAAGGCTTTGTCCTCTTGAGACAGCCATTTTGCTTGTGAAGGATGATCGGTTAAATAAAAGTACGCTACGCAACCCAATAGCACGGTTGGCACAGCTTCTAATAAAAATAACCATTGCCAGCCAGAAAGATTATAAATCTGATGAAAAGTACTCATAATTTGTGTCGATAACGGCGCACCTAACATGCCAGCCAGTGGCCCGGCCAGCATGACAATCGCCATCACGCGTGCCATGCGTGCACCAGAATACCAATAGGTCAGATAGAAAATCATGCCTGGGGCAAAACCGGCTTCGAATACACCTAGTAAAAAGCGCAAGACATAGAACATCTGCGGGGTGGTGACAAATAGCATCGACATGGAGGTCAGGCCCCACAAAATCATGATGCGGGTAATGGTTTTTCTGGCGCCGACTTTTTCAAAATACAGGTTGGTTGGTACTTCAAACAGCACATAAACTAAAAAGAATATGCCGGCTGCCATGCCATAAATTGCATCGTTAAAGCCCAGCTCCTGCTGCATTTGTAACTTGGCAAATCCGATATTGATCCGGTCCAGATAAGCAAAGAAATAACACAGCAATAAAAATGGCAGTAGCCGCCAGCTTACTTTCTTGTAAATCTGGTCTAACCGTTGTTGACGGGAAGTTATTAAATCCATCTAAAACTCCTTTTTATCTAGATCTTCTTATTGTTCAAAATCCATGTAAGCATGCTCCTGACTTGATAACAATGTAATTTATTTAGCATACTGATGCTTTAAAAGCATCAGAGTTTTTATGGACAGAAACTTGCAATTCCTTGCGCCACTGAACGGAATCAATAAAAAGCGTTTGCGTTATTTCTATACGGTGATGATGTTTGGCTCGATGCGCAAAGCGGCAGATATCCTGAATATTGAACAGTCCGCCATGAGCCGACAAATTCAACTCTTTGAATCAGAATTAAAAATAAACCTGTTCAAACGTAAGGGTCGGCATATTATTCCGACTGAAGCCGCCTATCTGGTACTTGAGTATTTCAAGGAAAATAAAAATCGTGAAAATGAATTATTTGATAGTTTATTTCAGCTGCAATCTTCTCAACTCGGCAAAGTGAACATTGTTTCAAGTGAAAGTTATATGCAACACATGATTTATGATGTACTTCGACATGTGCATTATAAATATCCAAATCTTGAAATCCAGTTAGAATTAATGAGTGCCCAGCATGTGGTACGACATATTGTGGACAGCCTGGCGCATATTGGACTGGCGTATAATCCTCCATTTCATATAGACATCAGCACCATTGCCCATAAAACAGAACCTTTTATTCTGGCTGTTCCTGCCGGTCATCCTCTTGCCAAGCTCAAGCATCGCATTTGTCTTTCCGAAATTTCAGACTATAAATTTGCCTTAATGCCCGTAGGGCATGGTTTCCGTCAGCTACTCGACAGTGAAATGGTGCGCTTACAAGTGAACCTGAATATTGGTCTGACCACCAATTCTATTTATGCCTTAAAAAATTATGTGGTGGCTGGACATGGGATTTCCGCCATGCGCTATGCAGATATCGCAGATGCGGTTAAAGAAGGTCAGGCCGTTGCCTTAACTATTGATTCCGAGCTGTGCAACACGGCTCAGACCCAATTGATGGTCCGCAAAAATACCCATTTGTCAGAGTCGAAACATTTATTAATTGAGCGTATTCGTTCTAGTTTTGATTTGCTCTTTTAAATTGCTTATAAAATTTAGGCAATAAAAAAGCCACTTAAATAAGCGGCTGATTTATAACAAGAATTTTGGTGGAGGTGGCGTCAATTGAACTCAAAACCTAACTCATTCATTTTAAAGCTCTTTTATTGAATAAAAAAATTCATTGACCCAATTTTGACCCAAATTAGATTTAGTGCATTGAATCACTTTAAAATCTTGTTCAAATCCGAATTCAGGATTTGAAGTGGCGTACGGCATTATAGCAGCAAATTACACCTAGAAATAAATGCAATGTTATAACATTTCAATTAGCTCATTATGATATTAATAATCACATCAACTTCAGTACAGTTCAATTTTTTAATTTGTACTTTTGCTTAGGACTCTTAGGCTTATCAGGAAGGGTACGTTCAATCACACCTGCTTCTAATGCTGGAGTTAAATAATTTTTTTGGAATGTGGCTCGATGGGACAAGTCCAATAGAGCCATAAGCTCAGTTAAGCTATATTCTTTCTGCTCCATATTCTGGATGAGACGTTTAACTTGATCGCTAACTTGTACGCTAGCTTGAGCGATATCTTGATCGCTGGCATCAGAACTAAGTATTGCATCTAGAATCATCTGCAAAATAAACTCAATAAAAGGTGCAGAATCTGAACGATCTGTGCTCGCTTGCAATGCATCGTAATAAGCTTTTTGGTTTTGATAAATCAAGCTTTCTACAGGGATGTTGAGAAAAATACGATTCCACTGGCTTAAGATTAAAGTTTGCCATAAACGCCCCATCCGCCCATTGCCATCAGCAAATGGATGTATAAACTCAAATTCATAATGAAATACTGAACTCTGAATTAATGGGTGCTCATTACCTTCAGCTAACCAGTGCAATAATTCTCCCATTAAACGCTGGACTTGATTTGCAGGCGGAGCCATATGCACGACTCGATCCCCTGACATCACACCAACACCGCCATGACGATACTGTCCAATTTCATCAATCAGTCCTGTCATCAATATTTGATGTGCTTTCAGCAAATGCGATTCTTGATCAGGATTCCAATCTTGAATTTCTTCATATGCCTTTAGGGCATTACGTACCTCTTGAACTTCTTTAGGTGGAGCGGTGACAGGCTTACCATTAAGGATCGCTGTGATTTGCTCTGTACTCAAGGTATTTCCTTCTATCGCTAAAGACCCTTGAATCGTTCGAATACGATTGGCTTTTCGCAATTTAAGCCTATCTTGGATTTGAGTTAATGCAGTCAAACGCCCTATTGATTCACTAATTTGTGCAATCAAGTGAATAATTTTAGAGGTGATCGTATAAGGCGGTTGATATTTCATTTGATCCCTAAACAGCGTATAAAGTTTTGTTTAATTAAACTCTAAAAGTACGAGTTTTCAAAGTTATGAATACAGCGAGATTTTATATTTGTTTACTCTCATAGATGATCTTAAACATAGACTAGATCAGTGCAGACCTTTGTCAGACTTTACATCAAGTAATATTGAAGAGGATCTTTTTCTTCGATTGATCTACAACTCGAATGCCATCTCAGGCAATAAGCTCAGTCTACTTGAAACTAAAGTTGTTTTAGAAGGAATCGCTATAGGGGGTAAAACTCTAGAAGATCATTTACAGGTCATCAATCAAAGAAAAGCTATTAATTACATTCAAAGCATCATTCGTAAAAAAGAAAACTTTTCAACAGAACAAATTTTTAACATTCATCTCATCATTTCAAATAATGTCAACATTCTACATTCGGACAGTACGCTGCCCAACTATACATCTTTAATTAAAAAAATAGCTCCACTATTGGATTGGTACAATACAGAAGCACATAAGCTTCACCCTGTTGAACGTGCTGCTAAAGTACATGTGGATTTTGTAGGCATTCATCCGTTTATTGATGCCAATGGACGTACATCGCGTCTCTTGATGAACCTTGAGTTGCTCAAAGCTGGATACCCTCCTTGCATTATTACAGTCGAAAATCGCTTAGCTTACTATGAAGCATTGGATCAATGGATGGCTTCTGGAAAGACCGAAGCATTTATTGAACTTGTTGCTGATGCTGTACTAGATGGATTTAAACCATATCAGGTTGTTTTAGGAATTTAAGTAGCTTGTACGGTAGCTTGTACGGTAGCTTGTACGGTAGCTTGTACGGTAGCTTGTACGGTAGCTTGTACAAAATATCTAAAACCTTAGGTTTGAACAAATATTTATATCCAATAAAAAAGGGACTAGAATTTTTACAGCTATTTAATGTTCGGATTGTTCATTCACGATAGAATAAAATCCTTAAAACTTAAACTTTATTAGATGAAATCATGTCATTCCGATTTAAAAAAAGTATCAAAATTATTCCAGGTATTAAGCTAAATATTTCTAAAAATGGGCTTAACAGTGTAACCATTGGAAAACCAGGAGCATCTGTCAATATTTCAAAAAAAGGGAAACAGGCTACTGTTGGTATTCCTGGTACAGGTCTGTCATATTCACAGAAATTGCCTTCTCGCATAGATACACATTCAAAATCTCCTTCCATTCCCTCGTCAGCCGAACCGAACACTAAACAGACAATTAACCCAACAAAAATAATTATGATTAGCCTTCTTGTAATATTTGCTTTCTTAATAGGTGCTGTTTTTTTCTAATAATGAGTTAATGACTAGTCAAAATATACCGTTAACCATAAACTAATTCGAAACTTCATTTTCAAAATTAAGAATATGCATATTCAAAATCAGATAAGAGATTTTTTGACATCAACTACTTCAAAAGTATTAATTATTACTGGCAGTGCAGGAACTGGAAAAACTTCTCTAATTAAAGAAATTGTAACGTATTTAAATAGCCACCAATTAGACTATTACTTACTAGCGCCAACGGGTAGAGCAGCACACAATTTACAAAATCATGTTTTTGAAGAGACTGAAATAGCTCCGACCACTATTCATTCTTTTTTGTATAAAAAAGATGATGAATCACCTCAAGACATTCCTGAAATTTTAAAATTTTCAGTAGTAGAAGAAAAAGTAGAAGACAAGGCTGTAGTCATTATTGATGAGGCTTCCATGCTTTCACATGAAGCAACGAGTGAAAAAGACTTTCTCCAATTTGGTTCTGGAAATCTATTTAAGGATTTAACTGATCACTTAGATTTACTAAATTCAAATCGTAAACTAATCCTTGTCGGTGATCCATCCCAACTTCCACCTATTAATGTATCGAAAGCTAAAGTACTCAATATAGAGTATTTACAACAGTATTTTGAGATAAACAATATAGAGCATATACACTTAAACGAAGTGCATCGCCAACTTCGAGACAGTGCTATTTTAAAATCATCAACGGCATTAAGGGATAAATTAGAAAAAAAGGATTTTTTACAACTTCCTATTGATATAGATTATGATGAAATTCAGCATTTAAATATGGATGATGCTTTAGCGAAATATCTATGGGATTATGGCAATAACTCAATATTTTTATCTTATACCAATAAAGATGTTCATAACATTAATCTTAAATTTAGAGAACTTCTAAACTTAAAACCTAGAAAATTAGAAAAGAAAGAACGTCTTATTTTGATGAAAAACTCTTGGATCAATTCTCAATATTTTTATAATGGTGATTTTTTTATCATTGAAAATTTGGGAGTTATAGAAAGTTCTACAATCAATATTCCTCAAAAACAAGGAAGTCCTATTCCTATCACTTTAGAATTTCAGGATATTGAATTAAGAAAAGAAGATTCATTTGCTAGTATCAAATGTAAAGTTTTACATCACAAAATTTGGAATGAAGAAAACGAAACTTCTACTAAAGAGCTTCAAGCTTTAGTTATTCATTTCAAACAACGCCACCCTCATTTAAAACGTGGTACTCCTGAATATAAACAAGCGATTCAAAATGATCCTTATATAAATGCCTTATATCTACGTTTTGGCTATGCTATGACTTGTCATAAAGCTCAAGGAGGTGAATGGGAAAATGTATATATTAATTTAGCTCGCCCTCAAAATGACTTAAAAACGTTAAATGGATTTAAATGGACCTATACAGCTTTAACACGGTCAAAAAAGTATGCTTATTTAATTAATTGCCCTGTTAATAATAAGGCCTTTGATCCTCAAAAACCTTTCGACACATTAATAGTTAAAATCCAAAGTCAATTAAATCAGAATGGCTTTCAATTGTTATCAACTAAACCTCTTGAATATGAACTTCAGCTATTTATCCATAAAGATAATATCAATACTAGTTTTAAAATCTATCGAAATGGCAAAATGAAAATTACTCGCCTCATGGCTATGCAACAGTCCATTCATTCCAAAGAATTAGAAGTTTTATTGAATACTTTTGTTGATACGTCTTTGGTGGAGAATTAAAAATGAACACTAGCTTTTTAGATGAACTTAATGAATCACAGCGCAAAGCCGTTGAAACTACTGAAGGGTATATTCGCTTAACTGCAGGAGCTGGTTCAGGTAAGACTCGCGCATTGGTTAGTCGCTATCTTTATCTAACTGACATTGATGGTATAAGCCCTGATAATATTTTATGTATTACTTTTACTCGTAAAGCTGCTGATGAGATGAAAAAACGCATTAGAGATATCAGTAATACCAATCTAGAAGGTGCTTTAATTAGTACATATCACGGTTTTTGCTATAAAGTTATTCGTGAAGATGCTCATCGCCTACACTTAAAAAAAGAATTTGAGATTATCGATGATAATAAATTAGAAAAAACCTTCAGAGATATTTACAAAGATTTAAATCTCACCATAAAAGATGGCGAACTAAAATCTTTACAAATGGCTCTTTTTCAATATAAATCAAATTTTCCTTATGTCACTAAAATGACAGGATTAAGTAATTATACTTATGCAGAAAACGTCTTAAACTTTAATCACCAATTAAGCAATTTATTATCCCAACCAAATTATCGATACCTAGCAGATGAAATCTCACGTTATTCTGATGTTTTAGGTCATTATTTAGCTCGACAAGTAGAATATGCAAACTATGACTTCTTTGATTTACTAGAGTTTACTTTATATTTGTTTGAAACTGATCCCTATGTATTAGATAAATGGCAAACTTGCCTTGAATACATTATGGTGGATGAATTTCAAGATAGTAGCCTTCGTGAAAAGACTTTAATTTCTTATTTGACAGGTAAACATCATAATCTTTTTGTCGTAGGTGATCCTGATCAGTCTATTTACTCGTTCAAGGGTGGAGACATTTCTGTTTTTTTAGATTTTAATAAAAACTTTCCTGATGTTATAGATTTGCAGCTCTATGAGAATTATCGATCAACTCAGCAAATTGTTGAAGTTTCAAATCAACTCATTTCAAAAAATGAGATACGTATAGATAAATCGAGCATTCCTAAACGTGGTAAAGGTGAAGATGTCACACATTTTCATTGCAAAAAAGATAAACAAGAAATGCAATTTATTGTTGATGAAATTAATAAAATCATTCAGGAAAAAACATATCAAGCAAAAGGTAAAAATACTCCATATTCATGGAAGAATATTGCCGTTATCGTCCGTTCACATCGTTCAAAAAAACCAATTGAAAGTGCTTTTGTTAAAGCTGGATTTCCCTATACCATTGCTGATGGTATAAAGTTCTATGCGAAAAAAGAAATTCAAACCGCTATTGCTTATATCAAAATGATAGAAAATGATTGCAATGAATCATTTTTAAAAAGTATTAAAGAACCCAAAAGACGTGTAGGAGAAATCTTATTAAAAAAAATTGAGCAGACTTCAGATCTAAAACTTTGTAGTTATTACGAAGCTCTTAAATACTTACAACAATCTAATGATCCTGATTTCAATAAAACTTCGGCCGGAGAATATATTGAAGTCATAGAACTCATGCGAAGTAAAAAAACATCAACAAAACTTTCGACCCTAATTCATAATGTATTAAGAGCATCAGGATATCTCAACTATTTGAGAGAAGGTACTAACGAGCAACGCATTATTAATGTAGAAGATTTAATTGATTCAGTTTTACAACTCGAAATTCGCAGGCAGCAAGATGTACCATTATCAGAATACATCGATATTCTTAATGAACATACTCGTGAAGCTGATGAAGATGAAGAAAAAGATGAAATCCAAATTATGACCATCCACTCTTCTAAAGGCCTAGAGTTTAAAGCTGTTTTTTTACCTCATTTTAATGATGGATCTTTACCAAACGCAAAATCTCTTTCAGATAGAGTCAAACTAGAGGAAGATCGTAGATTAGCTTATGTTGCTTTCACACGTGCTGAAGACTTATTGTACATCACTGAATCTGAAGGCCTTACTGAAAGAGGATCGAATAAAATCCCTTCACGTTTCTTGTTTGACTTTGATCGAAGTTTATTGAATGAGCCCTCTCCTTTAACTCAAAAATTTATCGAATCTCTACTTAAAGATTTTGCACATTCATCAGGAGATACAACAGCTCAACATGAATTAAATATTGGGGATCAAGTCAAACATCATAAATTTGGTCTAGTAACAATTAAGGCAGTGACTGATGCAAATTATATTATCCAATTTGGTGATCCTCCTATTAAAGAAAGAACTATCAGTAAAAGCTATCAATTTTCTGCAGCTGACGTAACAGCAGTCAATTTCAGCTCAGAGAAAATCTCAACTAATAATCAGTTACATGTATCAGATGTATCAGATGTATCAGATGTATCAGATGTATCAGATGTATCAGATGTATCAGATGTATCAGATGTATCAGATGTATCAGATGTATCAGA